>DJSG01000080.1 GCA_002440265.1 Bacteroidales bacterium UBA6340 | reverse complement strand
TTGCAGTAGGTGCAATAGCAGGCGGCATCGCGGGCGGAATTATCGGCAACCGGCAAAACAAGCAGTACATCCGCGAGATGGACGAAATCATCACCCAAATCGAATCGGCAGAATAAGCACCGTTTTATCGCGTTACGGGCATATCCCGCCCCTACCGTGAGGCTGTCTGACAAGTATTGTTAGGCAGTCTCTTTTTATACATCTGGTGCTGGGGGACGACGCGGCTCACGTCGTCATTCGCCCAACGAGCGTACAATATATTCTAACACTAACAAAACATTTTACTGAGCCTCTCCTTGGAGGTGAAGGAAATATCGCCTTACCGCATATTAGTTATTAACTATTAACTATTAACCATTACTAATCACATACTATTAACTCGACTTTATGTCGAGTTAATAGTATGTGATTAAGCCGACAAGACAATAGCAATATACCGGCAATACCGCCATGATATGCCATCCTATCAACGGGCGTATGTTGCTTATATCGGAAATTTTGACTACCTTTGCGGCTATTATTCGGAAAACGAACCGGATAGTAGCAAACCCAAAACGTACAGATTATGCAACCATTTGTCATTCTACTTGTTATTGCGGCGTATTTTGCTCTGCTGTTCACTGTTTCGTATATCGCGGGACGCAAAGCGGACAATGCAGGTTTCTTCTCGGGCAACCGCAGCAGCAACTGGCTCCTTGTAGCCATGTCCACCATCGGAGCAGCCATCTCGGGTGTTACCTTTGTCAGTGTCCCCGGTATGGTCGCCACATCGGGGTTCGCCTATATGCAGATGGTTCTCGGATTCACTGTGGGGCAACTCATCATTGCTTACGTACTCATACCGCTCTACTACAAACTCAATCTCACCTCTATCTACCAGTATCTGCAGCAGCGCTTGGGCATGAAGAGTTACAAGACAGGCGCATGGTTCTTCTTCATCAGCAAGATGCTCGGGGCTAGCGTGCGCCTCTTCGTAGTGGGCGAAGTACTGCAACTCTTGGTTTTCGGACCACTCGGCGTACCCTTCTGGGCAAATGCCGTATTCACGGTACTGATTGTGTACCTGTGTACCTTCAAAGGGGGCGTCAAGTCATTGATATGGACGGACCTCCTTAAGACTTGTTGCCTTATCTTCTCCGTGGCACTATGTATTTATTTCATCCTGCGCTCGGGCGTCTCTGTCGAAGGTTGGAACCATAGCCCTATGACACGCACATTCTTTTTCGACAACCCCAAGGAGGGCACTTTCTTCTGGAAACAGTTCCTTGCCGGTATCTTCCTTGTCGTAGCAACCACAGGGCTGGACCAGGACCTCATGCAGCGCACACTGTCTTGCAAGAACTACAAAGAGAGCCAAAAGAACATCATCGTTGGCGCACTCATGCAGATTGTCGTCATAGGATTATTTCTCGTATTAGGCTATCTGCTATATAGTTACGCCGCTCAAACGGGTGTGGACATCTCGGGCTTGAAAGGGGACGACGTCTTCCCCTACTTGGCAACGGGCAACTACTTCCCTGTCATTGTGGGCATATTGTTTATTGTGGGATTCATAGCAGCGGCTTATTCGGCTGCGGGTAGTGCCCTGACAGCCCTGACCACCTCTTTTACAATAGATATACTCGGGCAGAAGCATGCGCAGAGTGACGCACAACTCACCCGCACACGCCGTATCGTTCATGCCGCTATGGCACTGCTGATGGCTGTATGTATCTATGTCATTCACTTGCTGAACGATGACTCTGTCATACAAACGGTGTACAAAGTGGCAAGTTACACCTACGGACCCTTGTTGGGAATGTTCTGCTTTGGCATTCTTACCAAATGGCAAGTCCGCGACAAATGGATACCCTTGGTGGCTATCCTGGCACCCGTCATCACATGGGTCATAGATGTCCACTCTGCCACTTGGTTCAATGGCTATGTGTTCTCGCACGAGCGTCTGATACTTAACGCCCTGCTCACCTTCATTGGCATGATGTGCCTGATACGGAAAGGAAACCAAAAGGGCGCAAAGCAGGCGTAATACAGGAAATGGTAACCCCTCACCTGCATATCATCATGCCTGTCAAGGACTCTGTCAATCGCGCAGAGGAGGCTATACGTGCCGTATTGGCAACAGGGCAGACACTCACCGTTTACAATGATTACTCCACGTTTGAGAATACGCAACGCTTGGCGGAATTGGCTGACACGCTGCCTTTCACGTTGGTGAATATCAGCGATTTGACGGCGCACCCCTCGCCCAACTACCTCCTTGTCTTGCAGCGTGCGCAGCAACAGGCATTGGCAGAGCAGGCGCATTTGGTGATTGTGGAGAGCGATGTGGTGGTGCGTCCCGACACGTTCCGGTTATTGGCAGAACAGGTGGAACAGGGCGTGGGAATGGTAGCCGCTGTAACGGTGAACGAACAGGGCGACATCAACTATCCATACGACTATGCCCATCGTTGGAGCCGCGGCGTGCATACCACCAAGAAGCGTTTCAGTTTCTGTTGTACACTGATTACCAACGAGTTCCTGCACGCTTACGACTTCATGCAACTCGACCCGACCAAGAACTGGTACGATGTCTTCATCACCCACCAATCCTCTGCACTCGGGTTGGAGAACCGCCTGATGACCAACAACCCCGTCTTGCACCGACCACACTCATCGCGTCCGTGGAAGTTGCTCAAGTACAAGAATCCCCTTCTCTACTACTGGCGCAAACTCACCCAACACAAAGACCGGATATGAAGCCACTCGTCAGCGTCATAATACCTGTATATAACGCAGCACCCTTTATCCGCGAGACGCTGGATAGTGTGCAGGCATCTACCTATCGTCCTTTGGAAATAGTGATGGTGGACGATGCCAGCACCGACGACAGTCTGGCTATTATTACGGCGTATGCCAATGAACACGACAACTGCCGTGTCTTTCCGCAAGCGGCACTCGGGGTATCTGCCACGCGCAACCATGCTATCCGCGAGGCACAGGGCACCTATATCCTGCCAGTGGACGCGGACGACAAGATAGGTCCCACCTACATCGAACATGCCGTGCAAGTGCTTGAGCAGCACCCTGATGTGCGTGTCGTAGGTTGCTATGCACGGATGTTTGGCGATGTGGACAAGCCATGGCAACTGCCGCGCTTCTCGCACGCTCTCTTGGCGCGAAAGAACATGATACCTGTTACATCCCTCTTCCGAAAAGCGGACTGGAAACGGACAGGCGGGTTCTGTGAGCAGGACATCTATCGCGAGGACTGGGACTTCTGGTTGAGCATGATGGAGTTGGGCGGCACCTATCACTTGCTGGACGAAGTGGGACTCTTCTACCGTGTCCGTCGTGGCTCGCGACGGGCGGATGCCAAGCAGCGCAAACGCGCTATCGTGGACGCTGTCAATAGCCGGCACCCCGCATATATGCAGCGTTACCTTGGCGGACCGTTGCACTACCATCGCTCTTGGTCGCGGTTCATCAACTTCTTCCGTACCGACCGCGTAGTGGGCGACTACACGCATTGGCAAGACGGCGACATCATTCACCATGGGCGCAACACGCTGCGGCGGTACAACGGATTGGTCTCCAAACAGTTTGCCACGCCCTCTCTCTTGCGGGGCATTGTCTATGGGCTGCTTGCCAAATCGAAAGCACGCAGGTCTTACGAATATGCCTTGCGCCTACAGTCTCTTACGCCCGAACCTGTCGCATACCGCGAGATACGCTATGCGGGTGTCTTGCGTGAGAGTTGGTATGTGTGCCGCGAATCGGAGTGCAAGCATACGTTCAACGAGTTAATAGGCAACAGGGCTTTCCCCAACAGGGAGAATATCCTGACGGCGATAGGTCAGTTTACGGCTGCTTTACACCGACAAGGCGTGTTGCATAAGGATTACTCGGGAGGAAATATCCTGTTCAATGAAGATGGGAGCAAAGTGGAAATGATAGATTTGAATCGTATCCGTTTCTACCGGCATATAGGAACAGAGCAGGGGCTGCGCAACTTCGAGCGGCTCAATATCGACCGCGATGCCCTCCGCACAATGGCTGTAGCCTACGCCAAGGCTATGGGTATCGACCCCGTTTATGCCGCTGAATATGTTATCGCACATCGTTGGTACAAGCATATAAATCAAGGTATTACCAACTTATGAAAGCAACTGTCATCATCTCTATATACAAGAATGTGCGTGCTTTGCAAGCCGTACTGGAGAGCCTGAAACGGCAAACGGAGCAGGACTTTGAACTCATCCTGTCCGAAGACGGAGAAGATAAGGATATGGCAGCGTTTGTCAACGGATACCTATTCCCTTGGCAGACGCAACATTTAACGCAGGAAGACACCGGATGGCGCAAAGAACGGGCTCTCAATAGGGCTGTAGTGGCTGCACACACCGATTGGCTGATATTTGTGGACGGTGATTGTGTGTTGCACCCGCGCTTTGTGGAGATGCACATCAAATATGCGCAAAGGGGTACTATCCTTGCGGGAAAACGTGTGCGATTGAGTGCCGCATTATCAGAGAGAGTGATGCAGACGGGCAAAGTCCCTTGCCTGTTGCCGTACCTGATATGTCCGCGGGGGTGCAGGCACGTTGAGGAGGGCTTCTTCTTATACTCCGCCCAATGGTTGAGACGCGGAGCAAAGCACTTGATAGGCAGCAACATGTCGCTTTCGCGTACTGACCTCATGGCAATAAACGGTTTTGACGAGAACTATCTTTTGCCCGCCACGGGAGAAGACTATGACATCGAATGGCGAATGCAACGCAATGGATGCAAGATAGTGTCTGTCAAGAACTTAGCCGTACAATATCACCTTTACCACAAAGAGAATTGGACGAACCACGACGAGAATATGGTGTATTGCAAGCAGTTGCAAGCCGCTAACCAAATAGTCTGCAAAAACGGAATACAGAAATTATGATGCCAAAATTATCACTCATCATATCGTTTTACAACAAGCCCGACTTGTTGCAACGAGTATTGGAAAGTGTTGCTTTGCAGACGATGCACGACTTTGAAGTGGTGATTGCAGACGATGGCAGTATGGCAGACGTGGTTGAACGCATAGAGCAGATGAAGAAACAATTCGTTTTCCCTATTATCCACATATGGCAGGAAGATGATGGTTGGCAGAAAAACAAGATATTGAATAAAGCCGTTGTCGCAGCGCGGGGAGAGTACCTTGTGTTTATTGATGGGGATTGCCTGCTGGAACGCCATTTTTTGGAAGAGCACTATGCGACACGGAAAGAGAGAGAGGTTGTAACAGGCAGGCGTGTACTGCTTACACCCCGAACAACGCACCAACTATTGGCACAGCCCATTCGCAAAAATAGTTTTTGTATTGGTCTATTCTTCAGTCTGTTAGGCGAGACGCTGTTCGGACATCAGAAGACGCAAATGGAGCAAATGATTCGTCTGCCCAAATGGCTACGCCGTTTGTTTATCCACGAAAGAAAACGTTATATCTTAGGGAGCAATTTCTCACTCTACAAATCAGACTTGTTGTCGGTAAACGGGTTTGACGAGCGTTTCGCATATCCGGGATATGGTGAGGATATTGATTTGGAGTTCCGGTTAGGACGAAAAGGCATACCTGCTATGTCGCGCAAATGTCAGTTGGTGCAGTTTCATTGCTATCACAAACATTTTGATACCGATTATGCGCCCAACAAGCAATTGCTGCAACAGAACACGGACAACCATATTACATACACCCCGTACGGCATAATCCAATGATACAGCAGGACAATCTATATGCCGTCGTGGTGTGGTACAACCCGACAGAAGAGCAGGTGCATAGTCTGCTGTCGTATCTGTGGGCTGTCAGGCACATCATAATAGTGGACAACTCGCAGAAAGATAATGCAGATTTGCTTTCCGATTTACCACAAGCGAGCCATACATATATTCCATTAGGGGACAATTTAGGCATTGCCACAGCCCTCAATCGCGGATGCCGAGCTGCTATAGACGCAGGGGCGGAGTGGATATTGACAATGGATCAGGATAGTGTTTGGGACAAAGAGCAGTTGCTGTACTACCTCGATGCTGCCAACCAATATCCGAATATCAAGCGGGTAGGGCTGTTCTCGCCGCGACAAGACTACACAGGGCATACACGGCACTACCCTGCAGACTATGAAGAGAAAATTGCCGTAATGACTTCTGGGTGCCTGCTATCCACAGAAGGGTTCCATGCCACCAACGGATTCCGCGAAGAGTTGTTTATTGATGAGGTGGATAACGAGTATTGTATGCATATACACCGCTTGGGTATGCAGGTGGTGATTGTGAACAATGCTTTGTTGGTACACCAACTGGGTGAAAAACGAATGGTCCGTCTTATGGGATTATGGCGCAAGGAGTATATCGACCATGCTCCGTTCCGATACTATTATATCGTGCGCAATAATCTGCAACTGAGCAAGTTGTATCCCGAATACAAGACATTCAACAAGAAAAGGTTAATAAAGACCATTAAGCGCATTGTACTCTACGACCGCATACACAAATGCGAATCGCTGCGCATGTGTTTACGTGGTTGGCGTGATTTCCGCAACGGTGTGTTTGGACACTTGAGCCTTTGACTTGCGCTGCTTCATATCTGATAAGTACTGGCTATGAAACAGCACCACCATCAGGCATAGGTACATCGGCTGCAGGTTGTTGCCTAATGATTCAAAGCATGCCTGCATGGCAAAGGCCAATACGCACAAATCCAAATAGGGCTGATACTTGCCTAATCGCATAAGTAGCGGCAGCAACAGACACACTGACAGAAGAAACACTCCCGCCACACCGAATTGCATCCACGTCTCCAACACTGCATTATGCGGGTGCATAATCTCGAAGTGTGTATATCCTTGCGAGGTATATTTTGGGCAGACCCGTACTTCGTTGGCATAGTGTGCATCAAACGCCTCATCCGCCAAGCCGCGTCGCACAAACTCTTCGCGCGCGGAGCAAACACCATAACCAAGGACTGGTCTGTCCATAATGACCTGTACCGTAACATCCCAGATATAAATGCGAGGATTGGTTGTGGTGCGAATCTGTTCAAGACGCTCGTTATGTACCACGATAGCAGATGCCAGCACCACGAACACCGCCACAATCGACAGCATCCACCAACGGCGTTGGAACAGCATATAGTAGAGCAGTAGTACAAAGGTGCAAAGTAGCAAGGTCAGCAAACCGGTACGCCCTTCTGTAATGAGCAGGGCAAATAGAGCGGGGCACATAAAGATAGCGGTCAGTATGCGCACAATGATAGGGCGTTTGCTGTATATCACGACAAACATACCCAATATGAGTGACAAATTGAAATAGAGATTTACCACCATATGGGTATTGATTCGCTCTGCACGGTTGAAATTGAAAAGAAACACCCACTGTGTGAAATCAGGTTGGTGAAAGCCAACCGTATAGCACAAATAGACCACGATGGCTGTGCTGACCGCCAGCATTGTCCATGCCGCATAATCAACACGGAACCTGTCCGTCAGTCCCGCAATGCCGCAGATACCTATCACCAGGAACGGCAAATAGCGTTCTATTGTGAATTGGAGCAGAGAGGTCTGCACAGGGTCGAAGAGTTGCCACAGAGGTATAAGACAGAAAAAGGAAATAAAAGCCACATACACCCATTTGCCGCGTGTCCAATGCCAACCCGACCAACGGCGGTTCACCACATAATCAATCGGATAGGTGACGGCCAGCCAGTAGAGGGCGAAACGCTGCATATTGCCGTAATGAAACGGCAATGAGGCTACTAATAGCAATAATCCGGCAACAGGCAGACCCGCTACCAGGGCATTGATATTTTCTCGGGAAATGCTCATGATATTTTCTTTCTGCTATCCGCTTTCAATGTTTGTCCTTTTCCAACCCGATAGTCAGTTTGGTGATGAGTCCGCGCGGGATACAAAGCGACATCGAAGTGCGGCTCTCGTGCATACTCTCCTTGCCGAGGGTGTCTGTCCAGTAGGGATAGGTGCGGTGGTTGTAGTTGTCGAAAGTGTACTCGGTGAGGGCGGTTCCGAAATCGTAGATGTTATAGCACGTTACGTCCAATCGGAATGGAATACCCCGCACCCACCAGCGACCCGTCAGGCGCAGGTCTATGTTGAAAAATGCGTCTTCGCGTTTGCCGAACCATGTGTTTGCCGTATTGATACCTTTGGCATCATCATTCCAAATAGCCAGCTGCGAGTGCGCGCCGTCTGTGCGGATATTGGCAAGAAAATTGGAGAATGGTTGCCCGTCTTTGAACTTGCCATTCAGACTCACCGAGAAATACTTGCAGGCATTGTAGGTCACTTGGATACGGGCAATATACGCCCTGTCCTGGTTTAATCGCCCCGTAGCCTGATAAGGCATTGTGCCCTCTGTTGCTGCTTTATATGTATTCGGATTGGCACTTGACTCTGACAATACACCGATATTGTTGTGGAGCGGACCATTACCGAGCGCGGAAAATCCGGACATCAGGTAACTCTGCCAACTGAGACTGACAAACCACTTCTTGCCCGTATAGGTGTATTTGGCTACATTGGACATATAATAGGGTGTCTTGCTGCCGGTGCGCCCGCTCATCAAATACATGGGTTGTATACCTACTGTATATTGCTTCTCGCCCTCGCGCCAATAGTACAGTCCGTCTTCTTCTGCCATATTGGCATCAACGCCGTCCGTGTAGGTTGTAAACCACATATTGTAGTACTTGCGAATGCTTGATAGCAGTGCGAATTGGTGCCTCCCTGCCTTGTCAAAGGTAAACCGGATAGGAATGTCCAGCACTGCATACGATGGCTGGTGCATCCATAGGTCCTTGTCTATGGCGTGGTATTTGCCGCCTGTAGTGGCAAGCAACGTGCCGTCTGTGTAGCGGATTTCGCCATTCAGATAGTTGTTGCTCAAATACTTGGCTTCGTCAAGCGTGTAACTCATACGGTTGTGCGACAGCACGACACTAAATTCAAACCAATAGCACGGGCGATAGTGTATGCCTATTTTTGCAAGCCGGTTAGGACTGACTACCGACTTACCGTCGCCGAGCAGAATGCCGTCAATAGACACTCCTATGTGTGCCTGCATGTCTAATCCGCGTGCCAACTGCTTTTCTGCCACGGCAAGCACCTCGTTTTCCAGTAGCCCCGCACCAAAAGCCGACGAACTCCAATCATACACATACAACGGAGTCAGTACCGCATCGGCAATACTCTGCGCATATACCGCATTGCTCCATTGCGTGGTCGTCGGACGAAAATGAACAAATGAATTAAACCCCTCCGCATGCACCCGAAGCCATGGTAGCAACTGCTGGTCATATTGCACCGACCAGTTCAGTTCATGGGTGTTGCCATCTGCGTACCATGGCTCAAAGGCCTCACCGTCTTGGTCGAGGATATTACGTGCGAACTCCAACGAATCATGGCGGACACGGCTCATAGCCCAACTCAATCCTGTCACCAGCATACCACCGTTATCAAAACATTTTGTGCCATATATGCCTGCTGTATAGGATTGAAAATCAGCAATCTCATTGCGGTTATACAAGAACTCCGAGCATAAATCCCCGCGCCCTTGTACCACCAAATAGTAATTCAACTTGTCCAGTGCAGCATCGCTTCTCATAGGCAGTTCACCATCCAACTGAACCGTATAGTAAGGCTTGGTGTACATGCCCGATATGCCGGTCCTATCAAAGGCGGTCTGGCTGCGCCAACCGAAGTTGGTATATACGTGTTGATAGTAGCGTTTGCCGTATGCGGGAATGGCAAATGTGGCATCCACCGTACCCGCACCGATAATGTGATTGCGGTTATCCACAGGGCGGTTATCCATAGTCCGTTCCTCACCCGAAGAGTGGAATAGATTGATTAACTGGCGAGTACCTTTGGATATGCCGCCCAAGTTACCCGCATTACACGTCAATGCAATCATCTGCCGCTGCACGCTGTCGTCCTCAAAGCGCATCACACCCTCATGATAGTCAAGCATCATACTCATACGCCCCATATCCATGTGAAAGGGGGTACAGCCCACCTGAAAACGGCTGTCGATACGCATACCGTTGAGCCAATACTTGTTCTGGCGAAACGAGTTGCCTGCTATCGAGAACACGTTTTGGTCACCGGTATTCCACTCGCCGGTGGTCTCCGACTCATATACCACGTAGTCCGAGTAGTTGTCGAGGTAGTGTCCCAAGTCGGTCGTCAGATACCACTTGCGGAAGAACTCGCTATCCACACTATCTGCTCCAAGATACGGAACTGCCGTTATGGCTATGCATACCGTAACCGCCAACCAGCATACAGCGAACCCCCTGCGAATCATCATCTCTTTGTGCGGTTGAGGATATTGATATGATATGCCAATCCCACCCTTAACTGGTGGAAGGGGTAGTCTTTAATGCCGTACTGATATTGTATATATGGCTCAAAACCACGGATATGCCCTGCCAGACAAGTCTTTATGCTCATCGGCCTGTCACCGTATTGCTCCCAACCGACATAGCCACCCCACGTGGTACGCCACGATATGTGTTGCGTTTTCAGCAGCAGTTGCAACCCGTACATCACCGCATCGTTCTGCCTGCCGTCGGCTGTCTGCCAGCAGAGAAAGCCTGCACTGCCCGCCAATCGCAATTCCACCTTGGCATCCGTAGGGTCCGAGTAGGGGAAAGCCTTTCCCTGTCCCCCGAAATAGAGCGACTTGCCGATAGCCAAATCAAAGAAATATCCCGGGTCATCATAGTACCGCGCCTTGTCAAAACTGCCGCCACTGGCAGTCTTCATGGCTGCCCGCAACAGTATATCGGGGGCATACTTACGCGCTTTGAGCAACTGAATATCCGTGGATATATACACATCGCCTGCCTCATGCCCGCTTATCACTGCCGTGTCCTGCAGGCGGCAGGTGCGTTGCCGCTCCGGTGTCATGGTGTACCACTCCTGCACAGGCATCCACAAGGTCAGATTCACCCTGTCCGTAAACAGTGGGATATATGCCCGTGCAAACACATCCGCTGTACGGTCTCCTTGATAACCAAAGTAGCCATCTCCCGCAATTTCTATGCGGAGATGGCTCTCTGTTCTGCCGTCCGACATATCGGGTATCGGCAGTGCATTGGGTCCGAAATACGCGGGTGCAATACCTGTCGGCTCACTCAAACGCGGTGCCGTGATGGGCACCAACGCATAGGCTGCACAGCAACCCAGTACAAGCAGTACGGATATGGTCAACAGGCAGCGGTGCCTCATCCGAACAGG
>DJSG01000044.1 GCA_002440265.1 Bacteroidales bacterium UBA6340 | reverse complement strand
GAATCACGCTGCAAAGATACTACATATTCGGAGTTTTTGTTGGTAAAGTAGTACCAATAATGCACATTCATCACATTTTCCCCACGCGGATATGTTGTCCGCGTTTAGGTTTTGTTTGTTTTGGTTTCTATTCTTGTTATATAGATGTCTCTGTCTTTGTCTGGTTAGGGTTTTGTCTTCTTGCTCCTGCCGAAACAGAATTAATGATTAATTACATGGCTAATTACATGTTTTTTCTGTGTGGTTATCACGTAACGAATCAGGGCAACCGCATCAAACACTAACACATTTACACATTATCGGAACGCATTATTGGAATTTTTGCTACAAATGAAATCACAGGGGACGCGGACGCCTCGCGGGGTCCCCGCAAGTCCGTGGACGTAGCGGGGTGCTCTCCTCGTCCGCGGGCAGTTTGGCACAAACTGAATGACGATGCTATGCACTTGGGAGACGACGCGGCTCGCGTCGTTATGTGCTGCTTTTTCCTTGTCCGATCACTATTTTGACTCATTAGACTTCGCGTCTGGTTTTTGCTTGTTTTGTAGGTTTGTGGCGTTATTAACTCCCCTTTGTTGAAAAATCGTACAGAAAAATCGTACATAACATCCAATATCCGAATAAATCGTACATTGTAAATTCGGTATTGTAAATAAATTATTTGCATACGTGCAAATATTTCCTTACTTTTGCACCGCAAAGGCTTGCAGGGGTATAGTTTGGGGTGGGAAGTCGTCTGTCAGGACGGACAAGAGTGCCTCAATAATGCCCGCTACAGGCAAGCCTGAGCAACTATATTATTGAAAAGGCGTTTATTGACGCTTGTTTTCGGTGCTTCAGAATCCGGCAAAATTCACCAGCCCGAGACAAGATGCAGTAGATGTCCGTGATGTGTGTAATATACACCGTTGGTGTGTTTATACATATCGGCGTGGGCATTATTGTGTATTCTTGTTGGAGGGTCTTGCCGGAACCTTGAAGCAGAGAATAGGCAGAGGTATGATTCCACGCTTGTTTTTTATGTATTCGGACGGTTGGAGTCGCCGCCCACGTGTGTTTAACTCTAAAATAACAATTATGAGAAAAACCTTATTTATGTTCGTGGCACTTATTGTTGCCACATGTATGTACGCCTACGACTTCACGTTCAAGTCCGGCGACTACCTCTACGGTGCCACTTCTGACACCACGGTCGAAGTGGCACAAGATGCCTCTTACAGCAGTATGACTTCCATTGACATTCCTGCCACCGTAGAGCGCAATGGGAAGACCTACACGGTTACGAGTATTGCGGAAGATGCTTTTAGTTACTGCTATGATGTAGCAAGCATCGTCATTCCGAATACACTTTCTGTTATCGGGTATAATGCTTTTAATGGGACAGCATGGTACAATAGCCAATCCGATGGTTTGGTATATATTGACCAAGTGCTGTACAAGTACAAAGGCACGATGCCTAATGGTATGGCAGTTGCCATCAAGAAAGGCACAACCAGTATTTCTCCCTACGCCTTTTATGGCTGCGAGGGGTTAGCGGGAATTATATTTCCGAGTACACTGACGTACATTGGCTATGCTGCATTTGCAAATTGCTCCTCACTTTCAGAAATTACATTCCCCGCTTCGCTCAAGGAGATTGATAGTCGCGCATTTATCGGGTGTACGGCACTGGCATCGATCACGCTGCCTGAAAGCATAACGAATGTCGGCAATGGGGCATTTAATGGCTGTACAGGACTGACTGAAGTTATCACTTCTGCAAAGCAATTTGGTAGTGAAGTATTTGATGGTTGTACAAAACTCACATCTGTAACTTGGAATGCTTCGCAATATGCACCATATTACAGGTGGGGGAATGACCGTTTTCCTTTCTATAATGTCCGCACTCAAATTACGTCATTCACATTTGGCACAAGTGTAGATAGTATTCCTGAAGGAATATGTTATGATATGGGGGAACTGACATCTGTTACAATTCCCGACAATGTAGTATACATCAAGTCTGAAGCCTTTCAAAGTTGCTCTTCGTTAAAATCCGTAACATTCAGCAAGAATATAACGGGTATTGGCTACAGTGCATTTCAAAATTGTGTGTCTCTTGCCGATGTAGTATTGCCGACATCATTGACCACTATTCGTGAAAATGCTTTCAGAGGGTGTAGTGAGATAAAATCAATTACAATTCCTCAGAATGTGAACGATATGGAGTATTATTGTTTCGCTGAAACGGGTATTAGCTCGGTTGTTTGGAATGTAAAATCCATTTTGAATGTGAACCGTCCGTTTGGTGAAGATGTTACAGCAATTACATCATTCGTTCTCGGTGAAGAAGTAGAGAAGATACCCTCTTACCTTTGTTATTATACACCCAATATAACATCTATTGTAATTCCTGCTGGAGTAAAAACCATAGAAACTAATGCATTCGCCTATTGTACGGATGTTGAGTTCAAATCTGTTACTCCGCCAAGTATAGCATGGGAATGCTTCGCATATAAAGCAACACTCAAAGTGCCTTGCGGTTCATTGCAAACTTATATGGAATCCGGCAATTATAGTCAATACATCCTTAGCGACCTTGAGTATCTTGCAGACATTACGACCAATAGCGACCAAGGTTGGGTGTATAAAACTACTGATTGCGAGCAAGGTATATTGATTGCTACCGCTTATCCGAATGACACCTCCAAATTTGTGCAATGGAACGACGGCAATACCGATAATCCGCGTACTATGGTCTTGACACGTGATACTACACTGACAGCCGAATTTGCAACATTGCCAGCATATACGGTGACCTTGAAAGGCCGGTATTTGTCAGGAGACGTGTACAATAGCAAAGGACATTTTGTAGGTTCATTGTCAAATATGCTTCAAAACAACACCCTTACTTGCCGTGAGGGGTGGTATTTTTGGGTAGAAGAAAATGGTGACTGCGGCACTTGGTTGGGGTGGAGTGATGGCGTGCAAGACAGAAATAGAACTATTACCATTACCAATGATACCACTATTATCTCTTCATTCGATGCGAGAGAATATGCCATTAGCATCACAGCCGGTGAACATGGACGTCTGCTGATAGACGAGAATACATACGGCAGTGTAGTTGGCAGGATATTGGAATGTGATGCATACAGCGTGAATGTGTGCGCTGTTCCCGATGATGGTTATTATTTCGCACAATGGAGTGACGGCAATACGACCGATATATGCCGGGATATTTATTTGTCTGAAGATATAACATTGATTGCTCAGTTTGCACAGAAGAAACAAGTAAGCGTCAAGGCAGAGGTAGCAAGCGGTTGTGCGAATATGGGTATAGTGGCACTGTCTGAAGCAGGTGTCTTATATACAGGTGATAATGCATCGATTACTGCTATTCCGAATGAGGGGTACCACTTTGTAGAGTGGGAAGATGGTTCTGTGGATAACCCGCGCACGGTGTATCTGACATCCGACACCACTTTGGTTGCCACTTTTGCCAAAGGCAATATCGGCGGAAAGTGCGGCGAGAAACTCTATTGGGTATTGGACACGATGACAATATGTGAGGAGACAGGTCGTTGCTATTACAGCAATACGCTGACTATTACAGGAGAAGGGGCTATGAATGTTAACAGTTACAGCAATTGGAAAGCGTATGGTAATTACAATATACGCAAGATTTATCTTCCTGAAGGAATGACCTCTATTAGTAGTGAAGCATTCCGGGAATCAAGGGTTGACAGTATAGTTATTCCTTCCACAGTAACCCGTATTGGCAGTGCTGCATTAGCCTATTGCTATAACTTGGTGCGCTTTGAGTTTGAGCCAAAAGATAGTGAGAACACATCATATAGTAGCAACCTGCTTTATAATACACCATTTCTGAAATACTTCAAAGGTCCCGGAGAGGTTATAGCAGCAATGTATCCTTATGGCAGCATGCTGGATACGGTTATTGCAACAGGAGGGGAACTCTATGAGTACATTCCGTATAATGCCCGTTATGTGGATTTGTCACGTTTGGACAATGTATGGTTAGGTACGTATTACACGGTATCAACTCCCAAGATAAGGACATTACTGCTTCCCAAGAAATTGCAGCGCATAGCCTCCCATCAATTCTGGAACTATTCCTATCTGCAATCCATTGTCATTCCGGAGGGAGTAACCTTTATCGGTGATAAGGCATTTGAGGATTGCCGCAGTCTAAAATCCGTGACCTTTGAGGGTAAGAATGTGGAGACGATTGGCGATTGGGCGTTCTACAACTGCCATGAGTTGAACAGCATTACCATTCCCGAAGGCGTAAAGAGTATCGGATTGTCTGCTTTCTATGGCTGTACGTATCTCAAAGACCTGAAATTACCAAGCACCGTAGAAAGTATTGCAGACAACGGCTTTGCACAATGCAGCAAGTTACAGCAGATTAGTGTGAGTGCAATGGTTCCGCCCGTGATTGATGCAAAAACCTTTGAGGGTGTGGACAAGACTATACCGCTTCTTGTGCCCGTGGGCATGCGTCAGGCTTATGCTGATGCTCCGTATTGGCAGGAGTTCATTAATATCCGGGAGGAACTGCCTTCTGATGTTTCCAATGCGGTTGCAGAGGACGGTGGTGCTACCGTGCGCAAGGTCCTGCGCGACGGGCAAGTGCTCATTATCCGCAATGGCAAGACCTACACCATCACCGGTGAGGCGGTGAAATAATCGCTCAACCTTTCCACAGGAGAAAAGGAACAAGAGTGAGAAAAGACCCCGAAAAGGAGACTGCCTGACAATGCAAAGTTGTTTAGGCAGTCTCCTGTTTTTTTTGTTGGCAGTATTTGTAACTGTAAATAATTATAAATACCTACTATCGCCGAGAGAATGTCGGGCGAACTCCGAGCGTATCGCCGGCAATCACAGCGATAGAAATCCTCAATTGTTAAATTATGTAACACTCCTTACCCTTTTGGAGCAGACCCTCGGTATCTCCTACTTTTGGTATTTGCCGACGTACTTGATGGCAAGGAAGACGAGCCAGTCGGGCGTATGTTTGAGGAGGGGTGTGCAGAGGTGGTTGATGACACCGGGCATATCGGCTTTCCTGCCGCGGAACATACTGCGCAGGGCTCGTTTGACGAGTTTCTCGGGTGGGATAGAGACGGTGAGATTGACTGCCAACTTGCGCAGGTTGGGTGCAAGACCGAACAGAGCCGTATCCACTGCACCCGGGGTCATCACGGTGATATTCACACCTTTGGGGCGTAGTTCATACCACAGCGACTTGGAGAAGTTGTAGATAAATGCTTTGGTAGCATTGTAGGTCTGAATACCGGGCATAGCCATCCACGCCGACATAGAGGACATGTTGAGGATATAGCCTTTCTTGCGGGGTTTGCCGCAGATGGTCTGCGATTGTTCCTCTGCCGTGAGTTCGCGCTTGAGCATATCCTCGCCGAACAGGCGGCACATCTTCGCCACCGTAGTCATGTGGAGGTTGAGCATCAGTTCGATGCGGCGCATAGAGGTCTCGCAGTAGGGATTGAAGAAGAATACCCCCGCATCGTTGATAAGGATGTCCACCACGAGATTGTTGGCGTGGCAGTAGTTGTAGAGTTCTTCCGCCGCGTCCTGCTTGCTGAGGTCGGCATAGTGGGGGACAGCCTTTACGTGGTACTGCGTTTCAAGGGCTTCCGCCACCTTGCGGAGTTCGTCCTCCTGATTGCTGACCAAGAGGAGGTCGGTATGATAATCGCGGGCTAACTGCGTGGCATACTGCAGACCGATACCACTGCTCGCACCTGTAACGAGACTTAACACCTTGTTTAAGTAATAGGTAATAATTAATAGTTAATATCAGGAGAGCATGGACTTCTTGGCGTTGGCTTCGAGGTGCGCAATCTCTTTTTGGAGACAAGCGGGAATCTTTTCACCGTCACGCTCCACGCATTCGTGGCACTTCATATCCAGCGTGTACATACGTCCCACGCAATAGTTGGAGCGTCCGCAACCTGCGTGATAGTGCGGGTTCTCGTGTACGTGGTTGACGAAATCAGGGTCTTTGATGAGTACGTGGGCTATCTGGAATAGTTCAAAGCCCTCGTCCATAATCGTCTGGCAGTTATCGCCCGACTGCACGCCACCCACGTAGATGAGTTTGGTATCACCGAGTTCGTCTTTCAACTCACGTTGGAATAGTTTCGCCTGCTCCATGAAGTAGAGTTCCTTGAAAGGTACGGTAGGTATCATCAATGCACCGCCCCCGCAGAGAAGTGCGGCTTTGAGCCACCAGAAAGACTTCATAGGCATATAGTACGCGAGTGTCTTGATAGGCATAGCACCGCCCAAGATACGCATAGGCGAGGCACTCACCGTACCGCCCGACAGGACGATACCATGAACGTGGTGCTTGAGTATCTCGCGCGCTACACGGAGTCCCTCTTCTATATCCGAGCCGCCACGGCAAGCGTCCCACATATTGGTCTTGACCACTACCGCCATATCGTTGCCCGCGTGCTTCATTACCTCGTCAAGCACCTCGTTGAGGAAGCGTACACGGTTCTCGAAAGAGCCACCGTACTCATCATGGCGATGGTTGGTGCGCTTGCTTATGAACTGCGAAAGGAGGTAGGCATGCCCTGCGTGTATCTCCACACAGTCGAAGCCTGCTTCGCGGCAGAAGTCCACTGCTTCGCCGAACTTCTTGACCAGTTGCTTTATCTCGTCCACACGCAGACGGCGGTGGATAGTAGGCGAATAGAGGTTGAAACCGTTGCTGGCACTCACGGGCATACAATGGCAAGTGTAGAAATGGGTCATATTGCCGCAATGCCCGAGTTGGATACTGGCTTTGGCACCCTCGGCATGTACGGCGTCCGTGAGTTTCTTCAAACCCGGCAATGCTTCCTCGCGCACATAAAGTTGCCCGTCAAAGGAGACACCGCTGAGGTCCACTGCACAGTATGCTACCGTGGTCATTCCCACTCCGCCGTGGGCTACACTGACGTGGTAGTCGTGCAACTCCTGCGAGGGGGTGTTGTTGTGGCACATATTCTCAAACGCAGCAGAGCGGATAAAGCGGTTGCGCAGCGTGACAGGTCCTAATTGATAGGGTGTAAAGAGTTTGGACTCCATAAGTGATTAAGAATGAAAGACTCCCCGCCCCCCTCGGCGAGTGGGAATACAAAACTGATTTCTATCAGCAAAGGGGACATCAATAGATGAATGGTATAATACGTTTGAGTCGTTTGGCGTCGAACTCGTTAGGGAACTCTTCTTGGTATCTATGCCATATAGAGTTGGCACGCGGTATCAAGTTGCAGCAACTGAACCACCAGAAGCACAATCCCGCCCACGACCAAGTGAGTATAGCAAAGCCGAGCCACTCGGTGATTTCCCCGAAATAGTTGGCACTGGTCACGTACTTGTACAAGCCCCCTTTCGGCAGGTAGTGGTTGGTGTCGCCGGGTTTGCGCAAGTGACGGATTACGTTGTCGGAGTGCATATTGATGCCCCATCCTATAAAGAATATCAATGTGCCTATGATGAAGCGCGGATCAGTAAGCCAACTGACGGTATAAGGAGCATACTGCGGTGCGAGATGGAACAGCCAATAGCCTTGTATATAGCCGTTTACCATATTCCACACTACCGACATACCCATGATAGCCAAAGGCATTTTGCTGTTGCCTTTCATCAGGAAGGGGAACACAAACGAGCGTTGGAAATAGTGGAACTCGAATATGAGGAAGAATATCAGGTAGGGTATCTCCAACCGCACCGGCGATATTGCCCACAGATAGAACATCACTACAAACACGGGCATCTCCATAAGGAACCAGCCCACCTTGTTGTTGATAGCGGGTCCCCATTTCTCGGTGCGCATCTTGCCATAGCCTGCGTCCACAAAGAACAGCGCAATAAACACCACAAGCCCTACGAGGGCAAGGATGAAAAGGAAGTTATAAAAGGCATCTAACGTAGTAGAAAATACCATAGGCTTCTGTATTTTAGTTCTTTTATTCAGTCATTTTGCACCTCTTTGGCGAAAGAGTACCTCTCAACAAACGATTGCAATTGACCGACAAAGGTACGAAGAATATCCGATATGGGCAAATAAATAGTCCGAAAGAATTATCTTAACGGAATAAAGCAACATGTTTTGGTACGGTTGCGTCTGTTTTCCACAACAGTTTGTCAATAACATTATTGCGGACGATAAGTGTCCGCATTATACATATCAATGAAATCCAAAGCGGTTACTAAACACATATCTTCATCATATTCATTTCCGTCTTGCCCGTTGCCTTCCCAGTTCACTCGGAAGTCAGGCTGTAGTGGTTCGTAACATACACCATGTTTCGTTGTATATCGAAAGCCTGGATAGGTTACCATATCTTTGTTATCATTATAGTATTGCCATTTGTGGTGACTGCCACGCCCGCCATGTGTACGACTGATTATGGCTACATTGCTCCGTTCGGACAGAATATGCGCCATCCATGACAGTTCGCCACCTGTTGCTTCATTGACAATAATGGCAATGGGCAGCCTCGTTAGCACCCCATTCCCCTCAATGTTGTAATTGACGTAAGGCGTGAAACTGCTATGGCTGTTCGGTAACAATCGCTGTGCGTTCTTGCAGACTGTATGTTTGCCTCGTTCATAGAAATAAGGTAAGAAATCTTGAGCCGAAGGGAAGTAACTTTGCCCCCTAATATCTAATACGACTCCGCATAAATCAGATGATGTAAATTCTCGCAAGCAAGTATCAAGGGAGGCGGAGAGTTCATACACGTACTCTTCAACCAACATCAACCCATACGGCTTGCCGGAACCGTTTCCGTCAATGCGGATAAGTGTGTTGAAAGAACAAGGTCTCTTAGTTACATATTCCTCTTGTAGAGAGCGATAGTATCGTGAATAATAGGATAGTCCTGACCTTTTCGCTATGATGTCGTTGGTTGCTGCGGGACGGGCAGCATAGAAAGAATGGTTGCTGCCAAGTTGGAACCGTATGTCTTGTTCCCCTAATTCTTCACAGAAATCCTGAAGCACTCTCACAAACTGCTTGTCTTTGTACACTTTGCTCATTTTCTTGATGTATGTGACCCGCAGTTCGTCAAAGTCCACATTTGCTTCTTCAAAAAAGATATACTCACTATTCAGAGCCTGCCATATCTCATCAAACTGGCGTGCATACCTGTTCTTTTCCAATATGACGTCAACGTCGTCCGGCAAGTCGGAACAGGCACAAAATAACATCAACGCCAATAGCGTGCCTAATTGCTGTATAATGATAAATGCTCTGCTCACTGCCCAATAGGTGCTATGTTGTTATTATCAATGAAATCTAATGCAGCACCAATACACATATCTTCTGTATATGGATTGTAGAGGTTAGCACCATACCCTTCCCAATTGACTGGTATGTCAGGCTGTAATGGTTCATAACAAACATAGTTCGCCGTGACAGAACGAATGCATGGTGAAATTGTATGCTGCTTGCCATGATACATATTATATTTTTGACTTCCGCCACCTCCGTAAGTGCGACTTATGATGGCAACATTGTCGCGTTCTGCCAATACGTGAGCAAGCCATGCGTATTCACCGCTTGTTGCTTCATTAACGATAATGGCGATGGGCATATCGGATAACAAGCCATTGCCTATCGTCGTACATTCATACGTCTTGCTCAAACTATCGCGTTGTTGGCTTAACGGAATGTTTTCATCTATAGCAGCACGTTCATTGTATGTACAAACCACATGCCTCCCCTGCTCATAGAAATATGGAAGAAGAATAGTAATAGATGTCATAATATCCCTATTCCGTATGTCCAACACCAGTCCTTGTATATCGGAATGGGACAAGATGAACTGCTTTAGTTGTTCTACCTGCTCTTTGGGCAAATATGCTTTCGTATAGTACAGAGGTAACATTAAACCATACACTATAGCGGAGTCATCAGTGCTACGCAATAGTGTGTTGAACGCACACCATTCTGTTAGGATATTGCTGTTTCCCGATGCGGAATAAGAAGCAAAAGCACCTTGCTCTCCTGCCAGTATGGCTTGACAGTCCTGTGTGGCAATAGAATAGCCTTTGTACAAAGAGTCACCTGCCGTGAAATAGATGTCCGGTTCGCCCATCTCTCTGCAGAATTGCTGCACGACACTCGCGAACTGTTCGTCAGAAGAAACATTCTTCATCCGCTTGATGGTAGTGACGCGCAGTGAATCGAAGTCTGCGTCTATGTAGTCAAAGAACGGATAGTACATGTCCAGCACTTCCCACATATCGTCAAACCGGACGGCATAGTCGTTGTTCAGTAGGATTTGGATGATGTCATCATCGTCATCTGTGACGTGGTCATCACATGCACACAACCCAAAGCAAATTGCCAATAACAGGCAAGGTATACTGCTGATAAAAGGCTTTTCCACTCTCATAAAGTATATTGGTTTGATAATGAGAGTGCAAAGTCATGAAATATCCGCTATTTATGCAATAATTTGCTGTTGAAATTATTTATTATATGTCTTTGTGTCTGTCTTTTGGCAAATGAATAGTCCGAGGATGATTATGAGTATGCCGAGCCATTTGAGAGCGGGAAGTTGTTCGCCGAAGGCTATCAGCATAATGAGTGCGGTGAAGACGGGTCGGGCATTGTTGAAGGCATTGGCGCGTGTAACACCTATCTCGCGTACCGTATAGCAGAACAAGATAAAGGCTGCCACCGAGGACAGGACTGCCAAATAACCGATTGCCCACAGGGAGGAGGTCAGTGTACCAATATCCACGTTAGCAAGCATTTCGCCTAAGTTATGCCCATCTACTATGCCCCAGAGGGGGTAGAAGAGCAGAAGGGAAAAGGCTTGCACATAGAATACGATGGTGAGGGACGAGTAGTGGGTGGGTATGCGGCGGAGGACGATGGTGTAAGCCACTGCCGTGCTGACGGTTACGAAGGCGAGAGGTATGCCCCACGGGTTGCCCAACTCGAAGTTGCCCGCGCCTGCGAGAATGAGCAGCAACACGCCTGCGGTGGAGACAATGATGCCGATGATATTGTACAGGGTGACACGCTCGCGGAGTATCAGCCATGCAAAGAGCGGTGCGATAAGGGGACTGGTACTGAGAAGAGCCTCTGCAATGGTGGGTGAGGCAAAGAGTTTGTAACTATATGTTTCCAAGATATAGTACAAGAAGGGCTGGAAGAAACCGCCAAGGCAAAAGAGAGGGATGTCCTTTTTGCGGATACGCTGCAGCCCGAGTACGGCGTTGCCACGGCAGCACATACCTATCGCGAACATCAGCAATACGGCTATTGTAAAGCGTAAGATTATCATTGTCAGGGGACTGAATGACACCAATGCCGCTTTGACAGCGATGCCCGAACCTGCCCAACAGAGCATGGCAAGGATGATGGCGATATACGGGAAAACCTTTTTCATTTTATTATGAATGATGAATGATGAATTAGGAATGGCAAGAGATAATTATGAATGAAGAATTGAGAATGAAGAATTGCATGATTCGACTGACATAGGGAGTATATCATCTCGGTATTCTCCCGATATTCTCTCGGCAATCACATACTAATCTCATACTAATCACATACTAATCTCATACTAATCTCATACACTTAACCCGAAGACCTCCCCAACCCCTCCAAGGGAGGGGCTCAATAAAGTGCTTTGATGATGCGAGGTGGTTTGAGGGGGATTATGGGGTTGGGTCAGCATTTTTTGAGGTATGCTTGGATTTGGGTGCAGAGAGTGGGTACGGGAGTGGTGCCGTCGTTGTTGACGATGTAGTCGGCACGGCTGATGTCGAGGGCAGTCTCCTGTGCGCGTATGCGTGCGCGTACCTTGTTGATGTCGGTGTGGTCGCGTGCGATGGTGCGCTGAATGCGCAGTTCCTCGGGGGCGGTGATGGCGATGACATGGTCGCAGACCTTGTTGAGTCCGCTCTCGAAAAGGATGGCACTCTCGACAAAGCAGACGGGTTGGTCGGGGTGGTCCTTGATTTCCATGCGCGCCCATTCCTGCACATCAAAGGCGACGGCGGGGTGGACAATGCGGTTGAGCCTCTCGAGGAGTTCGGGGTGATGGAAGACCTGCTTGGCGACGAGTTCGGTGTGATAGACATCGCCGTCGAGCACCTCGCTGCCGAAGAGGAGTTCGACCTGCGAACGCACCATGGGATTGGTGATGATGATTTGCTTGGCGCGGCTGTCGGTGTCGTAAATGGGATAGCCGAGGTCGCGCAGCCCAGCCGCGATGGTGCTCTTGCCGCACCCGATGCCTCCTGTAAGTCCGATAATCATATTGTGATTCGTTTTAGAATTGGAAGTAGATAAATGCTTGTAAATCAGCGGTTATGAATTGATAGATGACGATGATGACCGCCACCGAAATGAGTACGACAGCCCAGAGCGGCAGTGTGGCAAAGCGAATGCGATACCAGCGTTTCCAACGTGTGGGCAGCCAATGAATGAGCATACCTAAGGCAAAGAGTATCACCACTTTGCGATATTCGTAGAGGAAGTCGGGGATGATACTGCTGTTCCATGCCCCGCCTATTTGGTTGACCATGTTGCGTGCCGTCTCCCATGCCTGTTGGTTTGCCGAGGCGGGGTCGAGGTTGCTGCCCGAGCGGAAGAAGAGCCGCGTGAAGGTGATGAAGGTGAATGTCTGCGCAACCGCCCATGCGGTGGACAATGCGTAATGCACAATGCGCAATGCGTAATGAGCAGGTTCTTTTCCTCTGTAAATTAGGAAGTTGATGTAGCGAATGAGGGTGCCGGCACAGATGATGAGCATCCAGATACGGAACAGGTTGAGGACAGGGAGATGCCATTGCGCGTAGGCGAGCAGGAGGGCTGCGGTGGTGAGCGTGACCAGTGCCATGCGGAGGTGCCAGTTGGTCTGCTTCCATAACTTGTAGATAATCATGCCGATGCCATTCAGTCCGCCCCATATCATGAAGTTCCAACTTGCCCCGTGCCAGAGTCCGCCGAGGAGCATGGTGATGAAGGAGTTGAGGTTGGACCACAGCAGTTTGCGGTGGGAAGGTACGCGAATGGCGACGATGACCACCACGACCGCAATGGCGAGAATGACGCCCGCTATCCACCATGAGCCGGTGAGTATCAACGCGATAAGTGCGATGAGTGCTATCCAGAAGAACGTGCCGAAAGTGGCATTGCGGTTGCCTCCGAGGGGGATGTAGAGGTAGGTCTTGAGCCATCGGCTGAGTGACATGTGCCAGCGACGCCAGAACTCCTGCGGGTTCAGGGACTTGTAGGGCGAGTCGAAGTTCTGCGGCAGGTAGAAGCCCATGAGCATCGCCACGCCGATGGCAATGTCGGTGTAGCCGGAGAAGTCGGCATAGACCTGCATGGAGTAGGCGAAAAGGGCGAAGAGGTTCTCGAAGCCGGAGAAGAGAAGCGGGTTGTCGAAGACGCGGTCGATGAAGTTAACTGCCAGATAATCACTGTGTATAATCTTCTTGGCAAGCCCATTGAGTATCCAAAAGACGGCTAACCCGGCGAGCCGGCGGCTGAGGCGGAAGGGGCGGTAGAGTTGGGGTATGAACTCGTTGGCGCGGACGATAGGTCCTGCTACCAGTTGGGGGAAGAAACTGACATAGAAGCCGAAGTCGAGGAGGTTGCGGACGGGTTGGATACGCCCGCGGAAGACGTCGGCGGTGTAGGAGATGACCTGGAAGATGTAGAACGAGATGCCGACGGGCAGGACGATGGTGTCCACCATGAACCGCCCCGACTCGCGAAAGCCGTTGCCGATGTAGGCAAAGATGTCGAAAACGGCGAAATGCGTGCCGAAGAGGTCGTTCACCATGTTGGTGAAGAAGTAGGCATACTTGAAATAGCAGAGCAGTCCGAGGTCGATGATGACGCTGATTATCAGCCAAGTGCGGGCTTTGATGTCGTTGTGCTGCTGTTGGTTGCGGTAGATTTGCTGCGCGATGAGCCAGTCGCTGAGGGTGACGAAGAGGAGAATGAGGAGGAAGATGCCGCTGGTCTTGTAGTAGAAGAACCAACTGACCGCCATGAGGAAGACGTTGCGCAGGTGGAGGCGTGTGCGCGAGGGCTGTGCGATCGGGTCGGTGCCCCGACGGCGCAGGGGACGTGCCTCCATGATGATGGCAAACACCGTATATACCAACGCGAAAAACGCCCAGAAATAGAACTGAGTGAAGAGCAAGGGGCTGTTGCTGTCGAAGGCGAATATGTGGTGGAGGAAGGTCATAAAAAAACTCCCCCAACCCCCTCAGAGAGGGGGCTTTGGATGGATTCTGTGGGTATAGTGAGGGTGGTATCGGGTTGGGTGATGAGGGTATCTGTAGGCGTGACGGGTTGGAAATCAGGTATTTCCAGCAGCCAGTCTGCCAGCATATCGCCTATTTTGTCGGCTCCTCGGCGTGTGAAATGGATATAGTCGCGCCCCGCCAGACCGCGCTTCTGCCACGCGAGCATGCTGTTGTGCCCGCCCATGGCCTGGTAGATGCTCCAGTAGCCGATGTGTTCGTCGTGCGCCATGCGGGCGAGGAGGCGGTCCATATAGGGAATGAGCGGGTTGGTGGTCATCTCGCCATCGATGCGCTTGGACATGTCGCTCGGTCCGATGAAGAGAATGGCAGCGTTGGGTGCGCATTTGCGCAGGTATTCCACCTGCCTGCGCAGGCTCTTGACATAGCCCGAGATGGTGGAGGGGTTCTCGGTTTGCGGTATCATGTTGCCGCCGTACTGCATGATTATCAGGCGCGTGTTTGTGTCCTCGAAGAAATCGGTCAGTTCGCTGCGCTGTATCTGTGTGAAGACGGTGCCCGAACTGCCGCGCATGGGTATGTTGTCCACAATGATGCCTGTGGGGGTCTCGAGGCTGAGTCCATAGACCATGCCTTTGCCTTGCAGGCGTATCTCGCAGCGTGTGGTGCTGTCGGGTAGGGTGGCGATGCCATCATTAAATAAGGTGTAGGTGCCGCCACGTCGCGGACGGACTTGGGCTTGCACACCGCGTGAGAGCAGTCGTACTTGGCTGAAATAGTTGTAGGAGTGCCCGTTGTCCATGGGCTCGGTGATGAGACGCAGGTCTTCGCTGCCCGCACATACGGAGTCGTTCATGACCGCCACCTGCCCCATGACGCCGTAGTCGCCCGTGGTGAGGCGCATGGACTTGGGACCATAGACGATATAGCGTTTGGGTCCGCCTTGCGGGGTCTGGAAGGTGCCGTTCATCTCAAGCGACTGGTGCAGGCTGCGGGTAGGGATGGTCTGGTGGAGGGGTATGAGCCCGACTCCGCCGCCACCATATCGGTCTTGCAAACGCTCGCGCAGCACCATGGTGATGCGGTCTTCCTCGATTTGGGAGTCGCCGTAATGCACCACGCGCACTTGCCGGTTGCGCGCAGTAGGAAGGGCATCATAGAAAGCACGAAGATACTGTCGCGGGTCTATCGCGGGTGTATCGGGGGTCGGCACGGGAGGTATTGCTGCCACAGGGGCTGTCGGCTTCTCCGTGACGGGTGCCGGTGCCGCATCTTCGTCTATCTCGGTCTCTTCGGCTATGATATCGGCAACGAGAACAGAGTCTTGCGTGATGATAGTATCTTGCTGCAGGTCAAGTGCTTTGGCGAGTGTCGGCCACCTGAGGTTGAACGTGCCGATATGCCACCCGTCAGCAGGCACGACCAAGCACACCCCCGCCAGCAGGGCTATCACAATCCATAATATGAGGCATATCTTGCTTGGGCGCATAGGCTATTTCCAAAGGGCTTTGGTGAAGAGTAACAGCACGGTGAATATCTCCAAACGACCGATGAGCATGACCGCTGTCATTGTCCATTTAGCAATGGTCGGGAAAGCGGCATACGTACCTGAAGGACCAAAACTGCCGATACTCACACCCACATTGCCGATGCCCGAGACGGCAGTACCGATAGCCTCATCGAAAGCCACACCTGTGGCACAGAAGATTAGTACTGTGACCACAATAATGGCAATATAGAAGAACATAAAAGCCATCACATTACTGATAGTCTGTTCCTGCACGGCACGCCCGTTGAAACGCACCGGCAGGATGGCATTGGGGTGGATACGGCGTTTGAGTTCGGTGGTGGCACTCTTGGCAAAGATACCTATTCGCACCCATTTGATACCACCGCACGTACTGCCCGATGAGGCTCCGGTGAACATCATAAAGAAGACCATCGCCCAAAACAGTTTAGGCCAAGTCATATAGTCGCTCGCCGCAAAGCCCGTGGTGGTCATGGCCGACACCACAGTAAAGAAACTCTTGCGAAAAGCCCGTTCCGCGTCTGCAAAGAAGTCTGCGTCCACGATAAACCGGTTGGGTATGGGCTCAATGAAATTGTAGTGCAAGAACAACCCCGTGCCCAGCACTATGGTGCATAATGCCACCGCGCCGGCATACCATCGGGTCTCTTCGTCATGAAACAAGCGCGCCGGTTTGCCGCGGAACAGGAATATGAGTTGTGTGAAGTTGATTCCCGAGAGAAACATGAACAGGGTGATGGTGTACTGGATGGCAGGTGAGTAGTTGATGATACTGGCATTCTTGGTGGAGAAGCCGCCCGTCGCTATGGTGGACATCGAGTGGCATACCGAGTCGAATCCGTCCATACCGAGCAGCCACAGGATACCTGTTTCTGCCAAGGTCAGAAAGATGTACATCCCCCACATGTGCTTGGCGGTGTCCGCAATACGGGGCGACAGTTTTTCGTAACTCACCCCCGTAGCCTCGGCGGCATACAACTGCATTCCGCCCAAGCCGAACATAGGTAGTATCGCCACACTCAGCACGATAATCCCCATACCGCCAATCCAATGGGTCATGGCACGCCAGAAGAGTACGCCGTGCGTCATCACCTCCACATCGGGGATAATGGAGGCTCCCGTGGTGGTGAAGCCCGACATGGTCTCAAACCATGCATCGGTGATGGTCTCTATCTGCCCGCTCAGATAGTAGGGTAGCATGCCAAAGATAGAAAATATCACCCATACCAACGCCACAATCACATATCCCTCGCGCTCTCCCACGTGCCTGAGCGCATTGCGTCCGCACAGCCATAGCAGCAGACCCGCTGACAATGTCAGCAATGTGGATACAAGGAATGCACACGTATCGGCATCGTCATACAACCACGATACGAGTGTAGGCACCAGCATAAACAGTGCCTCTATGCATAGTAGCACACCCATCGTCTTGAAGACCAACCGCCAATTGAATGTCCGAGTCATGTAAAAAGTTCCGATAAATCAGAAAAAACGTTCCAACTGCCTCAGTACGTGCTGTTTGCAGAACACCACTACCTGGTCGCCGGGTATGACTTGTGTCTCACCATTGACCAATATGCCCTCGCCGGCACGCACAATAGCACCTATATTGGCATCCACAGGAAGCCCCAAATTGCGTATCTTGTGGTGCGTGATGCGGCTGCCTTCCTCTGCCATAAACTCCACTATCTCGGCGTCGGCGTTGGTCAGGTTGCGCACATTCAGCACACTCGCGTCCAGCAACATCTGGTAGATGTACGATGCCGTGATGGTCTTCTTGTTGAGTACAGAGCCGATGTCAAGTCCCTCAGCCATAGGGATATAGTCGATATTCTCCACATCGGCAATGGTCTTCTTCACGCCGAACCGCTTGGCGGCAAGGCAACCGAAGATGTTCGCCTCGCTGTGTTCCGTCACTGCCACAAAAGCGTCCGCGTCCTGTATGCCCTCGTCTTTCAACGCCTCCATGTCACTGCCGTCGATGTTGATAATCAACGCCTTGTTCACTTTCTCGCTCAATCGGTAGCACAAGTCGCGGTCTGCCTCCAGTATCTTGATATTCAGTCCGTCGGGCAGGTTCTGCACCGCCTTTTGGGCAATACGGGTGCCGCCATAGAAGATGATGTTGCGTATATCGCGTTTCTGTTTGCCGCCATGTTCGCGCAGGGTTTCCATATTGTCGTGGGTGCAGACGGCATACACCATGTCGCCCGCCATTATCTCGTCTTGTCCGCGCGGGATGATGGTATCCTGCCCGCGTTTGATGGCGACTACGCGATACAACCCGTGGTTGAAGAACCCCGACATGAACTGCTTCCCCACCATCGGCGCACCGGCACGCACTTTCATCACGCACATCTCCAGCACCCCGTCGCACAGCGTCAGGTGATACCGCATCCAATTGGTCTTCAGTGCCGCCTCTATCTCGTGCGCAGCCAGCACTTCGGGGTAGATGAGGTGGTTCAGCCCCATCGCCTCGAACAGTTGTTTGTTCTCGGGTTGGATATACTCATAATTATCCACGCGCGCGAGGGTCTTCTTCGCCCCCAACTGATTGGCGAGCATACATGCCGTGATGTTCTCCGTCTCGAAAGGCGTTACGGCAATAAACAAATCGGCATTGCGCACGCCGATATCCTTGAGGTCATGGATAGAAGTCGGGCTGCCGACCTTGGTCAGCATGTCGTAGTTCGCGTCCAAGTCGCCCAATCGCTCCTGACGTTCGTCCATCAGGCAGATGTCCATATCCTCGCGCGACAGCAACTTTGCCAAGTGCGTGCCTACCTCTCCAGCACCTGCAATAATGATTCGCATAGTCCTTCCTTGTCTAATTTCAACAGATGATACAACTCCTGTGTGCTGCCATGCTCCACAAACCGGTCATGTACGCCCAGCCGCACAATGGTCGGAGTGTAGCCGTGGTCAGCCATATACTCCACTACCGCGCTGCCCAATCCGCCTTCCGTCACACCGTCTTCCACGGTAATCACCTTTTGGAAGTTCTCTCCCACCTGATGCAGGATATTGTCGTCAATGGGTTTCAGCCAACGCATATCGAAATGCGCAAACTTACCTCTCCTGCCTTTCTCCGACAACGCCTCAATCGCCTCGCTCACCGTGTTGCCGATGGCACCGATACTCAGCACCGCCACCTCTGTCCCGCGACGGATATATGCCCCGAAGCCCAACTCCACCGGTGGCAGATTCGGGCGCATCACGCTCCTGCCCCGCGGGTAGCGGATGGCTATCGGACCGTCCACGGTCTGCGCTATCTCCATCATCTGTTCCAGTGCCTCACCCGTCATCGGCGCACCGATTATCATGTTCGGCACGGGACGCAGATACGCCAAATCCAGCAGTCCGTGGTGCGTCGCACCGTCATTCCCCACTATCCCCGCGCGGTCGATACACAGCACCACATGCAGTTTCGGCAACGCCACATCGTGAATGATATTGTCGTATGCCCGCTGCAGGAATGATGAATACACATTGCAATACGGCAGCAACCCCTGCTGTGCCATACCCGCCGAGAATGTCACCGCATGCCCTTCGGCAATCCCCACGTCGAACACACGGTCGGGCATCGCCTGTTGCATGATACTCATGCTGCAGCCGCTCGGCATCGCAGGCGTCACTCCCACAATCTTCTCGTTCTCCTCTGCCAGTTGCAGCAGTTTGTTGCCGAACACCTCCTGCCACAGCGGTGTATTCGCAGCCGCACCTTGTATGCGTTCTCCTGTCTCGGCATTGAACTCCCCTGGCGCATGCCATGTCGTCTGGTCCTTTTCCGCAGGCTCGTAGCCGCACCCTTTGCGCGTCACGATATGCAGCACTTTCGGCCCCTTGTAGTTCTTTATCTCGCTCAGTATCCGCACCATGTCCTCCACGTCGTTGCCGTTTGCCGGACCGAAATAGCGGATGTTCAAGCCCTGGAATATATTCTTCGACTGATGGGTGAGTATGGTCTTCAGGTTGTTGTTGAACCTGAGTACCTTGCTCTTCCGGCTCTCGTCAATCAGGTGCAGCCGCCGCGCCGCATTATACAGCCACCAACGCCACTTGTTGTACCGCGCACTGGTCGTCAAATCCACCAAGTACTGCGTGAATCCGCCCTTTATGGGGTCGATAGCCATATTGTTGTCATTCAGTATGATAAGCAGATTATTATTGTCCATCGAGGTATTGTTCAACCCCTCGAATGCCAATCCGCCCGTCATAGCCCCGTCGCCTATGATAGCCACCACGTTATGCGCCGGTCTGCCTTCCTCGGCGGCAAGCCGTTCCTCGGCAATCTCTATGCCCAAGGCTGCTGAAATGCTGTTGCTCGCATGCCCGGCAACGAAAGCATCATATTCACTCTCCGCAGGTGTCGGAAACGGTGCCAACCCCTTGAACTGCCGGTTGGTATGGAACCGCTCGCGCCTGCCTGTCAGTATCTTGTGCGCATAAGCCTGGTGTCCCACGTCCCATACCAACTTGTCTTCGGGCGTGTCGAACACATAGTGCAACGCCACGGTCAGTTCCACGGTGCCCAATGACGATGCCAAGTGCCCGGGGTTATGGCTCAACTCATGTATGATAAAGTCCCGTACCTCCTCGCACACGCGCGGCAACGCCTCACGCGGCAACCGCTTCAGGTCGCTCGGGTAATGTATGTCATTCAAATACTTGTATTCCATTTCTCATATATTTAGCCCGCAAAGTTACTGCTTTTTGCGTATATATGCAAGAGGGATTTCATATATCGCATCTTATAGTGTCCATTTAGAAACGCAATTTTGGGGTACACTTTTGCCCCCTGTCAGCCCCTGTTGAGGGTACCGAAACAGGGGCTGACAGGGGGGCACCCCAAAGAACCGTCCAAGGCAGATGCAATACAAAAGAAT
>DJSG01000036.1:7410-18661 GCA_002440265.1 Bacteroidales bacterium UBA6340 | reverse complement strand
CCTGCTATTGCACCTACTGCAATACAGATAACAAAAGTCAGGTCATCGGTGTGATGTATGTACAACTCTGCCAAAAACCATATAAACCATACGGAAGCCATAGATAATCCTATCCATATCCAGTTTTTATACAGTTGGCGCAGCCGGCGCACTTGTTTGGCTACGGTGAGCAGGTCGCCCTGCATAATCTCGTTTTCCTTCACACGGCGGAACGGCAGCAGCGTTGCCAGAAAGCAGACAATCATCATCACGGTTGTGCCGCCGATAAACCACCATGAGCAGTCCAATCCCCAAAAGACCGAGTTGCCGAAGATGACAACAAACAGAGCACATACTCCCTCTATCCATACCGCTCTGTTGAGCCGACGGGTACGTTGGCGGGTAACCTCGCGGAGGAGTCGGTCGTTTACTATCTCTTCATTATTTATTTTCTGTTTGAGCAGAGCCATCTGAGCCTGCATTTCCTGTAGTTCGTCCATTGTTGTAATGATTAAAACGGGTTCAACTTTTCTTCAATTGTTCTTTGATGCGTACCAATTTGACGGACACATTCTTGGCACTGATGCCCACTATCTGCCCTATCTCTTCGTAACTGAGGTTTTCGAGCCACAGCATTACGATGGCTCTGTCCACCAGTCCCAAGCGGTGGATACGGCTGTAGAGAGCCTGCACCTGTTGTGCGTCATCGTCTTGGTCGGTATAGAGGTCGATATCCATACTGAGCGGTACACGCTCGCCGCGCGATTTGCGTTTGCGGTCTGCCGAGATACAGGTGTTCATACTCACGCGGTATATCCACGTGGCTTCCTTGCTCTCGCCGCGGAAGGTGTCGTAGCCCTCCCATAGCCGTATCAGGATGTCCTGAAACAGGTCGGCGACCTCGTCTTTGTCCGAAGAGAACATGTAGCAGATACTGTATATCGTGCTTTTGTTCCGCCGGACAAGCCGGGCAAATTGTTGTTCTTTTGTCAGTTCCATCAGTTTGTTTTGTTTAGTTGTCGGTGGGCGTGCCACCAACCGGTTTGCATACAAAGAATTTGTTTTGAATCAGCCAATTCTGCCTATTAGACGCACATACCTATGGAAAAACTACAGAGAAAATGAGAAAAAATGTGTATATAGCGTTTTATATGTTTGCTCCAAGGATGGAGAAACGGATGCCGAGGTTGAGGTTGAAGTTGAAGGGGCGTTGCTTGTGGATGGTCTGCAGGGTGGATCGGTCATCGAAATAGTAAGCGGCACCGGGCTCAAGGTAAAGCCCTGCCCAGCGGGAAAAGTTGTATTGGATACCCGCAGAGATGTTGGCGGAGAACTGCCATGGTTTGTCGGAAATGCGCTCTGTTTCAGTGGTTTGTGTCTGTTTGTTGAGCACATATTCCGTTGTGGCGTAGCCGCTGACGCACTTCTCTGCCAAGCCTCCAAGGGAAGCATAGATGTCGAGTTGCCGCCACGTATAGATGTTGCACCTGAGGTTGAGCGGCGCCCCTACGTAGTGCAAGGTCTGCTGTGTGGCGATGTAGTTGTCAGAGGTACCTTCCTGTCCGTCCGCCAGCAGGCAGGCATACGCGATGCCCGTCTCAAGGCTCACGCGGGGGTGTACCTGATACGCGACATTGATGCCCGCACGAATGGGGATGTGGTGCGTCAGGGTGCGCTGTGTCGGCTTGCTGCTGTTCAGGAGCATGACACCAAGCATGGGGGCATCTGCCCATGCCACCCCATCGGCTGATGCGCTAAGTGCTTTGTGGTCAGCCTGATAAGTGGCGATGGTTGTGCTATTCAACCCTCCTGCCCCATACGCGGAAAGCGCAAGGGTTCCACGCCAGCGGTCATGCGATATATTGGGGGCTGATTGCTCCTCCAACGGTATCTCGGGAAGAGTCGTCGGAAGGTCTTTCGTCTCCGTTTGACGGGATATGGACGGCTCTGGAATGGGTGTGGTCGTGGGCTCTTGATGTCTTTCCGAGACTGCAGGTTCGTCGGACTGTAGTTGGGAGATGGGTGTGGCTTGCGCTATGTTCCAGCGGAGTGAGGATTGGGGAAATTCCTCCTCGGATATGAGCATAATTTGGGGTGTATATTCTTGATTATCAATAATAACATCTTCTTGCTGTTCGGCTTGTGCCACTTGGGTGGGCGTTGTTGTCCGGTTGAGCCAAATGCCCGCTCCGCCGAGGGCAATGACCAATAATGCCACGGCTGCTGCATAACCGTGCCCCTTCCTCCACAAGAGGACGGGAACGCGCCGTTTCTCTTTTGGGGGCATCTGCGATTCTATCTGTTGCCACAAGCCGACGGGTTCGTCCGTCTCAAAGTCCGACATGCGGTCGTGTATGTCGTTCAGCCATTTTTCTTTCATAAAGCGTTGTTTGCGGGGTATTGTTTTATCCATTTAGCCAAGAGTGCCTTGGCGCGATGCAGTTGGGAAGCCGAGGTGCTCTCCGTGATATGGAGGAGGTCGGCAATCTCTTTGTGGCTCTTGCCCTCGATGACGTACAAGTTGAAGACTGTGCGATAGCCATCGGGGAGCGCGCGTATGAGTTTGTATATCAGTTCGGTGGGTACACCTGTGGTGTCGGGTTCTTCGTCGGGGATGTCCTCCATACCGTCGATGTCCTGCCAGAGGATGTGGCTGTCGCGCAGCCACTTGAGTGCCTCGTTCACCACGATGCGCGTGAGCCACGCTCGGAGAGAGCCTTCGCCGCGATAGACAAAAGCGGGAAAAGATGAAAATATGCGGAGGAAACTGTCTTGCAGAATGTCGCGCACGTCCTCGTCGTTGGTGATGTAGCGTGCGCAGACGGCAGTGAGATAGCGCACGTATCGGGTATAGAGCAGGTGCGGTGCCTCAGCATCGCCACGTTGCAAACGCTTTACCAACTCTTGTTCACTCATCTGTATCGTCAGCCTATCCTATCGACAAGGACAGCAATATCTACCGTGTATCAACCGTATATCAACCGTATATCTACCGTATATGTACCGTGTATCAACCGTAGTTGACAACGCAGGGACAGAGCGCGGGAAATGCGGGAAAAACATAAAGAATCAGTCCACACGAGAGGTCATTTCGGGGATTCTATTTAGGAAAACCGGTCGGCGTGAACTGGGGCGCAAATCAAACTCGACGGACTTCTCGCCACTGAAAGACTGCCATTTAAGGGTCATCTTGATGGGATTGGCAGAGGGACACAGGGCGTTCAGGTTGAAGGCGATGAGGGCATCGCCCATGGTGCCGCCGACATCGCCAAGGGCATCGTGGCGCAACTGCAACTCGAAGGGGTTGTCGGGGTTAGTGCCCATTAAGAGGTTGATATTGTGTTTCTTACCGGTTCCGCCCCAGAGCGTACGCACACGCAAAGTGAGATAGCCGTCCTCGGCAATCGTGACCCAGTCGTGCACAATCTCTATCGGGTCGGCGCCATAGAGGGAGTCGTTCTGGATGCCCATGGTTGGCATGGGGTTCTTGGTTCGGATACTGTCTATCCAGTTGATATACACATGGTTGGCGATGTCCGTTTCGGAGTAATTCACCAATGCACGTACCTCCCTGCCGAAGGGGGAACGCGTGATGTTGGACGGGTAGAGCGTGGTGCTGTCGTCCAACTGAAGAATGAACACGCTGTCGCCTTGCGTGCAGGCGGTTACAAGAGCAGTCGGGTAGTAGAGGTCGGGTTCATGGCTGTTGCTGCACGCCGGCAAACACAAAAGCAAAAGACTCAGGATGGTGATGCCCATAAGCGCGTACATCGCGTAGAAAAAGCGGGTCAGAGTCAGATTTTCGTTCTTTTTCATACTCATTATCAGTTTGTTGGTTGAACATTATGATTATCTGCCCTATAAATCCACATACGTCCGAAATCTTGCATGAGCCGTGCATTTTTTTGTTTTTTTTTCTACAAATTTTCTACAAAAAAGGAGATTACCCCTGCGGAAGGATAATCTCCTTAATCGGTTGGATACAAGTTTATTTCTCGCCCATTTCGGGGTCCACGAGGATACGTCCGCAGAACTCGCAGACGATGATTTTCTTGCGTTGGCGGATGTCCAACTGCCGCTGTGCGGGAATCTTGCTGTGGCAACCGCCGCAACTGTCGCGCTCGACCTTAACCACTGCCAAACCATTGTGCGCATTCTTGCGGATACGGCGGAAAGCGGTCAGGAGACGCTCGTCGATACCCTTCTCCAATTCAGCAGCACGGAGCATGAGTTTTTCGGTTTGGTCCTTGGTCTCACCGAGGATGGAGTCGAGTTCGTTGCGCTTCTGGTTGAGGTCCACGGTGCGCTCCTCGATGTCGGAGATAGTCTTGGCCTTGTCTGCCTGACGTGCTTCCAAATCAGCGGTAGCGGTGCGAATCTTCTTTTGCGACAACTCGATGTCAAGTTCCTGGTACTCAATCTCTTTGGTGAGATTGTCGAACTCGCGGTTGTTGCGCACGTTGTTCTGCTGTTCGCGGTAGCGGGAGATGGCCGCGTTGCAGTTCTCGATGCGGACACGGTGGTCGGAGATAGCGGTCTCCAACTCTTTGATGTCGTTCTCGATATTGGAGAGACGTGTTTTGAGTCCCTCAACCTCGTCGCTCATGTCCTTGACCTCCTGCGGCAGTTCGCCGGCGAGGATGCGCAACTCGTCGATTTTGGAATCGACCTCTTGCAACTCATAGAGGGCACGCAGTTTGTCCTCTACGGTCAGTTCTTTTTCTACTTTCTCTTTTGCCATATTCGTTGTATTTTAGTTTAATCGAATGATATGTGATTGTCAGCATAGTACCTGACGGGGCTGCGGTCGGTTGCGGCGATGTGCACCTCTATATAAGGTGTGAGGAGTTCGCGGAAGATGTCGCGCGTGAATTGCTCGCTCACCCAGTGGTCGAGGTCGATGATGCCGATGCGTCCGACGGCACTCTGCATCTCGTGGTACTTGAAGTCGGCGGAGATGTACACGTCTGCCCCCTGCGCGACGGCAGTCTCTATGAATTCAGCCCCCGCCCCTCCGCATAGGGCAATGGTCAGCACCTCGTGTTTTTCGGGCTCGATGCAACGTATGCCTGAATGTTCCGTGCGGAATGCGCTATGCACAAGTTGCACGAAATCAGTCCATTGCATGGGTGCAGGCAGGTTGCCGATTACCCCTAAGCCTACCTCTTCGCGCCCCTGTTGCGGGGAGAGGATACGGTATTCCGAGATGCCGATGCGCTCTGCCATGCGCCCGCTGACGCCGTGGAGGTAACTGTCCATGGACGTGTGCGCGGAATAGATGGCAATCCCGTGACGGATAGCCTGCTCTACACATCGCTCCTGCGGGGTGCTTCCCGTGAGGTGCTTGAGCCCGCGGAAGAGCAAGGGGTGGTGGGATATGATGACATTGCAATGCTTAGCAATAGCCTCATTAACAATAGATTCCGTAACATCTACTGCCAACAATGCCGCCTTTACCTGTGCATTGCGCTCACCCACCTGCAGTCCCGAATTATCCCACGCCTCTTGGTAACTCAAGGGAGCAACAGATTCTATGCTATTGATGATTTCCTGAAGAATCAACCTTTTTTGGCACCAACGCCCGTCTTTACGGACGCTACTGCGGATTTCTGCGTTTTCACCTGTGCCTTTGGCGCGGGTTTCTTGACCTCCTGCTTCTTGTCCTCAACGACCACAGCCTCCTCGTCGCCCTCGTCCTCTTTGGTGGTGAAGTCGGTGATGCCGGCGTTGATGAGGATATTGTACCACTGCACCAGTTTGCGGATATCCGTGGGATATACGCGGTCGCGGTCGAAGTCGGGCAATACCTCGGCGAAATACGCGCGCAGGGCATCGTTGTCGGCTTTCTTGGGGTCGATAGATGCTACTTTCAGACCTTCTTTCTCGCCCAGTTTGGTCAGCACCTCGCTGAGGGCGATGTCGTCACCGGTGGTGAACATAGACACCTCTGCCAACGACACAATCTTGTCGCGTGCGTAGGTCGGCATGCGTTTGCCGTCGATGAGCGACTCCACAATCAGCATGTTGTTGCCGCGACTTACCAACTTGTATAATCCGGGTTTGCCCGTGATGGATAGGATATTCTTAAGCATATTCCACGTTAGTTTATATGGTCTATTACCTCATTTTATCTAAAAATCGGGGCAAAAGTACTGCTTTTTTTGCAGATGTGCAAGTATTTTCGCCATGCCATAGCACAAACTTCACAATAGTCCCTAAAATAGTATTCAAGTGCCATTAAAGTTCGAGGGAAGGCTATATACTATGGGGCGAATAGGGCCAATGGAACGAATAGGACGAATAGGACTATTCAGAGCAATCGGAGTATATCTATAAACTCCGAATAGGTGTACGCCCCATCTGCTTTCCTGTTTTGATAGACGAGGAAATAGCGGTACTCGCCGCCCACTTTGTTTGCCCACATATTGCCGAGCAGAATCTTGTCGGCGGCATCAAGGTGGTCGCCTTTGGTCTCAAGCAGTACAATCTTTCCGCGACGGGTGCGGATGATAAAGTCGGGGTAGTGGTTGATAAAACCATTGATACAGAAGTCTTTGCGCTCGCGGTTGCGCGTCCACCACTCCACATTATCGAGGTTCGCCACCTCGTTGATGACCTGTCGCTCAAAGCCGTTGACATCTTCTTCGCGCGTGTGCAGCATCTTGGTGATACTGTCTTGCGGAGCGGACAGCACTATCTCGTCGGGGATAGAGAACGCGGGGCGGACGAAGACTTGGTCGGTGTCTAATCCGCGGCGGAACTGCTGCTGTTTGTAGCGGTTTTCCAATGCCAATATATCCTGCTTCAGCACCTGCGTGTACTCGTTGATGTGCAGGAGGAACTGCTCAAAGTCCGCTTCACGGAACTCAATAAACCGCTGTTCGATATAGGCTTGTACGTCTTTTTGAGTGAGGGGTATCATCTTGCCCATGAGTGCCGCCACCTCGCTGCTGCAGCGGGTGCGCTTGCTGTCTATATTGTCGGCATCGCGGATATAGTTCAGTATCAAGTCGTAAGCCGAACCTTTGATTTTCTCGTATCGTGGTGTGTGGTCGTCCGTTTGGTCGGAAATGTCCACTTTGTAGAGGCTCGTTTCAGCCGCTTCGCACGAGAAAGGCGGTGTCTCCTGTGCGGAAAGGCGGAAACCTTGCAACAGGTCTTCGCTCTCGAGGAGGTGTTCGCTTGCCTCACCGAAGATATTGCCGGGCGAAGTCTCGTCCCTGATGAAGAACTGCGGCAGCCGAACCGCTTTGGCACTCTCGGCATAGAGCGACTGTATCGTGGCGCGTTTGACGCTTTCTGCCAGTTCGACCGGCACTTGTTCGCCCGTCTGCTGTTGTATCTGTTGTTCCATATCCGTGGCTTGTTGGTGTGCAGTGGCGAGTATCTGTGCCACTTCTTTGTTGTCTTCTGTTGTGTTTTGCGGTTGATATGCTATGTCGGTTCGTCCGTCGAAACGGATAGCGGTGGTGTCGATGTCATCGGCTGTGGTCGTCTGCGGGGGTGTCTCTTCGGGGAAGAGCATCTGCAAGGTAGGGGTGGTTGGTGCCGGTGCAGCGGTCTCCGCCATATCAAGGGAACGGTAGTCGCGGGCGGAGAAACCCGCATGGTTGAGTCCTGCCACCACGCTTTGCAACGTGTCTTGGAACTTTGCCGAGGCGGTCAGCACATAGGACAGGTTCAGCACATCGGCATTGTTGCGCCGTGCATACGGCAGACGCAGCACACGCCCCACTATCTGCTCCACGTCCACGCTCGACGACTTGTCCGCCAGCGATGCCAAGATGTAGGCAAACGGGCAGTCCCAGCCCTCTTTGAGGGCGTTGATGGTGATGATATAGCGCACGGGGCAGTCGGGCGACATGAGGTCAATACCTGCCAGTTCGTTGATGTCGGCGGTCTTGATCTTGATTTGCTCTTCGGGGATATGGAGTGCCATCAGTTTCTCGCGTATCTTGCCGAAGGTCTCACGTTCCTCGTCTTTGTTCTTCGGTTGGGCTTGAAACAGCACTATCGGGCGTATGTAGCGCGTCGGGTCTTGGCGGGCGGTATGCTCGAGGGAGCGTTGCAGGTGCAGTGCCGAGTCAATGACCTGGTTTTTGTTGGTATGGTTATAGACAATCACGGGCAGTTTGACCATATTGTTGCGCTTGAGTTCCAGCGCGTCGGTGAAGCAGATGATGTTGCTGTTCTGCTTGGGCGTGGCGGTGAGGTCAAGCACGATGGATGGTGCCATGTCGTTGAGCATATCCTCCGAGAGCGGGGTGCTGGCGTTGTGGCTCTCGTCCACTATCACCACGGGGTGCAGCGCCCGCAGGACGGACATCAGTTGTATCTCGCCCGCCTCGTCCGCCACGGCACCGGGCAGACCGGCAAACGACTGCAGGTAGCCGTTGTCCTGATAGACCTTGCGCCCGTCTTTGTTGGTGGCGCGGAACGAATCGAACGTCGCCACCATAATGCACAGGTTCTCCCGCACGTTGGAGAGCGAGAACCCTTGTCCGAGCAACGCCTGCTGCTTGTCGAAGACCAGGACACGGCTGTTGAAATCGGTGTCGATACGTTGCCGGTACGGGTGGCGCGGGTTGATGAGGTGGCGCAGTGTCTGCTCCAAGATAGTGGTGGACGGTACCAGCCACACCACCATTTGGCAGGCGGTGTGTATGTGGTTGAACAGCACCCGCAATGCCGCCGAGGCAAGCAGGGTCTTGCCGCCGCCTGTCGGCACTTTGCAGCAGATATGCGGGGCGTGGCGGACATTGTCCTTGTAGGGTTCGATGGCGGTGCCGTGGCAAGGCTCGTAAGCGGGACGGTTGGTGCGCCAGAAAGTACGGAACGCCTCCACATAGTTGTGGTGAGGGTCTTGCTCGATAAGGGTGAGATAACGCTCTATCTCGTCCAAGTTGTGCTGTTGGTATGATTTCAGTTCCATGTGTGTTCGATTGATTTTGGGTAATAAGGTCTTTAACGTCCTTAAAGTCCTTAAGGTCTCTAAGGACACTTCATAATTCCCCTACACTTTTTTGATGTCGCGGGGGATTTGCTTGAAGGTGATATGGTGGGTAAGCATAAAGTCGCGGCTCAGACGGCAGCAGTCGGCATAGATGATGTACTGCTCGGCTTGGTCGGCGGGGGTGAACGTGTTGAGAAACGCCCTGTCCAATACCGTCTCCTCGCCACGTTTGTAATAGAAATAGTAGTTGGTACCGTCCTTGTGACCTAACAAGTAGGGGTGTGTACTGACGACGCGGGACGCATCGTCTCCCATGCATGGCATAGTCATACGGTTTGTGCCAAACCGACCGCGGACGAGGGCGTCCGCGTCCCCTGCAACCCCTGTGTCTTTTGGACTATGGTACGGCGTATTCGTTTCGCTGTACCAGATATATCGCCGTATCTGCTCGGTGTCGGCGTGGTCGTTGAGGAGACCGGTCTGCGGGTCATAGATGGTGTCGCCCAATTCATAGAACGCAAACGAACCGCCCGTGCCCTCTACGGCTTTGCTGCCCTCGCCGTAACCGTCTATCACACGGCGCACCCGCTCGGCGGTGATCGTCTCCGCATAGTCGCACATCTCCACCAAGATAAACCGCCTGTGCCCACCGTCCTGCTTGTTGAGGTTCAACACCGCATGCGCCGTTGTCCCCGAACCTGCAAAAGAGTCGAGGATGAGGGCGTCTTTATGCGTGGCTATTTGCAATAAACGAGAAATTAATGCGGTTGGTTTTGGAAAAGGAAATGGTGAGTCTCCAAAAATCGCATTTAGTTCCTTTTTGCCTGTTATAGATGTATGTACATCTGTAAATAAACTACTTTGAATGAGTTGTGATTCTTTAGTTGGAAAAATTTTAAGCCGTGGTACACCTGCTCCGTTTTTGGCAAAATAAATGCGATTATCATTAAGAGCCTCTTCGTATTCTTCCTTTGTCAAAGTCCAGTTCCTTGTAAAACTTTCTCCTGCAGGATTGGTGATTGTGTAGTATTTCGTTCCCGTTGTTGTTTTGATGCCATTTCTTGATATGTTCCCAGAGAACCAAGGACCTCGAGGGTCGTTATCAGGATTGCTTTGAATAGAATCTGTAAAATCACGTTGTCCTGTATATTTACTAAAACGTGTGTCCGTTTTATTAAAGCAGGCGATAATATACTCATGCTCTTTTCTAACGGTCAAGCCTGCAGTTTTTACGAAGGAACTTTCGCTTTTATCCTGCAAGCACCAGATGTATTGCTCAACATTTTGCACTCCAAACAACTCATGGCAAATCTCTTTCAAATTTGTCTGTTCAAAATCATCGATAGAGATAAACATAACCCCAGTGGGGGAGAGCAGTTTTTGTAGCAGGACAAGGCGGGGGTACATCATACAGAGCCACTTGTCGTGGCGGGTCAGGTCTTCGGCTTCTTTACCCACCACTGCACCCAACCATTTGCGGATATGAGGGTCATTGACGTTGTCGTTGTACACCCAACCTTCGTTGCCCGTATTGTACGGCGGGTCGATGTATATGCAATCCACGCGGTTCTCATACTCGGGCAGCAACGCTTTGAGTGCCTCAAGGTTGTCGCCGTGGATAATTTTATTGACCTCCCCAACCCATCCAAGGGAGGGGTTATCGGTATTGGCACTGACGACCGCGGGCGAGGCGCCCGCGTCCCCGGCAGCCCTGATGTTTTTGACGACGCGGAACGCGTCGTCCCCATACGTATTGTTCTCATTGCCATACGTGTATTGCTGTTTCAAGACGCGGTAGGGGACATCGTTGTGGTGGGTCTGTACTTTCTCTTTTCCTATCCAGTGGAGGGTGGGCATAATGGTCTGTCTTGCGGTGGTCGCCCTTGCCCTCGGCGACCGGTACGGATACAAAAAACGTGGGCAACTATACCTATCGAACTTATTACTGCGGTCGTAGGAAACCTTAATCTCAAGTTCGGTATATAGCGTCCACGTGCATATATACACGCCATACACGACAAGGGAAGACCCCGTTGTCGTGCGGCGGAGGTATATACACTCCGTAAACGTCCACCAATACCGCTCTCTGGAGATCATTGAAATTTCCTACGTTTCAGTAATCAGATTGCGACGAGTAAACGTCTTTTTCTCTTATGTCGGTTGCGCGGTTCTACCCGCACAACACGTGTGCAAAGGTAAACATTTTCCGCGAGATACGCAAATAAATTATGTATTGCCACATACCGCGGGTCTGTGTTCTCCTCAAAAATACTGTTTTTATGCAGTATATGCGACAAATATAGTGCATAAAGTGTATAA
>DJSG01000036.1:5306-7357 GCA_002440265.1 Bacteroidales bacterium UBA6340 | reverse complement strand
TTTCTACGTCCTTTCTACGTCTTTTCTACGTAATTGGTATTATGGAGTATAGTGGAGTATAGGAATTGCATACTTTGCATATTATGCATATTACGTGTTAATTATTATTTGTTAATTGGCAAGTTAATTGTGTATGTGATTTTTTTTGTATATCTTTGCGGTGTTTTTAGGAAGTAGGTTTCTGTATGAAGTTTCTTGCCCGTATCACGCGTATGCCGTTGCCGATAGCCTTGGTGCTGTCGGTGGTGGTGCTGTGCGGGTGGATTCCGAGGTTCCTCAATGGTGATTGGCGGCAGGTGCTTCCTACGCTGTTGCTTGTGGTGGTGAACGGGGTGATGTTTTGGTATCTGACGGTTTGCGCGGGGCTGGCACGCGACAGAGACGGTTTGCCGTTGTTCGTTTATCTGTTGTCCGCAACGGCTTTCCTTGCCGCTAATGGTTGTTGGCAGGGGCAGACGGCGGTATTGTGTATGCTGTTGGTATTGCTGTTGCTGCGCAAGGCGTTTCGCGAGGACGAACCTACGGAGAGTGCTTTTGTGGCGGCATTGCTCCTGTCCGGGGCTTCGCTGGTGTTGCCGGATATGGTATGGCTGATACCCGCTGTGTGGGTGGCATATATTCTGTTACATTCTTTCGGCTTGCGTGTCTGGCTGGCTACGCTGATAGGGGCTGCGGTGTTTGCCGTTTATTTCGTGTTGGCATGGCATTTCGGTTGGATTGAAAATGTGTATATGCCGATGTTCGACCGCAGTTGGCTGTTCTCCGCTTTGCCGCTATCGGAGGCGATTAAGGAGGTCTCGCTGATAGGGATAGGCATCGTGCTGTTTGTGGCTTCGCTGGTGAGAACGGACAGAGACAGCACAGGGCAGCAGAACTGGCTTCTGCTCTTTACGTTGTTTTTTATTGTTGCAGGCGGCTTGTCGCTGTTCCCTATGCGCACGGCGGCAACGGCTTGCTGCGGTTCGCTGCTTCCGGTGGCTCTGCTGCTCTTTTCGGGGCTGTGGGTGCTGTTTTTCCGCCAGCGGGAGTCGGCGGCAAGGGGGATTATGTATATAATTGGACTCATACTCTTGGTAGTATGTTATTGGATATAAGATGAGAATACATTTTATTGCAATCGGCGGTGCGGCAATGCACAACCTCGCTATGGCGGTAGCGAGCAAGCCCGGCTATGTGGTTACGGGGTCGGACGACGAGATTTTCGATCCTGCGCGGACGCATCTGCGTGAGGCGGGATTGCTGCCCGCGGAAATGGGTTGCNNCGAGGCGCCCGCGTCCCCGGCATTGCCATACGTATATTGCTGTTTCAAGACGCGGTAGGGAACGTCGTTGTGATGGGTCTGTACTTTCTCTTTTCCTATCCAGTGGAGGGTGGGCATAATGGTCTGTCTTGCGGTGGTCGCCCTTGCCCTCGGCGACCGGTACGGATACAAAAAACGTGGGCAACTATACCTATCGAACTCGTTGTTGAGGTCTTAGGAAACCCATACTTTTGAGTTCGGTATATAGCGTCCACGTGCATATATACACGCCATACACGACAAGGGAAGACCCCGTTGCCGTGCGGCGGAGGTATATACACTCCGTAAACGTCCACCAATACCGCTCTCCGAAAAGTATGTTTGAAAGTTCCTAAGTTTCAACAACCGGATTGCGACGAGTAAACGTCTTTTTCTCTTATGTCGGTTGCACGGTGTGCTTGCTATGGCACAATCGGCAACACGCGTGCAAAGGTAAACAATTCCTATGAAATATGCAAATTAAGTCAGGGCAAGCGCACCGAAATAATAATAGAACAAGGGGGAAACAGCATATAGTCCATTAGAAAACATTCAAGTATCATCAAAATAACAGCATAATCAGTATGATTTTGAATGAACAGATGTAGCGTTATTCCATTTTTTCAGACAAGATGCAAGATTCCAGCAAAGGATACGTCTGTCTGTAAATCAGCGTGTTGTGCAGAAAAGAGGATGGGGGGTGTATTATTGGTAATACTTTACCAACAAAAACTTCGGATATGTAGTACCTTTGCATCGTGATTCGAGGTG
>DJSG01000036.1:0-5265 GCA_002440265.1 Bacteroidales bacterium UBA6340 | reverse complement strand
GTATGAATACTGCCCGGGAGGGTGGTGGAGGAAGTTCAGGCTTCCTCGGTCGGGGCAAAGGTGCTCCGGCGGAGAATGAGAAGAGGCTGCCTAATTGGTTTAAGCAGCCCCTAAAGACAGTCATATATCGAGCAGAAAGCCAGCACCTTTTGCTCGTATGTGCCTAACGGTCTTTCAACTTCTCCACTTGTTTTTCGAGGGCTTCAAGGCACTCGTCGATGCCTTGCTCGAAGGTGTCGCAAGTCTTTTGCGCGAACATCTCGGAGCCCATGCCGATGATGCGGATGGTGGTCTCTTTGTTCAGGTTGGTTTCGGGTTTGACAACCGTCATACGGATGTCCATCTCCGCAGAGGGTGTGAGCAACTTCTCGTAACGACGAGTCTTCTTCTCAATGTGCTTCTCGAGGCGTTCCGCCATCTCGAAGTTCACGGCTTGGGTGTTCAGTTTCATAGTTTCCTCCTTTTTATGGGTTAATACTCAAGAACTTCCGCCCTATTATGGGGCTTGGTTCCCATGGCTGTTTTTATTGCTACGCGGGTGTGCCGCGTTGTAGGCGCGTTGTATCTGCTCGAAGGTGGTGTGGGTATAGACCTGCGTGGCTGCGAGACTGGCGTGCCCGAGCAGACTCTGTATGGTACGTATATCCGCGCCGTTGTTGAGCATCGTGGTGGCAAAAGTATGCCGCAGAACGTGTGGCGAGTGCTTCTTGAGGGTGGATACCTCGCCCATACGTGCACGGACGATGTTGTAGAGCGTTGCCGCCGTCATGGCATCCCAATTGCCGTTTCTATGTTTCTGCACAAAAAACGTGCCACCCGCGGGAGGGCATGCCAAGATGTCGTGTCGCGCTTGACGATAGTCATTGATTGTTCGGATAAGGTTGCCGCCAATGGGTATGATGCGTTCCTTACGCCGCTTACCAAAGACGCGTATCTGCGCCTGCGCGGTGTCCACATCGCTGTCGGTGAGCCCGAGCATCTCGGCACGGCGCATGCCCGTTTGGTAGAGCATCTCGATGATGAGGTAGTTGCGGAGTGCCTCGAAGCGTTTGACAGGGTCTTCCTCATCAGGGTCGAACTCGTTGCTACTCAAGCGTTTGAAGTTCTCCATCTCGCTCTCGCGGAAGAAGACGGGCAGGGGTTTGTCAGCCTTGGGGGTGATGACGGTGCGGGTGATATCCACGCTGACCAACCCCACACGCAACATAAACTTGTAGAAACTGCGCAGGGCAGACAGCCGACGCTTGACGCTACGGGGCGACAGGTGCTCCTCGTCGAGCATGTGCACCATCCACAAGCGCACGTCATTATCCGTGACATCCTTCGGGTTAAATTCCTGTACATCAACGCCCAAGAACTCGCACCACGCGCACAAGTCGTCATGGTACTCACCCACGGTTCGCGGCGAATAACGCTTCTCAATGGCGATATAGTCGAGGAACTTCTGTATCACATTAGTTGAGGGTTGAGAGTTGAGGGTTGAGAGAAGTTGCAGAGTTATGAGTACTATTTAATCTCTTTGCCGACAGCCTCGTTGCCCTCAAAGGGGAATAGTCCGAAGAGTTCGGCATCTATACGGTCAGTGATGTAGCGGAAGTCCTCGGGGCGGTCGCCGAACTTGATATGGTCGCCGTCAATGATAAGCAGTTTGCCCTTGTATTCGGCTATCCAGTTTTCGTATAACTCGTTGAGCCCCTGCAAGTAATCGATACGCATACCGGCTTCGTATGAGCGACCGCGTTTCTGTATCTGCGACACGAGGTTGGGAATGGTGGAGCGGATATAAATCATCAGGTCGGGCATCTTGACGAGCGACATCATCAAGTCGAAGAGGTCACGATAGTTGTCGAAGTCGCGGTCTGACATATACCCCTGCCGATGCAGGTTAGGGGCGAAGATACGCGCGTCCTCATAGATAGTGCGGTCCTGAATGATGTAGTCCGTGGAGTTGGCTATCTCCACCACGTCCTTGAACCGCTTGTTGAGGAAATAAATCTGCAAATTGAACGACCAGCGACTCATGTCCGCATAGAAATCTTCGAGATAGGGGTTGAAGTCCACACTCTCGAAACGGGGTATCCAGCCATAATGCTTGGCGAGCATATTGGTGAGCGTCGTCTTGCCGCTGCCAATGTTTCCTGCAACTGCTATATGCATAAAACCATTTACGATTTAGTTATTTACGATGTACGATTTGGGGCAATGCACAATGCGTAATGCATAATGCGCAATGGCTCCTCATCTATATTGTCATTTCCAATTCTCCTCGCTGAACAGTCCGAACAGTTGTGCATCTATCTTGTTGATTATCTGTCGGAAGTCCTCCGGATTGTTCTCGAAATCCATTTCGTCGCTCTCTATCACGAGCACGCGTCCCTCATATTGGTGGTAGATGAAATCCTCGTACCGCTCGTTGAGGTCGCGCAAGTAGTCCAACTGCATGCTTGCCTCATAAGCCCGTCCGCGTTTTTGTATTTGTGCGATGAGACTTGGCACAGACTTGCGCAGATAAATCATCAGGTCTGGCATTTTCATCAGCCGCTTCATGTGTCCGAAGAGTTCCATATACGTCTCGTAGTCGCGCTCGGACAGGTCGCCGCGCCTGTAGTTGTTGGCAACAAACACATACACGCCCTCGAAGATACTGCGGTCCTGCACGATGGTGTGCGTGGCTTGGCTGATTGCCAACATATCCTTGAACCGCTCTTTCAGGAAATAGGTCTCCAAGCAGAACGACCAACGCTTGATGTCGGTATAGTAGTCTTCGAGATAGGGGTTGAATGTTACCGACTCGAATCGCGGTTCCCAACCATAATAGCGAGCCAACATCTTGGTCAATGTTGTCTTCCCCGCACCGATATTTCCCGAGATGGCTATATACACGTTCTTGTTGGCGAGTATGCGTGGTCGCTACTTTCCGCCTGCAAATGTACAACTTTTTTTGTATATTCGCAATACGATGTGCATATTTTGAATAAATCAAACGAGTATCTCGTTCATCTTCTCCTCCCAACCTGTCAGTTGCTTTTGGCAGAACGCTATCAATTCCTTCGCCTCTTTGGCCTTTGTTTGGTATGCATCCATACTGAGGGCTTGCGAGTCCTCCAACTCCTGCACAATGCTTTCCAATCGTTTTATCGCCTCATCGTATGTCATAGTTTATTGATTTTATTTGCCTTTACCATCTAATATCACACCTATAGTAAAGAGCAATATCTTCATATCCAATCGAATTGACATATTCTCCATATAGACAATGTCATAGTTCAACCGGCGTACCATCTTATCCATTGTGTCGGTATATCCCACTTTGACAGGCCCCCAACTGGTCAGTCCCGGGCGAATCCTGTATATCAGGCAATAGTAAGGTGCTACTTGCTCTATCTGGTTGATAAAGAACCGTCTCTCGGGACGCGGTCCCACTACCGACATATCTCCGCGCAACACGTTCCACATCTGTGGCAACTCGTCTATGCGGTACTTACGCAGTATATGCCCCAAGCGGGTGATGCGCGGGTCGTCGTCCGAACTCAGACGCGGCACGCCTTGCTCTGCATGGTCCGTCATCGTGCGGAATTTCAGTATCATAAACGGCTTCCCATGCAAACCAATCCGCTCCTGTTTGTATATCACGGGGCCTTTCGACGAGCAACGTACCGATAGCGCAACTATCAGATACACAGGTGATAATACGACCATACTCGCCAAAGCCATCACTACATCGCACGCCCGCTTCACACACAATCCGCAATCGCTCATCTTGTGCTCCGTAATGCGCACCAACGGCACATCTCCAACATCTTGAATACTCGCCGCACCTGTCAGCATATCATACAGCCGTGGCACAACGCATATCTCCACGTTCAGCGGGTAAACCTGACTGATAATCGTGTATATATCCCGCTCATTCGTTTTTCCGTTCAAATCAATAATCACCTCATCCTGAGGCTCTTTGGCGTGCAACCGCTTGAAATCCTCCACTTCTGCCACGCTGTGTATGGTGAAGCACCTGTATTTTTCGGGATAATGCCTGCGCGACAGATACGTCACCACCAACCGAGGCACATAACAACCTACGAACTGCAACCCGACAAGCACAACCAACGACACCAAGTAGCGATGGTAGTTCGTCACAGGGTCGTCTATGACTATCAGGAAAAACGCTCCCATACCGATAATCAGGGATGTCACTGCCGTTGTTGTAAATTCCTCGCTATACCGCTTACGCATAGGGCGAAGGTAATAACCGGACAAATAGTACACCGCCAGGCACCCTAAGGGGTATAAGAACAGCGGCGGATAAAAACTGAATGCCGGTATCAGTACCGTATCTACTCCGAATAACTTCCCGTCATACACCAACCAGCGAAACAAAAGGAACGCCAACCATATCACCTCCGCCGACACGGCATCTACCGCGATATATATCAGTTGCTGTCTTCTATGATTGGTCAGACGCATCATTCCTTACTGTCGAATAATAGTTATATGTTCTGCCTCATCAATCTTCACAATGGACGACGGCTGATGGGGTGTCATATCATTGCGGCGGTACATACATATGTAGTCCACAGCATCGCGTACCACCTGCGCTATCTCGCGGAACACTTTTGCCGCCGGTTCCCCACTGATATTCGCCGATGTGGACACTAACGGACGATGCAATTGCTCGCACAATGCCTTTGAAAAAGGCTCCTGTGTGATTCGTATTCCCACACTTCCGTCCTCAGCCAACAGGTTGTGTGCCAAATTCTTAGCATTTGGGTAGATAATCGTCATCGGTTTTCCGCCTTCTGCAACCTCTAACAGCATCCACGCCGTCTCCGGCACACGCTCCACGTACCCTTGCAATTTCCCTGCACCGTCCAGCAATATCAACATCGATTTGCTGTCAGCCCTATGCTTTATCTCAAAAATCCGCTGCACAGCCGCCTCGTTGGTCGCATCGCAACCAATACCCCACACGGTATCTGTAGGGTACAATATCACGCCGCCTTCACGCAAAACACGCACTGCTTCACGCAAATCGTCGCGCTCATAACGTGCTACATCACGCCCGTTTCCGCCATCGCAATCCGAACTATTATGGGTCATACTAATGCTATTTTAATACTATCCTCATTCCGCTGAGGGGGCATCCGAACACGCCACATATATCATTCCGATACCATTTTGCCACCTCTCGGAGAAACAGGACCGCAAAGATACAACTTTTTCTTTACTTGTGCAAACGCGTAGCCAAACTCACAGGGCAACCGCATCAAA
>DJSG01000021.1:7085-33865 GCA_002440265.1 Bacteroidales bacterium UBA6340 | reverse complement strand
ACTACTTGGTCGCCCTCGTGGAGGCCGCGGGTGATGAGTACGCCGCCCGAGGCATACTGACCGATTTCCACGTGGCGACGTGTGGCGATACCGTTCTCTACCACCCAGACCGATGCCCCGCTTGTGAGCGTCTGCACACAGGCGGCAGGTACGAAATAGCCCGATACGCTCTGCGAGCGGAGCCTGACCTTGCTCACCATACCCGGCAGCAGTTGCTGCTTGTAGTCGTCCGAGGGGTTGGAGATAAACGCCGTAACGGTATAGGTGTGCGCTATCGTGTTGGCGAGCAGGTTCTTCTCCGTTACGCAGACAGGTACTTCGGTCTTGCCGATAGCCTCCACTACGACGCTGCCGCTGTCGCCCACCTGAATGGACGTGATATCGCCTTCCGCCACGTCAAACGTAACGTTGTAGCCCTCCATATCCAGCAGCGTTACCAGACTCAGTCCGGGGGCGACCACCTGTCCCGCTTTGGCTTTGCACTCGCCTATCACGCCGTCGCTTGGCGCACGCAGCACACAGTCGTTGAGCGACTTGCGCGACATGGCAAGTACTGACCTTGCCTGCTCCAGTTGGCTGCTTACTTCTACCATTTTCATTTCGGTGATGACGCCTTTGGCATAGACCTGCCTGGCACGTCTGTAGCCGTCTGCCGCCTGTTGATAGGTGGCATTGGCTGCTAACATAGCGTTCCGCGCCTGCGTGTCGTCCAAACGCAGCAGTTCCTGCCCCTGCTGTACGTGGTCGCCTTTCTTGACATAGACTGCCGTCACCTGTCCCGCAGTCTGTACGCTCAACGGCACACTCGACGCCTCTTCTATCCTGCCCACATACGTGTGCGTGTTCACGCGCGTCTGCCTGTCCATCGTCTGCACCTCCACCTTGATGGGGCGCACCTCGTACTGCGGCTTTTTGTTCATAGGCAACTTGTCGCACCCCGCAAGACAGAGGAGAAGCAAACAAAGTAGGGATTGTCTGTAAATGGTCATTTCAGTAGGGTGTGTATATAGTTGATATTATCCTCCAAGCGTCGCTGTTGCACCTGTTGGAGGTCTTGCTCCTGCTCGGGAAGCAGGTTTCCGATGGCAGGCATTACCAGTACTGCCATAATGTTGAGCGAACAGATGGTGAGTATCAGCCGCTCGGCATTGGTGGGGACGATATTACCCGCTTCCGCCTCTCTGTCCAGCAAGTGCTGAAGGCGCATTAGGTATTCGCCGTACTGCTTATGGGCTATATCACGGAGCGATTCGGGCATCTGACCTGTTTCGTTGACCAGCAGACGTGCCAACATAGCGTTTTGCGCCATCATATTGAAGTTCTGCGTGATGAGCAGGTCGATATTTTCCATAAAATGTAGGTTCTCCGTACCTTCGGGGGGCAATACGGACAGGATAAACTCATCAATCTTACGTTGCAGCACCTCACGGAAAAGGTTCTCCTTGTTCCGGAAATGGTAGTATAGCAGCACATGGGTTACGCCCACACGCTTGGCGATACGCGAGATGTTCGCCCCTTCGTAGCCGTTGCGGGCAAACTCCTCCTCCGCCGCCTGCAGTATTTCTTCTCGTTTATTCTTCATTGGTTGTCAGAATGAAATCGGCTGCAAAAATAGTGCTTTTCAAGGAAACGCGCAAGTGGTTACTTACAACTATGTAAGTTTTTGCATATTTTATCATATATGGTTTGTAGCATATAATACTTTTATCAGATAGTGAAACATGGTATAGGTGAGAATGCGTGTGGGTTCGCTCGGAGTTCTCTCGGAGTTAACCCGAGAATTTGAGGGAAAATGACTGTCCAAACAAGAGGGTAGTACGGCAAATTTTGTTAATATATTTTTATAGTGCGATGGTGCGTTGCGGTGTTTCCGATTAGGATAGCAGGAAGATATCTTCGGGATAGGCGACGCGGGTGAGGTAGAGACCGTCGGCGGGAGCGGATTCGCCTGCGCTGCAACGGTTCTTGTCGGCGATGATGGTGAGGAAATCATCCTCGGATATTTTGCCCCGTCCCACATCGAACAGCGTGCCGACAATGGCGCGTACCATGTTGCGGAGGAATCGGTTGGCGGTGATAGTGAAGACTGCATGGTGCCCGTCCTCACTGACAGACCATCCGGCTTGCGATATGTCGCAGAAGGTGGTCTTGACATCGGTATGGGTGCGACTGAACGACATAAAGTCCTGACGACCAATCAGATGTGCGGCTGCGCGATTCATGGCTTGGAAATTCAAGCCCGGACGTACGGGGGTGGCGAGATTGACAAGGAACGGGTCTTTGTAATCAATGGTATGGTACTCGTAGGTGCGGCTGACGGCATCAAAACGTGCATGGGCATCTTCGCGTACGGGCACGATAGCATGCACGGCAATCGAGTCGGGGAGCAACCCGTTCAGGCGCATGATGACCCCGTTGACGGCGTATTGCCAATCGTCGCCTGTCAGACCCTCCTGTTGGGGAGGTACGGCGGGTCCGTTGAAATGGGCATACATCTCACGGGCATGTACGCCGGCATCGGTGCGCCCCGCAAAAGTGAGTACCACATCGCGCCTGAAGATAGTGGAGAAAGCATGCTCCATCGCCTCCTGCACCGTCACTGCCCCACTGCTCTGCCGCTGCGAGCCGTGGAAAAGGGTACCCTTGTATGCAAAGCGAACGAAGTAACGCATACATTAAATAACCATTAAAACATTAATTACCATGTAATTAACCATTAATTTCGCTACGTGTGTTGTATTCGTTATTTATGTAACTTTGTCGTTACGAAATTCTTGACCTGCTCATTGATTTCGGGGCTGAATTGCCCGAACCATGCCGCGGCACAGCCCGTGCCTACCAATACCAATGTGCGGGCGATGCTGCTGAGCCATATATTGAATGTCGGCAGGTAGTGCTGCCACAGGTAGTTCAAAAGCAGGATTCCCCCCAATAGCAGCAGTGTCTTGAGGTGCTGACGGGAGAAGATTTGTATGCGCAATGCCACGCGCACCGTGAGGATTGCCAGGGCATAATAGAGGACATTCGACAGCAATGTGCTGACGGCAGCCCCGTTCATCCCGTAGCGCGGAATGAGGTAGTTGTTGAGTGCTATGGCACTGATTGTCAGAATAAAAGACAAGACGAGCGAGAATACATAGTACCGCGAGTAACTGATGGCGGACAAACAGAAACTGAATGTGGCGGTGATTATTTGGCACACGCCGAGCACGAGCACCACCATACGCGCGGTGGCATAGGTGTCTCCGTTGGGCAGAATGTGGAATATCAGGTCGATATTCAGCCATATCAGGCAGAATATCAAGCCCCCGACCAGCAGCAGGTTCCGGCTCACCTGTTGCATGAGGTGGGCGGTCTCCGTGCGGTTCTGCTCCTTGATGGACGCTGCCAACTGAGGTGCCGCAATCGCCGTCACGGAGCGGTAGGGGATACTCACCATCACCGCGATATATGTAGCGATGGCGTAAATGCCCGTGAAGTTAAGCCCCATCTTGGCTGTGATGAAGAACGACGAGAGGGTAGGGGCAAGTGCCGATGCCAACGCCGAGATAATAAGGAACCCCGTATAGAAGAGGTACTGCCGCACCAGCGGTCTGTGCGTGCGCATGAACGTCCAATCGGGGCGGAGTGACACGTCGTCCATCGAGAACAGATACACGATGTTGCACAATGCCGCCAACGCGTACACGCCGCACAGTGCAACCACAAACCCGTCCATCGTCAGCACACGGAAGGCGTACAGCAGATACACCGCCAGCAGTCCCACACGGGTCACCAACTCCCTGACCGCCCTCGGCACCACGATGCGCATACGCACATTGGCATTGGTCTCGAAGATAGTCTGGTAGAGCAGGAAGAACGCCATCGGCAGCACGAAATAGTAGTAGTCCACAAACTCGGGACTCTTCTCCCCGAACCACTGACTGAGAGGCATACTGCACGCCCAATAGATGAGCGCGAACACCGCAAACCCCACCAATGGCACCACAATGGTCCAAAAGAAGAAACCGTTGTCCCTGTGCTCTTTGTCACGGAAATACGGGTAAAAACGGATGATGGACGACGATGTCCCCAACTGCGCAAGGCTGACAAACAGCGTGGCAGCGTCAATCAGCACTCGTGCCAACCCGATTTCCTCGGCGGTGAGGAAGCGCGTCAGCACGAAGAACGTAGTAACAAAGCCCACCGCAACGCCTGCATACGTCACGATGGTGCCTTTGATGCTCTGCCTTGCTATGATGCCCATAGGGGAGATACGATTAGTCCAATCAGCCCCGTGTGACCGATTGGACTAACAGGATAATCATCTTACTTCTCAATCTCCAGCAACTCTACGTCGAATATCAGGGTAGAGTAGGGCGGGATGTTGCCTGCCTGTTGTGCGCCGTAGCCCAACTCCTGCGGGATATAGAAGCGGAACTTGCTGCCGACGGGCATCAGTTGCACGCCTTCCGTCCAGCCTTTTATGACTTGGTTCAAACTGAAAGTGATAGGTTCGCCGCGTTCAACGCTGCTGTCGAACACGGTTCCGTCTATCAATGTGCCGTGATAGTGCACCTTCACGCGGTCGGTGGCACTCGGTTTCTTGCCCTTGCCCATCTTGATGACCTCGTATTGCAGACCGCTCTCGGTGGTGATGACACCCTCGCGCAGACCGTTCTCAACGAGGAACTTCTCACCTTCCTCTTTCACGGTGCCGTACTTGATGGTGTTCATCGTGTTCTGTATATATTCGCCTGCCTCCTCGCCGGTCATCTGCTCGGTGTAACCCAGCAAACCGTTGATAAAGCCTTGTTTGATAAGGGCAAAGTCGGTGCTCAGGCTTGGCTCGCCTATCAGACCGCCTGCCTCTTGCTCTTTGATGTTCTTACCAATCTGCTCGCCCATGTTCACCAGTTGCGGGTTCTTCACATGGCTCTTCAACCCCTTGTTGACATTCTCGATAAACTCTTTCTTCTGCTCACCCGTAGTGTCTGTGGCAAGGATGTAACGTGCCACCTCGTCACCGTTCAGGTAGCCGAATGCGTAGTTCAGGCTGTCGTTTTGGTTGTTCAATGCAATCACTTTCACTGCCTTGCCGCATTTCGCCTTGATAGCCTTGCCTGCTTTTTCTCCGTCCGCAGCGGTGCGCGATGCCTGGTATTGGCTCTGGAAATAGTCACGTGCCTCGTCGCCTTTCATCATCACGGTATCGTGGTGCAGACCGTTCACCAATCCTTGGAAGAACACTTTCTCGTTCAGTGTCCATGCCTCGTTGTCTGCCAGACCGGTGCTCTCCGAACTCTTGATGGCCTGACCGATGTTCCTGCCCACACCGGCAGCCTCGCTCAGTTCCTCAATCTTGCCGTCGTAACCGCGCTGCAATGCGTCAATAAACTCATTCACAGTCTCTTCCGACGAGTCGTTGCGCAACTGGTACATCTTCATCTGACTGCCGTTCACCAGTCCGAGTGCGTAGTTCATACTATCGTTTTGGTTGTTCAGTGCAACCGTCTTTGCCTCGTACGTATTGCCGCACGAAATCATTGCCATTGCGGCAACGACGAGAATAGATGCTTTCTTCATATCTCTATTATTAATTATTAACTATTACTCATTAATTCCCAGCAACTCCACCGTGAATATCAGCGCTGCGTAGGGCGGGATACTGCCTGCTGCACCTTGTGCGCCGTAGCCCAACTGATAGGGGATATACAGTTTGTACTTGCTGCCAATCGACATCAGTTGCAGACCCTCGGTCCAGCCTTTTATCACTTGGTTCAGACCAAACGAAATAGGCTCGCCGCGCTTATACGAACTATCAAAAACTGTGCCATCCACCAGCGTGCCCTCATAGTGCACCTTCACAGTGTCCGTGGCTTTCGGCTTCTGACCTATCGTAGCCTCCAATACCTCGTATTGCAGACCGCTCGGTGTCACCTTCACGCCCTCACGTTTGGCGTTCTCGGCGAGGAACTTCTCCCCGTCTGCCTTTGCCTGACCGGCAATCTTCTGCTCCAACTCCGTGAAGAACTGGTTCAGCAACTGTTGTGCTTCCGAATACGTAATTTCGGGTTTCTGTTTCTCTAAAACGTGCTCAATACCCTTTGCCAGGTCTGCATAGTTGAGGTTCTCAACACCGCTGTTGAGCAACTGCTGACCCATCGAGAGTCCGAGTGCATAACTGATTTTGTCCATATTGTATAGTTTTTATTTGTTAATATTCATTAGATAATGTTTGCAAGATGCGATTTCTCCACTGATCATCAAAGGTGTTCCTTATCTCATCATAGGAATCGCCGACTGCTGTGAGGATTTGTTTATCTGTGATATTGTTCTGCAAGAAAGCACACAATTCTTCATTTTTAATAGGCATAATGACTACGTGATTTGCCATACCGTCACTATTGCTGGCACGAAGTGTAACTGCCGCTACCGCTCTCCAAATATGAATCGTATTATAATCCAATTGGTCGGCAATAAACAGAGTTGTTACCTTTTTAGAAGCATTATCTACTGTCAAATTTACAGCGTGTCGCAGGACGGGTTCCCATTCTCCACGTTTCTGCGCAGAAGCATTCATTAAAGTGGCTTCCAACATTACTACATGATCCGCATAATTAACCACAATATCCCCCATTCCGCCCGCTGCGTGCATAATAGGTTCAAAGTCTGCATTTAATGTCAGATTTATACTATCATAGACGGATATTTTCTTGTTGGCTATATAGTACCACGCAATGGCTACTATATATTCATAAATGGTAGGTACACTTGCCTCTGGATTAACACTGTACCGTATCTGTTGGTCGTTATTTCTATCAGAGAATAGCCTTAACAATTCGCACACTTTCTCTTGGGGATATTTTGCAGCAATATGCTGTTCTAACAGAGTACGTTTGCTGTTTGCTAATGCTTGGCGAAGACTTTCTGTAGATTCTGCTCCAGAAACAGATTGTACAATCTCGGCACATTGTTCATCTGTTATATGCAAAATTTGGCATAACGAAAGCGCCGCCCCGTAATTGGCTTGATAGGTTTGGTATTCGACTTTTGTCATTGTACCAAATATGTGATTTTGTAGAGAAAGATTATTCCAAATAGTTTGCCAAATTCCCTTATATAACAATTCTACCAAAGGGCTATTGCATTGGAATATTCCCGTAGCGTTCAGCATACGCATTGTAGTATCAGAATACTCATATGCCTGATCTATACATTTGGACAGAAAATAAGTTATGTAAAATTCCCTATTTAGAGTTCGGACATTTTGCAGCAAAGGTGAATGGCTATTGTGTTCTATAAATTTATCATAAGAAAAAGGAATGGCTTTTGTTCCTATTTGTAGAATACCATTGCCTTTTCCGAAAGCCTTTTCCAATTTCTTTCCATCATTTCCTTGCAGGATTTCACGCAATGGAGCATACGTTTCCGCAGATGGCTGCTTCACATAGTCATATAATCGGTTATAAAAGTCGTAATAAATTTGTACGCTACGACTACTTTTCCTGTTTTTGATATACTGTTCAAAATCTGCAAATAAGATTCTTTTGCCCTGTTTAAATACTTTTGGAATATTTATCCGAGTTGTATCATAAAAATCATTTTCGTTTATCCGTAATAATTGTTCCATTGGTATTGGAGAATAGGGAGATACAGATTGTATTATAGTACGGAATTTATCTCTGTCTACATTTTGGTGCAACAACAAATGGATTGCTAGCAAACAGGGGGAGTAAAATCGGCGTATTCCATTTTTATCGGGTACAGATACAATTCTTAATTTTAGCAATTGACGAAGCAAAAGCAAATTTATATCATTTATCGGAAAAATACTTTCTATAATATCCTTTTGAACTTTTCCTTGCAACAAACAATATCCCGCTTCTGTTATTTGTCGCGTTTCTGTTGCAAAACCAAATTTTTGCAAATTACTGGTATAATGTCTTGCACGTGCTTCTATATTTTGATCCAGATTAGCACGTTGTTCTGCTGTAAGTGATAATGATTTATTGTAAAAATTAGATTTCGAATGTGCAATAGATTGTACAAATTCTTTGTACTTATCTGTTCCCAGAAAGACATCTGGAGAAGCCTCTATTGCAGCCTTGTAGAAACGAAATTGCGCGAGACTTTGCGGATATGCACCCCACTTTTCTGCAGGATATTGGTTGGATAGGTCGTGCAAAATATGGACATAGATATCCAATGCGTTTAACACATCCTTTCTACGCCCATTAGTATCCCATAAGTTAAATATGGTGCCTGCTTGTATTTCCATAGTCCTTTAGTAATTAGTAATTAACACCTCTTTACTACCTAAATGTTTGTCTATTGTTTGGTAGTTAGAATTGGAATAACTATAATTTAAGTAATGACATTTATAACGTTGTTTATTCCGCTGTAACCAGTCTTGTAAAATATGATTTGTTTTTCCCTTGCTGCTTAAAACATTGGATAAAGCAAATCGAATACCTTGTTCTTGTAATTTATCCAAAAACAGATACAAATCTTTTTCATCTTTTTCCGTCCATCCTCCATTTTCATTATATGTTGCACACGTGATAAAATAAGGTGGATCCAAGTAAAAGAAATCTTTTGTGGAGAACTCAATAATGGGTATATCACGGAAATCAATATGTGTGAAAGCCGGTTGCTGTGTATGCAAGCGATCTACAAATTGCTGTAGTTTTGTCTGCATTCTTATATTGAAGTCTCGCTTACCGACGGGGAGATTAAATTCGCCTTTATTATTAAAACGTATTTGGTTATTAAAAGAGTATATGATCAATACATACAGGGTAATGTAGTGGTTATAATCCAATTGTTGTTTATTGAAATCGTTACGTAACCTCAAAAATTTTGGTTTGTTATAGTCTCCAAGTCCATGACTGCTGTTCACTCCATAAAACTCATATCCATATCGACTAACCATTGACAAATTGTATTTGTCAATAATCTGCAGAATATCTCGTTGTAAATCTCTGTATGAATTATTATAGAAAAGTTGCAATAGTAGTGAAACATTGAGGTCTATATCATTCAGTACAATATGCTCTGCTGATATGTTTGCACCAACATTGCCGCCACCGCAAAATACATCCACAAATGTACATACATCATCCGGAAATAACTCTATCAATTGTGGCAGCAATTTATATTTGCCACCGGTATAGTTAAGCGGGGATTGTATGAATGGAACCTTTTTTTTCATTTACCTACTGCACACAAAAACAATCGTTCTTGATTCCCGTGTATATGTGATTTGCCTGTAGTGAAAGCTTTATATGTCTCAGCAAACACCTGTACTTTACCTTTAGAGGAAAGAATGCGCATAATATCTTCATCGGTAATACGAGCATTGGAACGCTCATTGCCCTTATTCTCCATATTGTTGTATGACAGAAGAATGTATCGCGCATGGGTAGATGCTATTAGTTCTTCAAAAGCCGCTGTCGCGGCATTAGTACAATAGGCACTTTTCAGTTCTGTTCTATCCATCTTTCGCGCTACACCTTTAACGATAGGCTTTTGCCAGCGTGCTACATTTTCTAACAGATGGTATGCATCACAGTACTGACGGGAATTATAAGGGGGGTCAAGATAAACAAGGTCGGCTTTAATGTATGGTATCAGAGTGTTAATGTCTTGGTTATAGCAGCAATTTTGTGGTTGGTTATTAGTGGAAGCATTGGGTACGTATAGTTCTAAATGGGTGTCAAATTGTACTCCTTTGCGGTATGCATCATAGTGTCCGCAGGTCTTGGCTATTTTGTCCATGGCATACAACAGCGATGTGATGAGCAGTGCCCTTTCTCTCTGATTCAACTCCCCTTGCTCATATTTACATTCTATTTCTTCTCGGATGTAGCCAATCTTGCGACAGTCTGTCTTGGAAAAGAATGTGTCTGCAAAATTATCAGACATATAGTTGTCTTCTGTTATGGTTATTGCATTATACTCGGTAATGTTGTGTATAAGCTTTTCGCGGTCGTACGTTTCAGGGCTGAACCATGCCACATTACTTATATAGTTACTATATAGGATATCGTTGGTTATCAGTATTTTATCTTGAAATGCAGAAGCCACAGCACCCGTGCCGGCAAAGAGGTCTGCCAACACATGAACATCCGAACAATTATTCGTTATCACTTGCTTAATAAATGGGAGCAGTCGATACTTATTTCCCAAGTAGCGTCGATTATTTATGTGTGTTGTCTTTGTCATTATGACTAACAATCCTCCATTTTTCCCAACTCGCAAAGTTACAAAAATCTGTTCAATTGTCCAAATTTTTCTTTTGCAGTGAGTATGAGATTACCATAATCTAATAATGAATGTTTAAAATTTCACATCGTCTTCTCCCTGTCTTTCCCGTGTCAAACAGCAAGGGATGAGCAAGGGATACGCAACCCATACGCAAGGGATACAAACCTTATCAAATGTTAAAATATTATCTTCCTTTCATTGCGCATGAAGCATTACGCATTGCGCATTGTTTCAACAAAGCGTTTGCATCCTTGCAATGTACTTCCCTATAATATCAAACTCCAAATTCACCACGCTCCCCACCTCAATGTATTTGAAGTTGGTCTCCTCGTGGGTGTAGGGGATGATGCACACGCTCACATACCCTTTCTCGCCCTGCACGTCGGGTTCGCACACGGTCAGGCTCACCCCGTTGATGCAGATAGAACCCTTATCCACAGCCAGATAGCCGCGGCGTGCCATCTCTTTGCTTGTCGCGTATTCAAACCGGTAATACCAACTGCCTTCCGTCTCCCGCACCTCAATGCAACGTGCCGTTTGGTCCACATGACCTTGCACGATATGTCCGTCCAACCGCTCGTTGAGCAGCATTGAACGCTCCACATTCACCCAGTCACCCTCGCGCAACAGACCCAGATTGCTCCTTACCAGCGTCTCCTGCATCGCGGTAACGGTGTACAGGTCGCCCTCTATTTTCACCACGGTCAGGCACACGCCGTTGTGGGCTATCGACTGGTCGATGCTGAGCGCGTCCTTATACGGGTTGCGCAGCGTAAAATGCTTGTTACCAAGTTCTTGCTCAATCTTAACGACCTGAGCCATGGTCTCTACGATTCCTGAAAACATTGAAATCAAACTTTATAAGGATTACACAATATATTGCCAACAACGCCGTCCCTATCCCCATTCGCGCCCACATACCGAGGTCATACACCCCGTAATATACCGCCAGCAGACCGATGGTCACCAACGTGTACGCCCCTATGCGCTTCAGGTCGTAGGGTATCGTCAGGTACTTGCGCCCCACGAAATACGACAGCAGCATTATCACAAAATAGCACACCGTGCTGCTCGCGGCAGATGCCATATAGCCTATTTCCGGTACGAACACCGCCTGCAAAGTGAATGTTATCACCACGCCTATCAGCGAGAAATACGCGCCCCACTGTGTCTTGTCCGTCAGTTTATACCAGAAACTCAGATTGAAATACACCCCTTGGAAGATATATGTCCACAGCACCACAGGCACAATCTTCAAGCCCTCCCAATAACTCGGCGCGATGATAAACTTCAGCAAATCAAGGTAGAACACCATGCCGAGGAGTATCAGGTACGAGAAGATGATGTAGTATTTCATCGCGTCCGCGTAGGCTTCCACCGACTTCCTGTCCTTATGTTTCGCGAACACGAACGGCTCGTATGCGTAGCGGAACGCCTGCGTAAACATCATCATCACCATTGCCACCTTGAAGCACGCCCCATAGATGCCCAACTGTGTCTGCGCGTCATCGCCCGCGTAGAAGAACGGGAACATAATCCTGTCCAATGTCTGGTTCATTATCCCGCACACACCCAGCACTAATAACGGCAACGAGTACCGCAACATTCTCTTTTCTAAATCCCAAGAGAAGCACCACCCTTCCGCTTTCCTACGGGACACAACAGAACCCGCTTCGGTATCCCCCTCTTTGAGGGGGTAGGGGGAGTCTCTTCTTTCTGTCTTGAGGGGGTAGGGGGAGTCCGTTCTGGGAGTCGCAAGGATTATGAGGAATAACGTCTGCACCCCCGTTGCTATGATATTCGCCACGAACACATACCCCACACCGTAATCGGGGTCATACCACGGCGATATGATACTCCAGTCCTGTATCTTCGGGCAGAGTACCAGAAAGAACAGGTTGAGCAGTATATTCAGAAAGACAAACAGCAGTTTCAATCCCGCGAACTGCAGCGGACGTTTCTTGTATCGCAGGTACGCAAACGGAATACTGGCAAAGGCGTCCATCGCCACCACCACGCTCAGCAGCGCGATAAACTCCGAGTGGGTAGGGTAGCCCAACACGTTGGCTATCGGTTGGCGGAACACGCAGCACAGCACGGCAAACAGCACCGATGTCGTCAGCAGACTAATCATTGCCGTGGTATATACCGTATTCGGGTTCTCCTCTTCCTTGTTGGCAAAGCGGAAGAAACCGGTCTCCATGCCGTAGGTCAGTATCACGAGCAGCAATGCCGTCCAAGCGTACAGGTTGGTAACAATCCCGTAGTCAGCCTGTTGTGCCAGCACGTAGGTATATAGCGGCACAAGGAGCCAGTTCAGGAACTTGCCCACTATCGAAGACACGCCGTATATCGCCGTCTCCTTCGCCAACACCTTCATAGACCCCCTCGTTCCCCCTTCAGAGGGGGATGAGGTCAGAGTTGTTGTCTGATTATTTCTATTGTCCGTTCTGTGTCGCATAGCACTTGCTCGTTTACGAACCGAAGCACCTTATATCCTTGTTGAGTTAAATAATTATCTCGTATATCATCAAACTCTTTATTATCTTCTGCATAATGATATTTACCATCCACTTCAATGACGAGTTGTTTACTCGGACAAAAGAAATCGACTATATAATCACCGATGATATATTGACGTAGGAATTTTACTCCCAACTGCTTGCCACGGATTTGTTGCCATAATGCCATTTCCGCAGGTGTCATATTCTTTCTGTTTGTCGCAGCATTGTCTTTCAATGCGCGATAGTTCAGGATATCAGCACGTCTATATACCTTACCATCATGCTCCATTACTATACTAATTCATTTACTTTCTATTTATTTTCCCTCTCTCAGTAAGTCCCCCTTTGAAGGGGGATTTAGGGGGTCTTATCCCCCTCCTTTGAAGGAGGGGTTAGGGGAGGTCCAATAATTATCACTATTTCCCCCCGTGCCTGGTTTTCTTTGAAGTAAGTAATCAGTTCTGCAAGTGTTCCCCTTCTTGTTTCTTCAAACTTCTTGCTTATTTCCCTGCTCACACTTGCTTTACGATCTGCCCCAAGGTACTCCGCTAATTGTTCTAACGTTTTTTGAAGACGGAACGGCGACTCATAAATGATTATCGAATGGCTCAGCGTAGCCAACTCCTTCAATCGCGTTTGCCGTCCTTTCTTCTGCGGCAGGAATCCCTCGAAGTAAAAGCGGTCGTTGGGCAGTCCCGAGTCCACCAATGCTGGCACGAAAGCCGTGGCACCGGGCAGGCATTGCACCTCCACACCTTTATCTACGCACGCGCGCACGAGCATGAAGCCGGGGTCGGAGATACACGGTGTGCCTGCGTCCGAAATCAATGCCACAGTCTCCCCCGCTGCAATGCGCGATGCCATCTCGTCCGATGTCTCGTGTTCGTTGAACTTATGGTGGCTCTTCAGCGGCGTGTGAATATCATAATGCTTCAGCAGCACCGACGAGGTACGTGTGTCCTCGGCAAGAATCAAATCCGCCTCTTTCAACACACGCAACGCCCTCAACGTTATATCTTCCATATTCCCCACAGGGGTCGGCACTACATACAGCATCTCTCTAACCTCTAATCTCTAATCCCTAACCTCTAAATCAAAATCTCCTCCTCAGCACATTCTCAAACAACTGCGCTGCGGTGCTCTCCTTATCCCAATCGAAGTGCTCACGCACATACTCCATAGCCTCGTCCAATGTGTCAAGGGCATTCAACTCGTCCAATGCTTTTTGCATCTTCTCGCCGTTGCCTGCAAACAACTCACGTTGGAACAAGAACCGGTCTCCCAACGAGATAGCCTGACGTATATCTTTCACCGGCGCACCGAACAGCGATGTCTGTGTGGGTGCCGTCTTCACCTCTGCCTTTGTCTCTTGTTGTGCTTCCGTTGCGGCTTGGGGCTTTTCTGCTTTGGGTTGCACAATATCTTCTTTTACCTCAGGTATCGCCTGCGGTTGTTCTTCTTTTACCTCCTTTTGCGGTTCCGCTGCGGGTGCGCTCTCCTCTTTGACAGGCTCTGCCACGGTCTCGCGTACCTCCTCTTTCGGTTGAGCAGCAGGCTCCTGCACCTCAGGCACAGCCTCTGCATCGGGAGCACTCTCCTCCTCTGCATCCTCCTCTACCAATGTCGTTGCCGTCGGCTCTGTTTCGGCATCCTCGTCCTCACCCACTATCAACTCCACCTCCACTTCGGGTTCGCCTTTTGCCTTCCCCATACTATCCGACAGGCTACGAAGCCACTCCGTCTTCTCTGCGATGGCGTTATTGGTGGCTTGTATCTGTGTTATCTGTTGTTGCATCTGCTCCAACACGCCTGCCACCGACTGGTCAGTCTGCGAATTGGCTGACAACTGGTTTTCCAACAGCGTCACCCGCTGCTCCAGAGCAGATATCTTCTGCTCCAGAGCATTGGTGTACGCATTCAAGGATTGAATCAATTCTTCGTTCATAAACGAATTATTAATTATTAACTATTAACTATTACTTGCTTAACAAGCAACTCGCTCAAGCCATTTCACCATACCAAGCATCACGCCCATCGATACCAGACAGATGCCCAAGAATACAGCCCAGCAGTATTGAATCGGCCAAGCGTTGTACATAACGGGGCCAATCCAAATCATCAGGTTGCCAAGTGCCGTTGCGCCTAACCACAGACCCTGACACAGACCTACCATGTGACGTGGAGCCACCTTGCTCACAAACGACAAGCCAAGCGGAGAGATGAACAACTCTGCCACAGTCAGGAAGAAGTAAGTAACTACCAATACCCACGGACCGGCTTTTGCCAAACCGGCAGCAGCCATCTGCTCTGCGTCCATCTCACGGAAAGCAGTACCCGAAGGATAGTGGTTCATAGCCGAGAATATCATCAGGAACAGGTAAGCGCAACCCGCGATAGCCATACCGATAGCAATCTTGCGGGGAGTGCTGATGCTCTTGCCTTTGCGGGTCAATGCCGAGAATATCCACATGATAATCGGGGTCAGCACTATCACAAAGAACGGGTTCAGTGCTTGCCAAATCTCAGGAGCAATACTCTCTGTCTGCACGAAGTCACGCGCGAATACCGACAACGACTGACCGTTCTGGTGGAAACTGAGCCAGAAGAAGATAGCCACGCCCAGTACGGCAAACAACGCATACATACGCTGCTTAATCTCTTTCGCCATCGCAGCCTTCTCGGCAGCCGTGTATTCCACTACCGTATTTGCCTCTTTCTTGGCAGGTTGCGGGAACATCTTCTTCGTGCAAAGGAAGATAATCAGCGAAATCAGCATGGCAGCCACCGACGCGATAAACGAGTAGTGAATACCCGTGTTGAACACTTCGATGTACTCATGGCAGAACTGGCTCATGTTTTCAAATACATAACCGTCACCGATAGCGGCTTTCATAGTCTCCGTAAACTTGTTGGTGATTTCCCCATTTGCCAAGTACTGGTGGCACAACGCAGGCATATCGGCATTGTAAATCAAATCATGCGCTTTCAGCCACCACTGGCGGAGCAGCGGAGCCACAAACGGAGCAATCAGACCACCGATGTTGATGAATACGTAGAAGATTTGGAAACCCGAGTCGCGGCTGTCTCTTGCCTTTGCCAATGCCTCAGGACCCTTCTTCGCAGCCTCTTCCTCCAGTTCGTCGTACATCTTGCCTACAATAGCCTGCAGGTTACCCTTGAACAGACCGTTACCGAAGGCAATCAGCAGCAACGCAAAGCAGGTGAATACCAAGATTCCCCACCACTTGCCGTCACCGTCCACCTCACTGAACACAGGGAATGACAATGCCACATAACCGAGAGCCATAATGATTAAGCCCCACTGAATGGTCTTATTGTAGTTCTGTGTCTTATCGGCTATCAGACCGCCGACAAGGCTCAATACGTAGATACCACAATAGAACACAGAGTAGATAGCACCTGCCGTAGCATCAGGCAAACCGAACTTCGATACCAGGAACAGCAGAAGCACTGCGTTCATGATGTAGTAACCGAAACGCTCGCCCATGTTCGCGAGTGCGGCAGGAATTAGACCTTTTGGGTGATTTTTGAACATAAAAATTGTTTTTTAATGGTTTATATTAGGGTTGTCTATTTGTTTCTATCACAGTACACCAGCCGTGCTTGTCCTCTGCACGACCGTATTGTATGTCTTGCAAAGCCTCATACAAACGTGTCATCACGGGACCGGGCTCCTCACCGAAGTGATACGTTACCTCCTTGTCGGGGTCATACACCTTGTTTATAGGCGACACCACACACGCCGTACCGCACGCAGCAGCCTCCTGCATATCTGCCAACTCCTCCACGCGGATATGCCGGCGTACTACGCGCATACCCGCCTCTCGGGCTATCGTCATCAGCGAATCATTGGTGATACTCGGCAGTATAGCCGTGGAGCGGGGAGTCAGATACGTGATGCCCTTCTCTGTCTGCTGTATGCCTATGAAGTTCGCAGCACTGCACTCGTCTATGTAGCGGTGTGTCTTGGCATCGGTGAACATACAGTCATAGCCTAATGCATGGGCTGCCTCGCTGGCGCGGAACGATGCCCCGTAGTTGCCGCCCACTTTCCATTGCCCGGTGCCGAGCGGAGCGGCACGGTCGATAGTCCTGTTCACAATGAAAGGCGTGCAATGGAAGCCCCCTGCGAAATACGAACCTATAGGAGTGGGTATCACCACAAACTCGCAGTCTTTCCCGGGCTCCACGCTTATCTCAGGCGTAGTGGCGAACAGCACAGGGCGGAAGTACAGGGTGGCACCTGTCTCGTAAGGCGGCACGAAATCCATGTTCTTCTCCAATGCCAATAGTATCGCCTCGCAGAACAACTCCTCGGGTACGGGTGTCATACGCAGTCCCTCCGCCGAGCGTTGCATACGCTTGGCGTTGTCGTGCATACGGAATATGCGCACTTTGCCGTCCACACCGCGAAAGGCTTTCAATCCCTCGAACACACCTTGCCCGTACTGTATGCCTGTCGATGCCACGTGCACGCGCATGTATTTGTCCTTCGTAGCGTAGGGCTTCTCCCATACACCGTTGCGGCAAGCGGCACGGACGATATAGTCCGTCTCCGTATAGTGAAAACTCAACTGACGCCAGTCTATATGCTTACTGTCTGTCTTATTATCTGTCATATATACAAGATTGCTTCGGGACCCATATTGAAGAGTACGTCCACAATGCTCAAATTGTTCTTAAACCCTTGTCGGTCGGCAAATATCTGGTAGTAGGGCTTTGCCGCTCCCTCCCAGTACTGCTCCAACTCCTGTTGCGCCCAGTCCTTGGTGCGCGTCATCTTCACTTGCTCTCGCCCTAGCAGCCGCATCACCACATCATTCAGAGCCTCGTTGTAGTCCATCAGGTACTCATACCGCTGCTCGTAGAACGGACGGAACATATCTTCGTAGTACGCGAAGTACGGCGTATGCTGGTACGCACTTACCAATGCCATCCAGTGGCGGTGCTGCCACTTATCCTGGTACGTTATCTTCACGTCCCGTGTGTATTGCTTGCTCTCACACTTGCCCACGGGAATACTCAACATCTGCACACCGTTGGTACCGGCTATCCGACACCTGTTCCTGTACGTCTGCTTCGGAAACGACTCCCACTGCTCCACCTTCACCGTCTCTTGTGCATGCAACACCGCACTATAATACGCTATCGGTGCCAAGTATGCCGTAGGTACCACCATCAATTCTTAATTCTTCATTTTTAATTCTTCATTCCTTTCCCTCACTCTTCACCATACTTTGTTGAGCCCCTCCTTTGGAGGGGTGGGGGAGGTCTACTGCTCTGCTTTTTGCCCTATCCTGCGCCAACGTATATGTCCTTTTCCCCACGGATTATCCTTCTCGATACTCAGCCATATAAACACCGGTCTTCCCACGATATGGTCTTCAGGCACGAAGCCCCAGTAGCGCGAGTCTGCCGATTTATGTCGGTTATCCCCCATCATCCAATAGTAGTCCATCGCGAAGGTGTACGGCTCACCGATATGCATGGGTTGGTGTTCGTATGCGTCGCCGATACGCTTGTACAGCCAATAGTTCTCCTCGGTTATCATCACCGTGTCGCCTTTCCGCGGGATATAGATAGGACCGTAGTTGTCCCGTGTCCAGTCATTATGCCCCAACGGATACACTTCCCCGCCCATGGTCTCGGGCTCTATCTCGATACTCACGATGTGAGGGTTCTTCTCCAACTCGGCTTTCATCGCCTGTGTCAGCGGAAGGTGATAGACTCCCGCACCGTTGCTCTCGCGGTCGTCTTTCGATACGCCTATCTTGCTCAGGTACGAGTTACCCAACACGTGTCCGTCGGTATGCACAATGTAGTTGTACTGCAACTCCTCGTGACGCGGTTCCGCTACGCCGTTGATATACACCACATTGTCAATGATTTGCAACGTGTCGCCCGCTGTACCTACACAGCGTTTCACATAGTTCTCACGCCTGTCCACAGGGCGCACCACGATGTCGCCGAACACGTCCTTACGGTTCTCCACAACCCGCTTGCCGTAATAATGGCACAGTGTGTAATAGTCAGGGTTCTGCATCTTGGTGCATACCGTATCACCGGCAGGGAAGTTGAATACCACGATGTCCCCTTTCTCGGGGGTGTCCCAACCGCGCAGACGCTTGTACGCCCACTGTGGCTTGTCGATATAACTCTTTCCCCCTCCCAACCATGCAGGGAACGTATGCTGTACCAACGGCATCGAGAGCGGGGTATTAGGCACACGCGCACCGTAACTCATCTTGCTCACGTACAGAAAGTCGCCCACGCGCAAGGTCTTCTCCAACGATGACGAGGGTATCTGATAGTTTTGGAATATATACAGGTTGATGAAATACACGGCTATCAAGGCAAACAGTATAGCGTCCACCCACGAACATACCGTGTATTTCCAACTGCTCTCGTGCGGATTCACTTTGCCTGCCTCACGTTCCTCTTTGGTCAGCGGTTTGTATTTGCGCCACCAGTTCCATGGTATGTATTTGGTGGTGAACATATCCACGATGAAGGGCAACAACCATAGCCACCACAGACTCTTGCTGTCGTCCCACGCGCACCATACGATAAACGCCACAAACACAGCACTCCACACACCTGCTGCCACCCAACCCTTGGGCTTCACCTCACGTATCCTATCCTGAAAACTTTTCATTATCTTACCTGTTCTTTCCAACTATATAACTTACCTCTTATTTGTCTTATGTTTATACGTTAAGGACTCCCTGTTTTCCGTTTTATTGAGCCCCTCCTTTGGAGGGGTTGGGGAGGTCTAATACTTCATCCATCGTATGGAAACCCCGTTTTCCTATTATCCATTCGGCGGCAAGTACGGCACCCAGTGCGAAGCCCTTACGCGACTTGGCGGAGTGGCTGATGCTGATGGTATCCACCTCGCTGTCCCATGTCACCGTATGTATCCCGGGCACTTCCCCCTCCCGTATGGAGGTGATAGGCACATCAACAGCCCTGCCCTCGACTCCCCCAACCCCCTCATAGAGGGGGCTTTCAGAGCATCCGTCGAGCCCCTCCTCTGGAGGGGTTGGGGAGGTCAGGAGATTCTCTATTGTGTATTGCAATGTCTTCGCCGTCCCGCTCGGAGCGTCCAACTTATGCACATGGTGCACTTCGGTGATGCTCGGCTGATACTCAGGATACTTGCTCATTATCTCTGCCAACTGCCTGTTGAGTGCAAACAGTATGTTCACCCCCACGCTGTAGTTGCTCGACCATACCAGTGTCCTGCGGTTGTGGAGCAGTTGCTCGTCGTTCACGGCTAACTGCTCTATCGCCCAACCTGTGGTGCCGCATACTACGGGCTTGCCTTTGCTCCACGCACGGCGTATGTTCGCTTCCGCCGTAGCAGGGGTGGAGAACTCGATAGCGACATCTGCCGATGCAAATGCCTCACTGTCAAACGCTTCTTGGTTATCCTTGTCAATCACGCACACCACCTGATGCCCGCGTTCCCGCGCCACCTCCTCGATGGTATGCCCCATCTTCCCGTATCCTATCAACGCTATCCGCATATATTCTGTCAATGCCTTTTCTATATCAATTTCCCCCTCTGTAGCGTGGACCCTACGAGCCCGATAGGGCGAAGTGGGGTGCTCTTGAGGGGGTAGGGGGAGCCTTGTCGGAGCCTTTTTACGGATACCACAAAACCGCGCAAAGGTAATACTTTTTTTCCGGATATGCAATAGTTTTCGTATTTTCGGTTTTTGTTGTTTGAATGTAATGTGAAAAATGGCAATAATTTGCAAGAGTGCCGTTTTTTTGTTATCTTTGCGCACTTTTGTGTAGGCTGTATCGGAATGGAACAGGGTACACATAAAGACATAATGAAAGTAGAATGAAAAAGAAAGAGTACCGATGAAACGGGTGAGACTAAAGGTTTTGGCACGAGTGAATGTGCTGTTGGGTGCGATATTAGCCCTGTTTGGCTGTGAAGGTTGTAGCATGGTGTGTTTGTATGGGACGCCATCAGCAACCTATATATTCAAGGGGAAAGTAGTCAATGAAGATGAACAGCCCTTACAAGATATTCACGTAACTGTGAAAGGATATGGTAATGAACGTATAAATTATCCTGATATTCTGACGGAAACCAACGGGCAGTATTGTGATACCATTTACGGTTTTCCACGCGATACACTGAATGTGGTATTTACAGATACAACGCAGGTGTACCAAGCGGATTCGACAAGAGTAGTAGTAGAGTGGGACGAAGACAAGCGAGGCGAATGGGATAAGGGTACATACAAGTTTGAGGTGAATATGCAGTTGAAAAAGAATACGGAGGGTAAGGAATGAAGAAAATAAGGTTACGGGTATTGGCACGGGTGAATGTGCTGTTGGGGGCAGTGCTGGCATTGTTCGGTTTGGGTTGTGAAGGCTGCGCAAAGAAGTATGGATCGCCGTATACCACGTATCACTATGAAGGAAGTGTGACCAACGAACAGCAACAGCCGCTGAAAGATATACAAGTGACAATCAAAGCACCCAAGTACAACAACGAGCCCATAGCAAGACCTGTATTCACGGAAGAGGACGGCCGGTTTCGTGGGGAAACGTGGGGGGAGACTACCATCGATACGGTGAATGTGGTGTTTACTGATACCACGCAGGTGTATCAAGCCGATTCCACGCAGGTGGTGGTGAAATGGGAAAAGAGCAAGGAAGAATGGTGCGCGGGAGAGTGTGAGTTCGAGGTAAATATGCAATTGAAAAAGAATACGGAGGATACGAAATGAAGAAGATTCGGTTACGGGTATTGGCACGGGTGAATGTGCTGTTGGGGGCAGTGTTGGCATTGTTCGGGTGCGGAAGCAAACGGGCAGTGGCAGTGGAGAATCAGATTGTCTGTTTGTATGGGGTGCCTACCGCTACCTATAAGGTGTCAGGTAAGGTGACCAACGAGAAGCATAAGCCGTTGCAAGGTGTGCAGGTGGTGGTGAAAGGCTATAAGAATTATCCTATCACCGACACCCTTCGCACAGACCGCAAGGGACGGTACGCGGCGGACTACACAGTGTATCCTGCTGACAGTCTGAATATTGTGGTGACAGACCCCAGTGGAGAACACAAAGCAGACTCCGTCCAAATAGAAGTGCCGTGGCAAGAGGGCGCATCGGCTTTCGACCAAGGCGAACAGACATTCAAACAGAATGTGCAACTGAAGAAGAATATCTAAGGAACATATAATTACCATATAATTGACCATTAATTATTCCTTATTGTATTGGGCGTCGTATGTGTGCCGCGGTATGTGGAGAGAATAGAATAAGCATATAGAATAAATAGAAAAGATGATACAGTCGATGACCGGTTATGGCAAAGCCGAAAGCCAGACATTATCTACGGATAGCGACAAGAAATTGGTAGTGGAAATACGTAGTCTCAATTCCAAGTCGATGGACCTTAGTGTACGTATCGCGCCGCAGTTGAAAGACAAAGAGTTGGAGATACGCAGCCTGATAGGACAACGTCTGGAGCGTGGCAAGGTGGACTTGAACATCTATTACCAAGCGTCCACGGACAGCAGTACAGCGCGTGAGGACAGCACGTTTACGCCCATCAACCACGAGGCGTTTGCCTACTACTACCGCGAACTGACGGCATTGCACAAGGAACTCGGCATCACGGACAACACAGGCTTGACTGACACCATCATGCGCATACCCGATGTGATGAAGCCGTCGGAGGGCAGCACGATAAGCGATGACGATTGGCACATTGTGTTAGACACTATCAATCAGGCGATTGAAGCGTTTACGGCATTCCGTGTGCAAGAGGGTGCCGCGCTGCAACGGATGTTCACGGAGAAGTTGGACGGTATTCAGGCACTGCTGGCGGAAGTGGAGCCTTTCGAGAAAGGGCGCATTGAGAAGATACGGCAGCACCTTGAGGCAAACCTTGACAAATTAGGTGCGCAGACCAAGCAATCGATTGACCAAAACCGGCTGGAACAAGAGATGATATATTACCTTGAGAAACTGGACGTTACGGAAGAGAAAGTGCGTCTGACCAACCACCTGCGCTATTTCCGTGAGACAATGGACTGCGAGGGTGCGGGCGTGGGTAAGAAACTCGGTTTTATCGCACAAGAGATGGGGCGGGAAATCAATACCCTCGGCAGCAAAAGCAACCAGAGCGAGATGCAGATAATCGTGGTGAAGATGAAGGATATCCTCGAGCAGATTAAGGAACAAGTCTTGAACGTGTTATAAATAAGGGGTATGATTCTTATATTTGGTGCGCCGAGCGGGAGCGGGAAGAGTACGTTGGTGAACTATCTACTGAAGAAAAGAGATGATTTGGAGTTCTCGATTAGCGCGACGACACGTGCACCGCGCGGGCAGGAAGTGAATGGGAAAGAGTACTATTTCATTAGTAACCAAGCGTTTGAGGATTTGATACGCGAGAACAAACTCGTGGAATGGCAACAGGTGTATAGCGGTACCTACTACGGTACGCTACGGTCGGAGATTGAGCGCATTGAGGCCAAGCACCACCATGTAGTGTTCGATGTGGACGTGAAAGGCGGGGCAAACCTCAAGCGGCTGTTCGGAGACAAGGCGTTGTCTATCTTTGTGGCTCCGCCCAGCGTGGAGGAGTTGCGGCGCAGACTCGTGGGCAGGGCTACGGATAGTCCGGAGAAAATAGAGGAACGCTTAGCCAAAGCCGCCGAGGAACTGACCTACAAGTCGCAGTTTGATGTGGTGATAGTGAACGATGACCTGCAAAAAGCAGAGCAGAAGTTAGACGAGGTGGTGGGAGATTTTCTGCAGAAAGCGGGGACTAACATTTGAAATTGACAGGAGAATCACCTATCAATCACCTATCAATCACCTATTAATCACCTATAGTTGACCTGATATTTATGAGATATTCTACGGGGTTTGACACGAGATATGGCAAGAATTGGTATATATGGCGGTTCGTTTAATCCTGTGCATTGGGGGCATGTGGGGTTGGCAGAGTGGGTGGTAGCGCATACCGACCTGGATGAGGTGTGGCTGATGGTGTCGCCTAATAATCCGTTGAAAGACCCGCGGATACTTGCCGATGAGCAGGTTCGATTGGAGCAGGTGCGGGCAGCCATAGCGGGAAAGCAGGGGTTGGTGGCATCGGATTTTGAGTTTTATCTGCCCCGTCCGACCTACACTGCGGAGACGTTGCGCGCATTGACAAAGGCATATCCTGAACATGAGTTCACGCTGATAATAGGTGAGGATAACCTTGCCATCTTTGACAAATGGCGGGAGCATGAGTATATATTGTCGAACTATCGGGTGTTTGTCTATCCGCGTCATGGCAGTCACAATGCGCAATGCGCAATGCGTAATGCACAATGTGTAAGTGTAAAAATGCAAGGGAGCAATGTGCAAATGCTACGAGAGGCACCGTTTTTTGATATTTCTTCCACAGAAATACGAAATAATTTGCGAGTATGGAAATAATTCACTACCTTTGCAAGCGATAAAAATGATTATTAACCCATAAATACAAATAGTATGATACGCACAACATTCAACAGATTGAGAGAAGTAAAAGACAGTCTTCCCAGTGGTAGTTCGGCTGTGATTGCCGAGGAGTTGGGCATTGCAGCGGATGATGTCCGCGCTTTCTGGCGTGGTGACGCTACCAATGGTTATCATATAGAGCCGGGTCCTGAGGGGGGCGTGGTGATGTTGGACGATACTCGCATCCTTGAGGTTGCTCTGCGCATAGCGTGGGCGAGCAAGAATGCGCTGTAGTGAGGCGATTTGCGCTAAAAGGTTGCACGGAAAGATGCACCAAATAAACAAATGAAGAAAAAGGTATTAGTATTCGCACTTGCGCTGATAGGCGCAGGTGCGTTTCCTTGTGAAGCCGCTGCAGAAGGCGAGAGCAAGGAGTTGGGCCTCACATTTGAGGTGGGTGCCGATGTAGTCAGTAGTTATATCTGGCGCGGTCAGAACTTGGGCGGTCTGTCGATACAGCCGTCAGTGACATTCGGCTGGCAGGGTCTGTATCTGTCGGGCTGGTGGAACATAGGTGCTGACAACTGGACATTCCAAGCGTTGAATCCCGAGATGGATTGGACATTCGGTTTTGACAGATGGGGTGCACAGTTGGACTTGACGCACTACTACTATTTCTACGGTGAGAAGTTTCTGCAAGGTAATTGCGACATGACATTGGAAGACAATGCATCGCGCAGCACGATGGAGTTGCATGCGGGCTTCCATTTGGGCGACTTGATGGAGAATATACCGTTTTCGTTTGACTGGTACACTACGGTACTCGGCGGTGACGGATACGTGGACGAGACGGGGAAATTGAAGCGTGCATACTCGACATACATAGAGGTGGGGTATGACTTCAACCTTCCGTTTGGCAGTGTGATCAGCGCACGTGTCGGTCTGACGCCGTGGTTAGGCTCGTACACAGGCTATGAAGAGGTGTGGAAAGATAAGAATACAGTGGGATTGAATGACCTGAGTATCCGGTTTGAGCACGAGTTCGAGTTGCCGCATATATCACTGTCGGTGTTCGCAGAGGGTATGCTGAACTGCTACGGCATAGACAAAACGAATGCGATAAGCAAGATTTCAGACCGTTCGGAACAACGATTGAACGGGTGTATAGGCGGAAGTATATACTTCGGGAGTGAGTGGTGAGTTCTCCGCTAAAGCCCGTTAATTGCCCGTTAATGCCGGAATAAAGGCTCCATTAAAACCCATTAAATGCCCATTAAAAAGTAAAATGACTATTTTATGCACGGGAAGAAAAAGTGGATAGCGTTGGGGTTGGTGCTGTTCGGATTGGCGGTACTTCTGATATGGGAGGATGAACCGCGAGTGCAGTATTACCATAACCATGGTCAGGTGTTCGGAACGTACTATAATATACGCTATTCGGGTACGGAGGACATGGAAGAGGCTATCCTGCAGCGGCTTGGTGAGTTTGACGCATCGCTCAGTATATTCAATCCCCATTCCACGATAGCGCGTATCAATAGGAACGAGTGCGACTCAACCGATGCGCTGTTTGAGGGGATGTACACAGAGGCGAGAGCGGTGAGTGAACTGAGCGGAGGTGCGTTTGACATCACCGTGGCACCGCTTGTGAACCTCTGGGGCTTCGGACTTAAGCAAGGGCAGTATGCGGCAGTGTCGCAGGAAGAGATTGACAGCGTGATGGCATTCGTGGGATATCAGCGCATCCTGCTATACGGACACCGCTTGCAGAAAGATGACAAGCGTACTACCCTGGACGCAAGTGCTATTGCAAAGGGGTATGGCTGTGATGTGGTGGGTGCGCTGCTGACGGAGAAAGGTTGTGAGAATTACCTCGTGGAGATAGGCGGTGAGGTGGTGCTGCGCGGCGTGAACGATAAGGGTGACCCGTGGCGTGTGGGCATATCCAAACCGCAAGAGGACGCGGAAGGGGCAGGAAATGATTATCAAGATGTGATTGCTTCTACGCACCTGAATATGGCCACATCGGGCAATTACCGGCAGTTCTATTACCATGACGGTGAGAGACGGAGCCATACCATTGACCCGAGAACGGGGTATCCTGTGAACCACTCACTGTTGAGTGCCACGGTGACGGCGGCATCGTGCATGCGTGCCGACGCATTGGCTACAGCATGTATGGTGCTGGGAGAAGAGGATGCATTGCAGATGATAGAGAAGACCGCGGATGCTGCGTGCTATCTGATTGTGGCAAGCGGGGACAGTATGAGGGTGGTGCAGTCAAGCAGGTGGTAAGAAGCAAGTGTCCGGACAGCAAAACAAGGCTTCCAGAATCAAGCAGCACTTCTGCGCGGATGGCATATCCGTACAGAGAGTGATAGAAACAGGGTGTAGCGACCCTGTTTTTTTTATTGGTATTTACCGGAAACCGCGGGCGGGGAGAGCACCCCGCTACGTCCACGGACTTGCGGGGACCCTGCGGGGCACCCGCGTCCCCTGTAGATATTCTCTCGATATTCACTCGGTAATCACATACTAATAT
>DJSG01000021.1:0-7031 GCA_002440265.1 Bacteroidales bacterium UBA6340 | reverse complement strand
TAATATCATACACTTAACTCGAGAAGAACCCGAGTTAAGTGTAATAATAAGTAATGGTTAATAGTTAATATACCTTTTTGACGATATGAGCGATACTTGCCTATTGTGCCGTTAGTGTATGACGACGCGGGCCGCGTCGTCCCCCAAGCCCGACTACGCTCATGGACTTATGGGATAGTGAGGGCGTATTTATAATAAAGAGGGATTATTTTTGTAGGCGGGGTCGGAGGACGAAGTACCAGAAGAGGAGCATAAGGACGGCGATGGCGGCTCCTGCGAAACCGATATAAGCAATAGAAAGGTGCGTGCAGACTCCGCCGCCAATGAGCGTACCGGTGGCGATACCCAAGTTGAAAATCCCCGAAGAGATAGACATGGCCACAGGTGTGGCATCATCGGAGGTGTGGTTGATTATCTCGTTTTGAAAGGAGACATTGTAGGACGTAGCCGCCATGCCCCAGAAGGCACACAGGCAGACAATCAGCGGGATAGCGGCTGTGGCAGGATACAACAGGAGCAGGCTGAGGAACATACAGAGGAGGGCAATGGTGATGAAACGCGAAGGGTTGCGGGGATAGAAGCGCGAGAAAGCGATGCTGCCCAGTATGCCTGCGCCACCGAAGAGCATGAGGGTGACGGTGATGAGGCTCTCGGACATGTGGGCGACCTGAAGGAGGAATGGTTCGATGTAGGAGTAGCCCGTGTAGTATGCCGTGGCAAAAAGGAGGGTGAGCGTGAAAATGCTGATAAGCGTGCGGTTGCGGAGTATCTCGGGCATGCGGCGTACAGAGAATCCGCCGTGGCTCGGTACCTTGGGCAGCGTGCAGAAGAGGTAGATGAAAGTGAGCAGCGAAAAGGCAGCAATGCAGAGGAAGGTCATGCGCCAGCCTATTTGCAAGCCGATAAACCGTCCGAGAGGCAGTCCGATAATCATGGCGACAGATGTGCCTGTTATAACCATGCTGAGTGCCAGCGGTCGGTGCGAGTCGGGGACGACATGTACGGCTAAGGGTGAGACAATAGACCAGAAGATGGCATGGGTGCAGGCTACTCCGATACGCGATGCCATCAGTATGCCGTAGGTGGAGGAGAAGGACGAGAGGACTTGGAACAGGACAAAGAGGAAGGTTACGATGAGCATGAGCCGTCGCAGTTCGACCTTCGAAGCCAACAGCATAAGCGGGAGCGAGAGGAGCATGACCACCCACGCATAGACAGAGATGAGCATGCCGGCGTGCGCCTCGGTCAGGTGGAACTCCGCCGCAATATCGGTGAGGAGCCCGATGGGAATGAACTCGGAAGTGTTGAAGATGAACGTGGCGAAAGTGAGCCCGATGAGGGCAATCCAATGTTTAGGTGTCATACCTTGTAATATCTTCCCGCCCCTTGAAAAGGGGCGGGAAGAATAGTTAATAGTTAATAGTTAATGGTTAATATTGCAGTTGCTCTGAAAAGAAGAGCGTGTCGGGGTCGTCGTTGGCGAGGATAGCCTGCAAGTCGCGCAGGATAAGTTCGGGATGGACGACACCTGTCTCCCAGAAGTCGTTGGCTCCTGAGGGCAGTGTGCGTCGTGCGAAATTATAGACACGGTGGTTCTTGTACGCCTTGAACCAAGTGTGCTTGTCGTCGATAGCGGCGAGTTCTTGCATAGAGTGCGCGTTGCATCCCACCCATACATCGGCATCGGCAAAGTCCTGCAGAGCCTGTTCGAAGGTGAGTGGCAGCGAGGATGTGGCCGGGTTGCCGGCATAGCAATAGTCAGCCCCTGCGTCGCGGAAGAGTCTGCCCATGAACGTGTTGCCCGTGGGGACGTACCACGTGCCGCGGAAGGACTGTCCGGACATGACAGATACGCCCTCGGCAGTGTGGGACAGGGCGAGGGTGTTGTACGCCTTGGCAATGGCGTGGTAGGCACTATCGGCACGCTCCATACAGCCGAAGCATGCACCGAAGAAGCGAATCCATTCGGCACGTGCAAGGGGTGTGGACTCCGTCCATTCGTTGCAATAGAGGACCGGTATGCCGAGTGCGGCTATCTGTGCGATGGTGGCATCGCCTTCGCCATAGGTGGAGACGATGATGGCATCGGGTCGGGACATGAGGATAGCCTCAAGGTTGGGCTTCATATCATCGCCCAAGTCAGTAATGGTGGCGCGTTGCTCGTCGGTGAGGTTGTAGATACGGCTTGGCACACAGACGCCGACCAGCCTATCCAACAGCCCCAGTTCGCGGAGGAAACCCACGTGGGTAGCCGAAGTGCAGGCGATGCGCCGGTAGGGTGTGGTGATGGCATACCGCGCCATGGTGGTGCCGGGTTGCCACGGAGACATGACCGTGACCACAGTGGTGTCGCCGGAATGGGCGATAGAGAAGCCAACAGATTGTTTGTCAGTGGTAGAGGAACTGCAACCAAAGATAGTGAGGAGCAATACGAGCAGTATCGCAAGTGGGGCATTATGCCTCGTCATCGTCGTCCACATACTTGTGTTTATCTGCTTCATTCTTGTGCGAATGTTTGTGTTTGTAGTCGTCGATATACTTGCCATAGCCATGATAACCACTATGATACGAGCCATAGCCATAGCCATATCCTTCGCTGTCGCCGTAGCCGCTGCCATATCCGTAGCCGTAGGTGTAACTATAACGCCGCCCGGACTTCTCCGAAGGAATGTCAGAGAGTATGAGATGTACCTTGTCCTTATGGTTGAGAGCCAAGGATTGGAGCGTCTGTTTGGCGAAAGTCTTGTTGGTTTCCATGCATCGGATGACGAACAGCGTGACATCGGTCTGCTCGATGAGTGCGAGAGCATCGGGGACCATTCCCACAGGCGATGAGTCAATGACAATGTAATCGTAGCGCTCTTGGAGGAGTTTGAGCATATCGGTGAGTTTGTCGCTGCGGATGAATTCTCCGGGGTTGGGCGGTATGGTGCCCGCCGGAATCACGTCGAAACCGAATTGCGGGTTGTGAATAATGATGTCTTCCAACGTGCAGTCGCCGATGATGTAGTTAGTAACGCCTCGTGCAGCATCCAAGCCCAACTTCTCGTGCACGTTTGGTTTGCGGATGTCCATATCTATCAGTAGGGTAGGGTGCCCCGTCATGCCATAGAGCGCAGCCAGGTTGGTGCTGATATAGGTCTTGCCGTCACCGGATTGTGTGGAGGTGATGGTGACGGAAATTTTTGTTTTCCGCTTCACGAGGAACTCAATGCGCAGGCGGATACTGCGCAGCATCTCTGCAAAGCCCGAGCGGGGGTTCTGCTTGACAAAGAGAGGATTATGCGACGATACGTGGCGCAACATGCCCAACAACTCAAAGTCGCTCAACTTCTCAACCTCTTTCGGGGTGCGCACTTTGTTGTTCAGCAATTCGGACAAGACGATGAGCACAAACGGAATGAGCAGACCGATTATCATATATGTCATCACGTTCTTGCGTTTCTCTTTGCTGTTGATGGCGTAGGTAGTTCGGGCTCGGTCCATGATTTCGCTGTCCGGAGTGTTGCGGGCTTTCTGTATCTCTGCTTCGGCACGTTTCTGGAGGAAGAAGGTGTAGTAGTTGTCGTCAATGCGGTAGTTGCGCTCGATGGCGACCATCTGCAACTCTTTTTGCGGGAGATTTTTGATGTCGGATTCGACTTCCGTGTAGCGGTTGGCGAGGTCACGCTTCTCGATATCCAACGATACGCGCATGGATTGTACCACTTCGGCAATGGCACTCTTCACGTTGTCCATGTCGCCGGTGTATTTGGCATAGTAAACATTCTTGGGGCTGAGTTCGCTACGCTGTATTTGCAAGGTGTTGAGTTGCTGCACAAGTTGCATGAGCATGGGTTCGTTGAGCCCCAATGTGGCAGGAGCAATCACTGCGCCCTGTTCTATCTGTTTGTTCAGGTAGTTGGTGAGGTAGTCGAGATAGGTCTCCTTGAGGCGCAGCGACATCTTCTGCTGGTCGTATTGGCTCACTTTGGACATTAGTCCTGAGGCATAGGAACTTACATCCACGAACTTGTTCTCTTGTCGGAAATCGGTCATTGCACTCTCGCTGGTGCTTAGACTGCGCTGCAGCATTGCCAATTGTTCGTTGATGAATTGTATGGATTTGTCTGCGACCATATTCTTCCGTTCCACGTTTTGCAACAGGTAGATGTCAGACAGTTTGTTGATGAAATCGCAGTCACGTGCCGGCGTTATGCCTGCTAATTGGATGCCTAAGATGGTACTCCTGTCCCCGATGAAGTTCAGTTGCAGTCTCCCTGAGAACTCCTCTGCCAGACTCTCACGGCTGCGGAAGCGGAAATACACGTGTTGCCCCGCATGCATCAAGTAGTCCGTTGGCCATATCGTAGCCGAGAACAGGTTGGTGGTCAGCGGTTCTCCATATCGGACAACGTACTCAAATGGCACATCTTCGTCGGTGCAGGTTATTCTCAATGAGCCGTCCTGCTGTGCGTCGCAACGGAAAAGGTAGTTGTATGCTGTCTGGTCTAACTTGGTGTATTCCACCAATATAGGTGTTTGCTTGTAGATATTGCGCGTCTTGAAACGCCCTTTGGTGATATACTCCACATTGAGGAAAGGCAAGGAATCAACGGTGCGTTGTATCAAATCATAACTGCGCAGGATAATCAACTGGTTGTTCACGTTTCTGTATCCTGCGTCCACGCCGAAACCCTGCATCAGGGATTGCGCGCCATATCCTCCGCCCGAGGCATCCTTGATAATCAGTGTACCCGTGGTCAGGTAGGATTCGATGACCTTCTTGTTCTTCAAGTATGCCAACGAAAATGCTATCACCCCCGCGATAACGAACAGATACCAATAGTGCAGAATGCGAAAAATCCATTCCACTATATCAAAGTCAGACTTCTCCTCCTCGATAAAGACGTTGCCGTTTTGCAGATTTTCTTCTTGTTGTGCCATAATGCGCGTTGATTTACCAAATGCCGGGAATATAATTCAGTACCGTTACCAATAGCGATACCGAACTCGTAATCAGAGCCAAAAATGAACTGTAACTGGCTTGTTTATAGAAACTTCCCTTATCGCGGCTCACGTAGATAAGGTCGTTGGGGTACACATAGTAGTACTTGGAATCGATGATACTGTTGGTACGGATGTCAAATTCCAGCACTTCGGGTTCTGAATTGCCGCGTGGGCGCACAATACGTACATGCCGGCGGTCGCCGGAGTTCATCAGGTCTCCCGACATTGCTAATGCTTGGAAGATAGTCATCCGCTCCTTATATATATTATAGGTACCTGAATTAACATCGCCCAACACGGTGAAGCGTTTGTTGTACAAAGCCAACTTGACATCGGCATCGGGGATAATCTCCCGTATAGCCTTGCGCAAGGTATCCTGTGCTTCTTGCTCTGTCAGCCCCACCAACCGGACGGGCGGAAGGAATGGTATATCCACTGTGCCGTCCGAGTAGATACGGTAGGAGTTGGCATATTGCACATTCGCTCCGCTGCTACCGCCGCTTAAGGTCTTCGAAATCGTCTCATCCATTGTGATGATGCGGTATATAATCTCATCATTCACCTGCAATCGGTAGGGTTCGTATGCCGCCGAATCGTATTGCGGCAGGTCTTTACGCTCCTGCAACAAGCCTACTTGCCGGTAACTATAGCACCCCGTGAGCAACATACTCAGCACCGCCAGCAAACCTATGCGTAGTTGTGATAACTTCATCTCCGTCCTCCTGTCATTTATGGCTCTCCACCGAGTTCATTATTCGCACCACGATACCATACACAAAGCCGCCGAAGGCCAGCGTTGTCGCCACCACGCTGATGGTGGTCGTCACCGAGTTCATACCGAAACTCTGCCCTTTTATCTTCTGGATATATATCACATCATTGGGTTCGATGTAGTAGTATTCCGAGTTGATTATATCTTTCGACCGCACGTCAAAGGTCATCACCTCGGTTCTGCCTTCTATCTCGCGCACGATACGCACCTTGCTGCGGTCGCCGAAATCACCTATGTCACCTGCCATAGCCAGGGCCTCAAAGATGGTCACTTTCTCTTTTTGCAGCGAAAACACACCGCTTCCGTGGTCGCTAATCACGCTGAACGCACGTTGCACCACGTTCACCTCCACCGAGGTCATCTTGTATTCCCCGTAACTCTTTATGAATGCATCCAACTCGTTCTCTATCAAATGCTTGACTTCTCGTGTCGTCTTGCCGCGCACCTCCAGATGCCCGAGCATGGGGAAGTCTATTGTCCCGTCGTCTTCCACCAGGTATGTGTACAGGTTATACGAACCCGACGCACCGCCTACACCTATCTGTTGCCGCAACTGCGAGTTGGATGCACCGCCGCCTGCTGCATTGAACATCTGGCTCACCCGCTCGTCCACCGAATACACATACACGTACAGCCTGTCGCCTGTGCGTATCTCATAGTCCTCGTATGATAGGGTATCGGCATAATGCGGCACACCGTTCTTCCCAGGCTCCTGCATAAGGTTCACTTTCCGACTCGTCACGCACGACGCCATCAGCACGACTATCGTAATGCACAATGCACAATGTGCGATGCGCAATGGCAGTCTGCTATCACGCAATGCCCTTGTGTGTATTATGGACTGTATCTCCATCTGTTTCTTAATTTTCTTTTTTCTGAGCAGTTTTTGTAATAGCCATCAGCAGTTTTATCAATTCCTTGTTGTCGGAATATATACTTTCAAAATGCTCATTTTCAATATAATCACTCTCGTTTAGCAGTTCTAACCAATACTCTGTTTCGCTGGCTTCTTTTAATGCGATAGACATTTTTGCAGTAAAATCCGCTTTGGTTTGTGCGCGTACTCCCTCTTTCACGTTAGCTCCTATACTTGTTCCGCTTTTGAGTACCTGCTTCGACAACACAAACTCCCGCTTCTCATTCACGAGCCATTGGTATAGTCGGATTATCCTCAGCGCAAATGCTTTGCTCTTAGCAACTATCACATTATCTTCTTTCATTCATTATTGCAATCAAGTTTTTACTACTTTCTCATTGCGCATTGTGCATT
>DJSG01000022.1 GCA_002440265.1 Bacteroidales bacterium UBA6340 | reverse complement strand
AGCCGCAGTCGCCGATTTGGTTCTCCTGACAGCACTGCCACATAGCGTTCCATGCTTCGTCGTAGTTAATAGCAGAATAGTCGCCTGTAAGGCGATAAGTGAGAGCCACACGCGGCTCACGGGTTTCGATTCTTTGTTCCATTTTATTACGTATAATTTAAGTTGATATTTATTCTCCATTAAAGAGACTTTTCTTCTCCATTAAAGCCCATTAAAGAGCCATTAAAACATTGATGAACATATAATTATCCATGAATTAACCATTAATTTATTCTCCGTTAATGACCGTTAATTTATCGTTAATCCATTCGGTGCGGGGACAATCAGCAATGTACCACGTGCAATGGCAAACGAATGAACAAATGACGAGTAATCACTACTTAAGGTATAACTCAATAACTCATTGCACATCGTACATTGCTAATCTATCCCTTGCGCATCCCTTGCTCATCCCTTGCTGTTTTCATCGGTTCTGCCTCGAGACCTGCGTATAAGATACGTAGAACATAAGCAGAACATACGTAGAATATATCTATACCTTCGTAATACTTTCAAGGTACCCTGATGCTACCCTGACCGTACCCACGCTATGCCTTCGGCGTATCCTTCGGGCAAGTGCAGCGGCAGGGGACGAAGCAGAGTCCGAGCAGGGCGGCACCGATGGTGGAGGTCAGTTCGAGCGTGGTGAAGTCCGACAGCAGAGCAATCACCCCTGCCACGGCACGGAGCAGGAACACCACGCACGTGAACCACACGACCCATGTCTGCAAAGGCAGCCTGCGGACAGCACCGCTATACGCCAGCGCATAGACACCCGCAAGGGTGAAACACAGGACGATGCCCACCGTGATGAGGTACGGCAGCGGTTGCCACAGCGAAGCCAACGTCTGCATCTGCGGTGTGATGCCGTAGAGATCGAAAGCCTGCCACAGAAAGCCCAAGCAAGCCAAGTGCCCGAGGGCAAGGGCGAAACAGAGTGCCGCACCGATACGAAAGCGAACAGCAAAGAAATTATTGCACATAACTAATTGAATATATAAGGGTTAGAACTGCAACGCCAAGCCGACGCTGTTGGGTGAGGTGCAGACGCCTACGGAGAGTTGCGCTTGGGTTTTGTGGCGGACGTTGTAGGTGTCCGCGCTGCGGTGCATACGCGAATAGCCGACGCACAGGGTGGGTATGGACGCTATCTTCAACGTGCCGCCGAGAGAGCAGCACGCACTGCCGAAGACTGCCATCATCGTGGCACCGACTGCCGTACCGAGTCCCTGTTGGATGTCGGACGTGTTGTTGTTGGCTCCCTGCACCTGCGCGGCAATGAGCAGGCTCGAACCGATGATGTCAAGTGCAAAGCCTCCGCCGAGGAGTCCCCAACCCACGTTGGAGACAACGAGACCGTTGCGGAACTGCTCGTAGGCGGGCACGTAGCGCGTGGCGAGGAAGTCGCGGTACTGATACTTGTTCATCGCCTGCCCGTTGCAGACATACGTGTTGCCCGTGCGATAGACATAGTCAGTATTTGGCTGATAGACAGGGCTGATGGTTTGCGCGCAAGCGCACACTGCACTGATGGTCAGTGCAATGAAAAGACTAATACATTTCATTGTCTAAATATTTGTTTGTTAGTTTATTTGTTAGTTGGTTTATTACCGCGGACGAGGAGAGCACCCCATTTCGCCCACGGGGCTCATAGGGACCCCGCAGGGCGTCCGCGTCCCCAGTAGGGGAATTGTTATTGGTTGACGCTGCCGCCACCGCCGAGACGCGAGGACTCGTCGAGGTCGCCCACCTTGCGATGCTTTACATACTGCTGCTGACCGAACATCCATGTGAGGGAGACCGTTACTCTCTGGTTGCGGTATTCCTGTCGGGTGTAACTTCGGTTGCCCTCTGCCAAGCCGAGCGACTCGTTGCTGCCGTGCATGGAGCGCAACAGGTCTTGCACCTGCAAGTTGAATATCAGCCCTTTCTCACGCCACATCTTGCGCACGGCTGCCGACATATAGTAGAATGCATCCTGGCTGTTGTAGCCGTTTACCATAGGCGCAGTGTAGGAGCCGTCCACGGAGAGTGTCCAGTCTTTGGGCAGATAGGCGTTGAGGGTTGCCGAGCCGTAGCCCCAGTGGTTGCGATTGTCGTAGAGTCCGTCGTAGGAGCGGTTGATGAAGTGGTAGTAACCGCCGTTGAGCGTGAGGGCAAGCCATGCGCCCTGCATACTGCGTGAACCGTCTTCGCCCGTAACGAACTTAGGCACGACAGGCAGTTCGGTGAGCGACAGGTTGCCGCCGTGGGTGGTGCAGGTACCGAAGTTCAGCCACTTCATACGCCCGTCGCCGTTAGGAAGCACCTCCATGCGCTGCGAGAACATATCCTGCGTGTGCGAGAAGTTGAACGCCAACGACACGTACTGCGAGTAGAAGAAGTTGAGGTCCACCTGGTTGTTGAACTCGGGGGTCAGTTCGGGGTTTCCCTCGGAGTAGTTGTGGGCATCGATATAGGTGCGGAAGGGGTTGAGTTGGTAGTAACTCGGTCGTTTGATACGGCGCGTGTAGGACACGTTCATCGCCCACTTGTCCGTAGGGTTGTAGCCGAGGAAGGCGGTGGGGAAGAGGTTGAAGTAGTCCTTGACGGATGTGCTGTCCGCCGAAATCCAGTTGCCGTTGGAGTGGGTGTACTCGCCGCGGAGACCGAGTTTGGCGTTGAAGTGCTTGCCGAACTGCTTTGCCAGCGAGATGTAGAGGGCAGCCACATGCTCCGAATAGGTAAAGTCGGAGTGCGCGGAGGGGCTGCTGATACCGTTGAGCAGGCTGTCGGTGGTCATGCGGTTGTCGGTGTTGGAGAGCGCCCACTTGGCACCCGTCTCAATCATACCCGTCTGCCAGAAGCGCGTCTGGAAATCGAGTTTGGCAGAGTAGATGTCCACTATCTGGTCGGTGTTAATCTTCAGTCCCTTATGCAGCACCGAGTCTTTGTATGCGGGATAGGTGTAGGTGTTGCTCTGGTCGTTGGTCTGGTCCCAGCCGTTGCGGTTGTAGTCGATGTTGGCAGTCAGTTCGCGTTCCAGGGAATCGTTGAAGACATGGGTGTAGTTGAGGTTGGCGGTGTACTGCTGCGAGAACATCGGGCTGCTGATAGTGAGCATAGAGTTCTCCGTGATGTCGTTGCCCACCTTGGTGTAGCCGTAGCCGCGCCCGTCGGGAACGCTTTGGCGAATAATCATAAACGGTGCCTGGAAGATAAAACCGAAGGTGTTGACGGAGTCGATGAACCAGTCGTTGCCGAGTTTGAGCATATAGTACTGGAAGTCGAAAGCGTACTCCGACTTGTCGTACCGCTCGGTGGTGACGGAGTCCACCGGATTGAGGTAGGACGAGCCTATCTCAAGGGTCTGGTTGGCATCGGTATAGACCTGCGTCAGGCTACCAAAAGTGTAGGTCTTGTCGGTGCGGTAGTTGAGGTTGAGCGAGAACATATCCATATTCTGCCACTTGTCCACGTCCTTGTAGTACATGCCGCCGTATGCCGCCGTGAGGGTACCGTTGAGCCCGCGCATCA
>DJSG01000039.1:12505-34028 GCA_002440265.1 Bacteroidales bacterium UBA6340 | reverse complement strand
GGTCCCGCTGACTATACCCCGGGCGTGTTCAATTTCGACAACCCTGTGCAACCGAACACCCGCGTACATGCTACGCTGGCAAACCAACTCGGACTCTTTGTTACTATGTACTCGCCGCTCCAGATGGCGTGCGACCTGCCCGAGAACTATATGAAGCACCCTGCAGAGTTCCAATTCATTCGCGATGTGCCGTGCGACTGGGAGCAGTCCCGCTTGCTTTCGGGCGAGATAGGCAAATACCTCGTTATGGCACGCCAAGACCGCCACTCTGCCGACTGGTACATCGGTGCCGTCAATGACGATACACCCCGCAACATCACCCTCGACTGGTCATTCCTCTTTGATGGGGATGCAGAGACCACCTCGCCGAACAGAGACACGGCGCATACGAACAGAGTTTATACGGCGCAGATCTACCGTGATGCCCCCGATGCCGACTGGCAGACCAACCCCTATGCTACGGTCATTGATACCCTCCAAATAACCGCTATCTCCGCCCCCCTCACCCTCCGCCTCGCCTCTGGCGGCGGCTTCGCCATCCGCCTCAAAGCAGAGTAAGAACGGATGCCTAACTTGTAAAAGAGCCATGTAACTACAGTTACTCGAGAAAGACGCCCGCTGCTATCTCACATGGCAGCGGGCGTTGCTGTTTCTATACAGATATGTATATTATTCGGGCAGCATTACCACCTCGAACATATTGCCTGCACTGACAAGTTTGCGGAGCATACTCTGTACGGACTCTGCCGACAAAGCGCGTACTGCTGCGGGGTAGTCAGTGAGGTAGTTCTCGCCGTAGATGTAGTAGCGATAGAGAATGGTGTTGAGCCAATAGCCGTTCTTCTCGAGGTTCTCGTCATAGTCCTTAAGCATGGACTCTTTCTCCTTGCCGAGGTCGGTAGCCAACGGACCGTTGTCAATGATAGTCTGCACCTCTTCGTGAATGATACCCATCAGTTTCTCCTGCTTCTCGGGGTCGGTGTCGAACTGCATAAGCAACTCAGCCTCTGCCACAGGATTGCGATACAAGCGACCTGCCACACCTACGCCATACGAACCACCCTCGCGCTCACGGATAGACTCCAGGTAGCGTGTGCTGAGGATACGGCCAATCATACGCAGATTGAGCATATTCTCCATCGTGTAAGGGATGTCATACGAGGTGTACTGGATAAAGTTAGACGCCGTACGGGTGTGCATAGAGCGTGTGAAGTAGTTCTTCTGAATGCCTTGCGGTGCACGCACATTGTTGTCCACAAACGACTCATGTTTCTTGTTGGTCTTCATACCGCCTATCCATGTGCATACCATCTTTTGGAACGCGGGATCGGCAGGGTCGATGTTGCCGGTGAAGAAGAACGTGAAGTCAGCAGGATTAGCAAAACGCTTCTTGTAGAATGCAATTGCCTTGTCCATATCTATCGCCTCGAGCATCTTCTCGTCTTGCAGGATAGTACGCGGTGAGTAGTTGGTCGCCATCAGGCTGATAGAGTCGCCCCAAGCATATTTGGGTTCTGCCTCTTTGTTCTTGAGTTGGGTAGCCATAATGCCTTTGAGAGCCTCAAATGCTTTCTCGTCGCGGCGGGGTGCCGTGAAGTAGAGGTAGTTGAGTTGGAGCATGGTCTCGAGGTCCTTGATATTGGAACTGCCGCTCATAGACTCGGTGGTGCTTGATATAGACGGGCTGACGCTCACATACTTGCCCGTGAGTGCCTTTTGCAACTCGGTCAGGCTGAAGTCGCCGATACCGCAGAACTCAACAATGTCGGTAGCAAAGCGTGCCGAGGGCAGATCGCTGATTTCCGACACCGTGGAGGTGCCGCCAAACGAGTTAGCCGACATCAGTATCTCGTCCTGCTTGAAGGTGGTCGGTTTGAGGATAACGCGCACGCCGTTGGAGAGAGTCCATTCGGTAGTACCGAGTGCCTCGTTGTAGGCGGTCTTCTTGATTTTACCTGCCTTGGGTGCTTTCTCGACCAGGGTGGTGCGGATAGTCTCCTCTACCGGAGCGGCTATCTCCCACGTCTTGGACTCTGCCAAGAGGCTGCGTATCTGCTGTTCGGACGGCAGGTTGACGCTCTCTTTCTCGGGTGCGGTGATGGCAATAATCAGGTTCTCGTCGGTGATGAACGACTCTGCCATCTTGTTGAGCGAGGCGAGGTCAATCATCTGGCGCAGCATCGGGAGGGTCTTGTACTCCCACTCGATACCCGGGATAACCTCATCGTCCAGGAAGTTGCGGATATACTCACGTGTATAGGTGATGTTGCGTACCGAGTTGCGCTCGTTATATTGCTTCTCGTAGGACGACTCTGTCTCGGTCCATACGCGGTCGAGTTCCGACTGCGTGAAGCCATAGCGGCGCATCTTCTCCATTTGTGTGAGCAGGTCTTTGTATGCCTGCGTCTCCTGTGCGTCTTTTGTCACATAGATTGCCACAAATGCGTCTTTCTCTTTCACCAACTCGCCATAGTAAGAGCCTGCGCCTACGAAAGAGGCGTTGGGGTCCATAGCCAAGTCTTGCAAGCGGTTGTTGAGCATACCGCAGATGAGGTTGTGCATCATCGACAGCATATAGTCCACATCGGTACCGCGCAGAGCCTTAGGCAGTTTGGCTTTCTTGTAGTCCAATGCAATACGGGTGTATTGCGCCTCTTGGTCGGTAACAATAGCCACAATAGGTTCTGCGTTGTCGTCCACGGAGTAGAGCGGACGCTCGCCACGGTTCTCACGTGCCGGCACATCTGCCCACAGGGCTTTAATCTTTGCCTCAACAGTGTCCACATTGATGTCGCCTACTACAATGATAGCCTGGTTGTCAGGACCATACCACTTGTGGTAGTAGGAGCGGAGTGCATCGTAAGCGAAGTTGTTGATGACAGCCGTGTCACCAATCACATCGCGCTTTGCGTATTGGCTGTTTGGGTACTTGAGCGGGTTGATGGCTTTCCACATACGGCGGTTGGCATCTGCACCTGTGCGCCACTCCTCGCGAATGACACCGCGCTCGGCATCAATCTCTTCGGGCAGAAGCGACAGACCGCACGCCCAGTCGTGCATCACCAACAAGGCGGAGTCAACAATACCCTCGCGGTAGGTAGGCACATCGGAGAGACGATACACGGTCTCGTCCAACGAGGTGTAGGCATTGATGTTTCCGCCGAAGTTCACACCGATAGACTCGAAGTACTCGATGATACCCTTGCCGGGGAAATGCTCTGTGCCGTTGAATGCCATGTGCTCGAGGAAGTGCGCCAGACCGTTCTGGTTGTCCTCTTCGAGGATAGCACCCACTGCCTGCGCGATATGGAACTCGGCACGCTGTTTGGGGTACTCGTTGTGGCGGATGTAGTAGGTCAACCCGTTGTCAAGGTGCCCTACTCGTACAGCCGAGTCAATAGGCAGCGGCTGCGGTTGTTGCGCTGCGGCGGTCAAGCCCAACGCCAGCACGAATGTGCTAAGAATGAGTTTCTTCATAATAGATTTACTTGTTAGTTGCTATCCCTTGTTTCCAATTCTTGTCTTGCGTCCGTACTCTCTGCTCCCATTCCTCACTCCCCGAGACGCATGTTTCTATATATATAACGCAAAAAGAGGCAAAAAACTACACTTTCCGGACAAAAAAATGCATTATTTTGTCATTTTCTCTGTATCGTCCTGATTATCAGGTGCCGGTTCTGCAGCCTTGTCTTCCTCTTTCGGGGCAGTCTCTCCGCTCTTCTCTTCGGCTTTCTTCTCTGCCTCCTGCATAGCCTCGTTAGCCTCTATTATCTCGTCTTCGCGGCTCTTCCACGGGCGCGGACCAAGGATAGCCGCCACGTCCTCCGAGGTGATGACCTCATGCTCAATCAGCAGTTGCGCGATGCGGTTGTGCCCCTCGGCATGCTCTTGCAGTATCTGTTTGGCACGCTCCATCTGCGTGGCAATAATCGCCGATGTCTCTTCGTCAATCAGTTCCGCCGTCTTTTCCGAATAGGGCTTGGTGAGTCCGTAGTCGTAACGCCCTGTGGAGTCATAGAAACTGACGTTCTGCAGTTTGTCGGACATACCATAGTATGCCACCATGGCATACGCCTGCTTGGTGGCGCGCTCAAGGTCGTTGAGTGCGCCTGTCGAAGTCTGGTGCAGGAACACCTCCTCGGCGGCACGTCCGCCCAGTAGCGAGCAGAGGTCGTCGAGGATATGCTCACGGTTGGTCAGTTGCCGCTCCTCGGGCAGATACCATGCCGCACCCAATGCCACACCGCGAGGCACGATGGTCACCTTCACCAGCGGATTGCCGTACCGCAGCAGCCACGAGATAGTGGCGTGCCCTGCCTCATGATAAGCCACCGAGCGTTTCTCCTCGTCGGTCATTATCTTGTTCTTGCGCTCGAGACCGCCTATGATACGGTCCACCGCGTCCATAAAGTCCTGTTTGCCTACTTTCTTGTGGTTGTTGCGGGCAGCAATCAATGCCGCCTCGTTGCACACGTTGGCAATGTCCGCACCCGAGAACCCCGGGGTCTGCTTGGCAAGGAGGTTGACATCTACCGTATTATCCAACTTCAAAGGCTTCAGATGCACCTCGAATATCTCTTTGCGCTCCTGCAGGTCGGGCAGTTCCACGTGTATCTGCCGGTCGAAACGCCCTGCACGCAGCAGCGCGGGGTCAAGCACATCGGCACGGTTGGTGGCAGCCAGTATGATGACACCCGAGTTGGTGCCGAAGCCGTCCATCTCCGTCAGCAACTGGTTTAGCGTCGATTCCCGCTCGTCGTTGCCCCCGCTTGCAAACGAGTTGCGCCCGCGGGCACGCCCCACAGCGTCTATCTCGTCGATGAAGATGATAGCGGGTGCTTTCTCTTTGGCTTGGCGGAACAGGTCGCGCACACGGCTGGCACCCACGCCCACGAACATCTCCACGAAGTCGCTACCCGACATTGAGAAGAACGGCACATTCGCCTCGCCCGCCACTGCCTTGGCAAGCAACGTCTTACCTGTCCCGGGAGGGCCTACCAGCAGCACGCCCTTGGGTATCTTACCGCCGAGGTCGGTGTATTTCTTCGGGTCTTTGAGGAAAGAGACCACCTCTTCCACCTCTTGTTTGGCACCTTCCAGACCGGCAACGTCTTTGAATGTTACCTTGTCTTTCTTGTCCTTGTCAATGATTTGTGCTTTGGCTTTGCCTACACCGAAGATGTTGGCAGCCCCACCGGCACCGCCGCCTATGCCGCGACTCATCCACACGAAGAACATCACTATCAGCAGCAGCGGCAGCACGTTCACCAATATCAGGTACCAGTAGTCGCGCGATTTCGTGTAGGTTACATCTATTACCGCCTTGCCTTGCGCCTGGCGGTTGGTGTTCACTTGGTCGATGAACTTGCTGAACTCCTCCACCGACGGGATGAGTGCTGTCAGTTCGCCGCGCACGTCTTCGCCCTCTTCGCGGTTGCCGAACACGATGGCATAACTCTCGGGGCGTATCTTCGCCATAGCGGTATTGTCATCACTCACCACCAGCGATGCCACCGCATCGTTCTCGATGTATGCTTGGAACTTGGTGTAACTCAGGTCTTTCTGCACGCCGCGTCCTCCGAAGGGGTAGAACAGCAGCACCAGCAGCGTCAGCATCACCACGTAGTAGAGCCACGACAGGCGTGAGCGTCCGGGTTTCTGAGGCTGGTTTTGGTTGTTGGGTTGATTTGCCATCTCTTTTTGATTTCTATAGTTAATGTCAGGATTTACTCTTCGGGTATCTCGGTCAGTTTGCCGTCTGCCCACAGGTGCTCGATGTCGTAGTACGCACGGGGCTCCCGCTGCATGATATGGACAAATATCGTGCCATAGTCCATGGCTATCCACTCGGCGTTGTCGCGCCCGTCGATTGCCAACGGGTGCACGTGGGTGGTGGTGCGCACATGGTCGTCCACCTCGTCGGCTATCGCCACCACTTGGGTGTTCGAGTTGCCTTCTGCTATCACGAAATAGTCCACGGGCGCGTCTTTCAGGCGGCGCAAATCCACAATCACAATACGGTGTCCCTTACGGTTTTGGATACCCTCTACAATGGTATCTAACAGTTTTTTGGTTGAAACTTCTTTCATCTTGTCTGTCTGCCGGCTGCTGCCAGCCGCAATTCTCGGTTGTATAAGCGTTCTGCCAATATGGCAAACTCGCGGCAAAGGTACTAAAAATAATTGACTTACACAAAACATAAGAAAAGAGGTTGTCTCGTGTGTGAGACAACCTCTCAGGACTCATGTCCCCCTCAGGGAGGGGGGGAGTGGGTTATTCAATTTCTTTGCCCATCAGGTTGTAAATCTTGCCATCGCGGATGATAAGAACCTGTCCGTCGCGGATAACTTTCTCAACCACTACCTCGTCAACGGTGTTGTTGTCAAGAGCGGTAGTAGTATCAGGAATCACTTTGATAGTAGCCGTACCGCGACCCATTGTTTCGTAGGTGCCGTTGTATTGCGTGATGTCACCAACAACCTCTACGAGGTCGCCTACAGCAGCAACGGTCGTTCCGTCCACAGGTTTTACTTGGAAAGCCATAAAGACTTCGCCACCATCTTTGGTGTCAGCAAGCCAAGCCGAGTAGTTCTTGTATGTCTCCATATCATCAGCAGGTGTACCTTTATATGCGGTTACATAGCCGCGGATGACATACATACCACCTTCGGCAGGCACGTTGTCACCGGATACCTTCGAAGCGATTTCTACAGCCTGTGCGCAGGTGATAAAGGTGGCTTCTTCTACAGTTATTGCACACGTTGCAGAGTATTTGCCCGCTGTGGCAGTGATATTGGCAGTACCTGTAGCGACAGCAGTTACTACGCCCTTCTCTGATACAGTGGCTACTTCTTCATTGTCAGATTTCCAAACAACAGCATCGGTTGTTGTAGCGGGAGTTACAGTAGCAATCAACGATATGTATTTATACTTTTGCATAGTGAGTGCCGTTGTGCTAAGAGTGATGCCGGTAGCGGGTACATATGTCTCTGTGCCGTTGATAGTCAGGTTCTTTATCTCCCACGTAGCCGCACTCGAAGAGGTACTGGTATAGACAAATGCTATTTGTGCTTTGGCACTGCCGAGCAGTTTACTCAAGTCTGCAGTTGCTTCGATAAAGTCCCAACTCTTACCATCAGGCCATTCTGATACCGTCAAATCATCCCATGTGCTACCACCATCGGTGGTTGCCTTAACGGACAAGTGGTCGTTGCTACCGAACTTGCGTGCATGGTTGAAGGTCATAGTTGCGGACTCTGCGCGGGAGAAGTCTATTGCCGGTGAGATGAGCCATGATTCGGTAGCGTAGTTCTTCTTGCTTACATATGCACTGGCTTTCATACCGAAGGAAGTCGTCTGTTGCCAAACATAGTCCAAACCTGCTTTCTCTTTGTCGTCAATAGTCCATGTTTTGGCTTCAGCGGCTTTGGTGAAATCTACCGAGTATATCGTAACATCCACTGCCTGCGAAGCAGCAGTAACGGTAACGGCGCAGGTAGCGGTTTTGGCACCGTCTGCGGTGGTAACGGTGATGTTTGCTTTGCCTTCTGCCACAGCGGTAACAACGCCGTCAGCCACGGTAGCCACTTTGTCGTTGTCGGTTGCCCAAGTAACGCTCTTGTTGGTAGCGTTGGCAGGAGTGATAGAAGCCACGAGGGTAGCGGTCTTGCCTGCTGCAATGCTCAACTCTGCTTTGTCCAAAGCCACGCTCTCAACTGCAACGGGCTCTGTTGTACCACCTTCTGCTGCGTAAGTTACAGAGAATTGGGTAATTCTAACTTGTCCTTTGTTTTTTGTTCCCGTACAACCTACAGTTAAAGTAATACTCTTTGCATCTACAGAAATGGCCGTTCCTGATTCACATTTAGTAGTATCATTTTGCAAGACTCCGTCATTACTTACAGCATATGTCAGTGTTACGCTGGAAATGGTATAGTCCCCACTAACTGCGATTGTAATATCACCTTCCTTGTTTTGATACAAACGCCACTGCCTATTACTTTCCCCCCATACACTGCCACAATTATCCTCGCCCGATGTCGAGACTGTAACATTTTTGTCCAAAGAAAAATTCTTGTAACAAGTAGCAGTATTCCCCGATGACACCGTCCATTTGTTGGCTGTTACCAACTCATCCACAGTTTTTGTAACTGTCGTTTGCGCGAATGACAGTGTGCATGCCATCAGCGCGGCGAAAAAGATAGATAATCTTTTCATAATAGATTGATTTTAAGTTATTATTTGGTTAATAGTTTGAGTCGTACGATAGTATCCCTATCAGTTGTTGATAGTATTCCCATCATCCAACGTTGGCGCAAAGGTACTGCTTTTTGTTGACACACACAAACTTTTGATTGTTAATTTTTTGTGAAGGCTAATACAATGCGCAATGCACAATGCGTAATGCGCAAATGGATGTGCCTATCCTCACGACATTGACGGTTCAATCACATACTAATCACATACTAATCACATACTAATATCATACTAATCACATACTCTTAACCCGATAAACAATGCGCAATGTATAATGCACAATGCGTAATGATTTTAAGGAAATGGCGATTTTGGAAGACGGTTGTTGCCAAAGTGATATTTTTTTTGTAACTTTGCGGCAAGAAATCAGGCGAATCCAAATAAGAGAATTGTCGAGTAGGGATAAGAGAATTGGTGAACAGGAACAAGAAAAAAGCCAAGTAGGAACAAGAAAATTGGCGAGTAGAAACGAGTAAACAGGTGAATATGAATTATCTGAATGAGTTGAATCCGTCGCAGCGTGCGGCGGTGGAATATAGTGAAGGTCCGCAGTTGGTGATAGCGGGTGCGGGGTCGGGCAAGACGCGTGTGCTGACGTATAAGATAGCGTATCTGCTGGAGCACGGTGTGGCGGCGGGGCATATCCTTGCACTGACCTTCACGAACAAGGCGGCGCGCGAGATGAAGAGCCGTATCGGGCAGTTGGTGGGCGACGAGGTGGCACGCTACTTGTGGATGGGGACATTCCACTCCATCTGCGCCCGCATCTTGCGGCAAGAGGCGGACAAGATAGGCTTCACGCGCGACTACTCGATATACGACACGACAGACTCGAAGTCGCTGCTGAAACATATCGTGAAGGATATGCAGTTGGACGAGAAAGTATATAAGGTGGGTACGCTGCTCAGTCGTATATCGATGGCGAAGAACCATCTGCTCTCCCCTACCCAATACGCTGCAAACCGCGAGTTCACGATGCAAGACCGCTTCGAGCGTCTGTACGAGATGACGCGCATCTACACGGAATACAACCGCCGTCTGCGCGCTGCCAATGCGATGGATTTCGATGACTTGCTGTTTATGACCAATGTGCTGTTCAAGCAAGACGAGGAGGTGCTGCGCAAGTATCAAGATATTTTCCGATATATATTGGTGGACGAGTATCAGGACACGAACTACTCGCAATACCTGATAGTGAAGCGATTGGCGGAGCCACAGAACAACGTGTGCGTGGTGGGAGACGATGCGCAGTCGATATACTCGTTCCGCGGAGCGAACATCGAGAATATACTGACGTTCCAGAAAGGGTACGCCAATGCGCAGTTGTTCAAACTGGAACGCAACTACCGCTCGACACAGACGATAGTGAATGCCGCTAATTCGTTGATTAGGCATAATAAAGGGCAGATATTCAAGGAGGTATATTCGGAGAAAGAGCAGGGCGACAGGTTGCGGCTGTCCACCTATATGACCGACAGGGACGAGGCAAAGGCCGTGGCTCAGCAGATAAAAATGCTGATGAAAGCAGGTGCAAAGGGCGATTTGACCTACGATGACATCGCGGTGATGTACAGGACCAACGCCCAGTCGCGTGTGATAGAGGACGAGTTGCGGCACCTGTCTATCCCGTACCGCATCTACGGAGGCACGTCGTTCTACCAGCGCAAAGAGATAAAAGATGCGCTTGCGTACTTCCGTATAGCGGTGAATCCCGCTGACAACGAGGCACTTCTGCGGGTGATAAACTACCCGATACGCGGTATAGGCGACACCACGGTAGGGCGCGTGAGCGAGGCGGCACGCACGATGGGCAGGTCGCTGTTCGAGGTGGTTTCCGACCCCGACGGTGCCAAAGTGGAGGTGGCTACGGCAACCAAAAAGAAACTGACGGACTTTGCGCAGATGATTCAACGCTTTGCGCAACGTGGCGAGACAGAGGACGCCTACAGTTTTGCAGAGGATGTGCTGCGTGAGTCGGGCGTGATGCGCGATGCCAAGCAAGACACTTCGCAGGAGGGCGTGGCGCGACTGGAGAACCTGCAGGAGATGCTGGCGGGTATCCATGAGTACGTGGAGGCGCGCAAGAAGCAGGGAATTGACTTCACTCCGATGACGGATTTCCTGGCGGAGGTCAGTCTGCTGACCGACCAGGACGAGCGTCAGGACGACGAGCAGCCGCGAGTGACGCTGCTGACGGTGCATTCCGCCAAGGGATTGGAGTTCCGTGTGGCGTTTATTGTGGGGCTGGAAGAGAACCTGTTCCCGTCGCAGTTCTGCCAGTCGCCGAAGGAAATGGAGGAGGAACGGCGGCTGCTGTATGTCGCCATCACGCGCGCTATGGAGCAGTGCTACCTGATGTGTGCGCGGCAACGCTTCCGCAACGGGCAGACGACATTCTCGTCGCCGTCAAGGTTTATCAAGGACATAGACCCGCGGTTTGTGGTGCAGGTGGAGGCATCGCGGATGGGTGAGAGCGTGCTGAGCGTGCCAAAAGGCTATAAACCAAGCAGTAACAACGGTGCACGCCCGTCAGCACCGGCGACAGCGGCTCCGCAAAACCTGCGTCGCACCACAGGGGCATTGGAGAAGACCGCGAAGAAAGCCATCCGCAGCGAGTGGAAGAAAGACGACCGCGTCAACCACCGCACGTTTGGTGATGGCACGGTGCTGGCGGTCTATCGCGAGAATGAGAACGACAAGATTGATATACAGTTCGACAACGTGGGCAAGAAGACGCTGCTGCTCACCTACGCAAAACTGACGAGAATATAACTGTTAACAGTTGTCTTACAGGTTGGGGAACATATAATTACCACGAATTAGCCATTAATTAGGCAACTTCGAGAGGGTTGTTGTGCCATTAAACAATAGGGTGAACCGTGGCTAATTGTATGGTTGCAAAGACCTATTGGGTTACGGTGAGGGTGATTTTGCCTATTCGGGCACCGGATTTGCCGGTTTGGGCAAGGAGGACATTATCACCATCGAGGTTGGCAACATGCAGGTTCTCAACCACTTTGTGCGTGTGGGCACCGATAATCACATCGATGTCACGCGTGGCGGCTGCCAGTTCCACATCGGACACCTGCCCGTCCACGGCGTGGTTGGTGCCCTGGTGGCTGAGGCAGATAACGACATCGCAGTGCTTGTCGTGGCGGAGAAGTGTGGCAGTCTCTTGTGCCGATACGATGGGGTCAAGGTAACGCACAGGGGCGAAATTCTTGGTGGCAATGAGGCTGTTCGGGTTCACGCCTATACCGAACACGCCTATCCGCAGACCTTTCTTGCGGAGGATAGTGTAGGGCTTCACCAGCCCGTCCAACGGGGTGTTGCGGACATCGTAGTTGGCACAGACGATGGGGAACTGCGCCATACGCAGTATCACCGCCAGCGTGTCCAAGCCATAGTCGAACTCGTGGTTGCCCAATGTGGCGGCATCGTACCCCATACGGTTGAGGGCGTCCATCTCGATGCGCCCATGGTAGAAATTGAAATAGGGCGTACCCTGGCTAAAATCGCCGGCATCTACCAATATAAGGTCAGGGTCAGCCTGACGCTCGCGCTCGATGAAACCCATACGACGCGCATAACCTGCGCAGTTGGCATCACGCTTGCCCGCCTCGATAGGCTCGACCTGCGAGTGGGTGTCGTTGGTATGCAGGATGGTGATAGTCTGTTGTTCAGGATTGTTGCAGGACGCACACAGGAGAGCAATCGATATGCCTGCGAGGACTTTAGAAATACTTTTGAAGGTCATCATTGGTGAGTATGGTGAATATGGTTTGACCATTAGGCAGATAGCGCGAGTCGGTGTGCTGCAGCAGTCGCAGGAGCAGGTCGCGCATCTCGTTGTCCGTCAGGGTCTTTCCTACCGGGATAGCCATTCTGTCGGCTAAGGACAAGGCAACGGTCTTCTGCCACTCGGCAGAGGCGCTGGAGCCGGTATCCTGCACTTGGTGAATAACTTGCAGGAGTGTCTCGGAGGCGTTCTGCTGCCCCAACAGTGCGGGAACGGAGGTGATGCTGTAGGCACTCGGTGAGAACTGCTCCAGAGTAAAGCCCACCGCCTGCAGGTCTGCCAACAGGCTTTGCAATGTGTGCCAGTCGTCAGGCGACAAGTCTATCACCTCGGGGAACAGGACCGGCTGTGTGATGCCGTGGCGCGAGCGCAGTTGCTCCACCAGTTCGCGGTAGAGTATCGCTACATGGGCGCGATGCTGGTGCACCAGTAGCAGTCCGCCGTCTGCTGGTGCCACGATGTACTTGGCTTGCGACTGCAGCAGAGGCGTGTCGGCTCCTATTTGCGGCAAGGTAAACAAGGGTGCCGTTGGCTCAACCTCCACAGACGGAATAGGACGGGGATTGGCATTATACAGGCGTTCCCACGGCTGTGGGACACTGTTTGTGTGCCTGTTTTGCGGTCGGAACGGGTTGTAGTTCGGGTCGGTCTGTATTTGCGGAACGGCGAAAGATTTGTTGCCTGCCACCGGCTGCGGCATATCCAAACGGGACTCCGTAGTGAAGTCCAGCGAAGGGGCGACATTGAACTTGCCCAGTGCTTCGCGTACCGATGCCAACAGGATTTGGAAGATAGCCTGCTCGTCAGCGAATTTTATCTCTGTCTTTGTCGGATGGATATTCACATCTATGGCATCGGGGTGGATATCGAAATAGAGAAAATAAGACGGCGCATGGTCAGGCTGCAGCATACCCGCATAGGCAGTCATCACAGCCTTGTGGAAATAGGGGTGCCGCATATAGCGACCGTTCACGAACATATATTGTTGGCTGTTCTTACCGGCCGACTCAGGCTTGCCTACGAAACCGTAGATGTTCACCAGTTCCGTGCGGGTAGCCACATCTACCAACTGCCCCGTGAAAGGCTTGGAGGTGTGCCCGAATACGGCTTCTATGCGCTGTTTGGTTGTTCCCGTCGACAGTTCGGACAGTATCTCATCGTTGCTGACAAAGGTAAACTGCACATCGGGATTCACCAGCACTATACGGTGATACTCAGCCAACAGGTTACGCAACTCTGTCTGGTCGGTCTTGAGGAACTTGCGCCTCGCGGGCACATTGTAGAACAGGTTCTTTACCCGCATATTCGTACCGGCGGGGCATTGCACCATCTCCTGCTTGAGAACATCGGAACCTGCTATCTCGAGATACGTACCCACCTCGTCTTCGGGGCGGCGGGTCTGCATCTCCACTTGTGCCACGGCACATATGCTTGCCAGAGCCTCCCCACGGAAACCCATCGTGCGCAGGTGGAAGAGGTCAGACGCCTGCGCTATTTTGGACGTGGCATGCCGCTCAAACGCCATACGTGCGTCCGTTGGACTCATACCTTTGCCGTCATCCACCACCTGCAAGAGTGTGCGTCCCGCATCACGCACCATGACACGGATATGCTTGGCCCCCGCGTCCAACGAGTTCTCCACCAACTCTTTCAAGCACGAGGCGGGGCGCTGTATCACCTCGCCTGCCGCTATCTGGTTGGCAACACTGTCGGGAAGTAAGTGAATGATGTCCGTCATGACCTATTGTTCTCTGTGTGAGACCCGCTACAGACCCGCGATAGACCCGCGACAATTCTACAGCAAGTAGTAGAATGCAAACAGCAACAGAGCCAGCAATGCTATCCAAAACACCAACTTGGACTTGCGGCGTGCATCGTCTTTGCGCCTATGAGTGTTCGCCTCATGTGCCTCACGGAACGAACCACGATGAAGACGCGCAAGTTTATCCTTGCGCGCCTCCTTCTCTTTATCGTAGTAAATGGGGCGGTAGTCCCACTCACGTGGTTTCGGTACTTTCGGAAAAAGTATCGACATTATTTAATGATTGCCTGGAACTGAGCGTCCTCTTGGTATTTAGCGAACTCAATATCCTTTTGTGCTTTCTTGGCAAACTGTGCGTCACGTGCTACGGCAGCCTTCAGGTTGCTATACACAGCGTCGCGGTCGTTGGTGCGTGCACCTACGATAGCAGCCAGGTAAGCAGTCGTTGCATTGGGGTTCTCCACCTTAGCCAAGGTCTGACGTGCACCTGCATAGTCCTCGTTGAGGATTTGCTGAACAGCGGCATTGTTGCTGGGCTTGGTGCCATAGGCTTTCTTAGCGGCAGCATAGTCACCCTTCATAGTATAGAGGGTACCCATAGCGGCATTCAGGTTGCCTGCGGTACCAGCAGCCTTGCCGAGGTATTGCTCAGCCATCTTCAGGTCGTTGTCAGCCATAGCAGCCACACCTGCGTTGTAGTTTACATCGGGGTTGTTGCCGGCAATCTTCAGAGCCTGGGTGTAACTGCGGCGTGCCTCTGCAATGCTGCCCTGCTTGAAGTAGAGCATACCCACATTGTTGTATCCACGATAGTCATTCGGGAAGAGTTCAACAACCTTCTTGTAGATAGCCATCTTCTCATTGGCAGCGTTGGTCAGCGTAGCCGCATAGAGCAGTTCTTCTACATTGAGAGCGGCAGGGTCGTTCTTTGCCAAGGTGGCAATCTCCTCATCAGACTTACCAATCAGGTCGGTAGTCAGGATAAGGCGGCTGCGACGCAATCCCGGCAATATCTCCTCGGCAATGGTCTTATAGACAGCGCTCAGGTTCTTGATTTGTGTTTCACGCTCCTCGGGGTCGCTGTACATACTCAGCACACGGAGCACGAGGTCCTTGTCTTGGATATTGCTTGCTTCCATTGCCTTCTGGAAGCCTTCCCAGTCCTGAGCGGTAACCGAAGACTCAATGTTGGCTTTCACTTTGTCCTTCTTCAACTGTTTCTGCAGGTACTTCTGCGCATTTGCCTGACGTGCATCAGCCAGAGTGGTATTCAGTTTCACACCGCCATCCGGAGAAGCATAACCCGATACTTCGAGTTTGTTGATAGCCTTCTTCTCATCTTTGTCAGCATCCTTGATAGCAGCCTGCAGGTCTTTCATCTCTTGTGACTTGAGTTCGGAACTGCGCAAGTTGGATTGCTGGATAAGGAAACGGATATCAGCCTCTTGCATCTCTTGGATGATACGCTGGAACTTGTCTGCCGTAATCTGCGGTTCCACCTCCTTGGCGTCAGCCAACTTCGCGGTAGCAACCACACCGTCAGCCACTTTCATATCAGGAATTGTAACCTCTTTGTTGCCGTTCTTCGCCGTAAAGCGCAGATACAACTCCGATTTAGCCATAGCGGGCACGTAGTCAAACGAAGCCGTCTGTTTGTAGCGCGCGCCATTCTTGTACGAAACGGTCTTGCCATTCTCTTTTGCCTTCTCACCTACGTAGGTAACAGGCTCGCCAAGTGCCTCGCCACCCTCGTATTTCAGCACGGGAGTAATGGTAACGATGGCTTTCTTCGAGAACTTCTTAACAGGGAATGTACCCGTAATGTCTGCATTCACTTTGTCTCCGACCACGGTCAGAGGGCTGGGGTTAACGGTTACCTGCTCAGGTGCTACAGGATTTCCGCAAGATGTCAGCAATGCCGCAGCAAGCACCGACACAAAAAATAACGATTTCTTCATACGAATAAAGGTTTGTTATATTGTTAATTTATTTTACATAGTTTATCGGCTGCAAAGGTACGCAAAAAAAAACAAACCACCAAGATAATGCACTTTTTTTCGACTTTTTTTCGTCTTTCAAACTATTCTTTGTACTTTTGCATTGCTTTTCGACAACATGATACATCTGCTATGAACACCAAAACCCGCATCATCATCTGCATGAGTCTTGCATGGCTCACCTGTTTCTACGCCTGCCAACCCAACGACGAGGCACGTGCCTCTGCCCTTGTCGCCGAGGCGCAAGCCCTTGTCAACCAAGGTCAGTGGCGTGCTGCCAACCTGCTGTTGGACTCCGTCCACTCCGCCTATCCGCGCGAGGTAACACAACGGCGTGCCGCCAAAGCACTCCAAGACAGCATCACCTACCTCGAAGCCAAACAGACACTCGCCTACTCCGACTCGCTGCTCACCACCCTACTGCCGCAGTCAGATATCCTCCTTAAGCACTTCCGCTACGAGAAAAACGACCGATACGAGGACCACGGACGCTACGTCCACCGTCTCCTCGCCACGGGCAGCAACACCTCGCGCAACTTCCTCCAAGCCTATGTCCGCGACGACCGGCTCACCATCGTCAAGAGTTACTATTTCGGTGCTGCCCAAGTAGGGCAAACCTCTATCACCCTATCCGCCGACAACGAAGATAGCCGCTACACAGGCTCCAACCATAGTTTCAATGCCGAAGGCTGGCACGAGATAATGACCCTCGAAGATGCCACCGCACTCCAACTACTCAATTTCGTCAGCACCCACCAATCCGCACGCATCCGCGTACGTGGAGAGGGCGACAAACCCGCCAAGGCATGGGTCTACTACCTGTCCGACAAAGAGAAAACAGCCCTCACGGAGACCTATCAACTCGGCTTTCTCATGAAAGATATCCGGCAACTGGAACAGACCATCAAGGTGGCAACCGCGCAAATCAACCGGTACGAGCAAAAACAATCTCCCGCTATAGCCAAAGAATGTTAAATTCCACCCGGCATTCAATTCCTGCATTTTATCGGGTGAATACCGAGAGAACTCCGAGCGAATAGCGTGTCTTCTTTCTGTTATTTTTCTAATAAAATCTAACCTATCATCTACTCATTCGGCAACTCCGACGGCACTCATATCATAATTGCCACCAAAGATTATACAGCACCCCGCGTTTCTTCTGCGAATTACTCGTCGCAGAATCGTTCCATATTTGCAAATATGCCAAAAATGTCGTAACTTTGCGCGCAAAGTATTCTTATGAGCAATAAACAAAATATGAGTAATAACAACAAAGAACTATCATGATAGCGAAAAACAATTATTGTGTCATTATGGCGGGCGGTGTAGGTAGCCGCTTTTGGCCGTTCAGTAGGAATAGCAAACCCAAACAGTTTCTGGACTTCTTTGGCACAGGCAAGAGCCTGTTGCAGATGACGGTGGACAGGTTCCGCCCGTTGGTGCCAATAGAGAATATGCTGATTGTAACCAATGTACGGTACTTGGAGACTGTCCTTCAGCAGGTACCCGACCTGACTGTGGAGCAGGTGCTGTGCGAGCCTGCACGCCGCAATACCGCCCCGTGCATCGCGTATGCGATAGCACACATCAAGTCAATGGTACGTCAGCGAGCAGGTGTGGGAAAAGAAGTGCCATGGGACGATGACCGGCTGAATGCCAACATAGTGGTAACCCCGAGCGACCACCTGATACTGCAAGAAGACAAGTTCCAAGATGCCATCCGCCGTGGCTTTGAGTTCACCGGCGACCACGACGCGCTGCTGACCCTTGGCATGAAGCCTACACGCCCCGAGACGGGCTACGGCTATATCCAGGCAGAGAGCGAAGGCGGCATTGAAGAGGGAAGTATATGCAAGGTGCGTGCATTCACCGAAAAGCCTGAATTGGAGTTGGCGAAAGTGTTTGTGCAGAGTGGAGACTTCCTGTGGAACTCGGGTATCTTCCTGTGGAACCTGCGTGCGATACGTGCCGCTTTCCGTGAGTTCCTGCCCGAGGTGGTGGAGAAATTCCTGGCAGGCGAGGACAGCATGGGCACCGACCACGAGGAATCGTTCATACAGGAGATGTTCCCCACCTGCCCGAATGTGTCGATTGACTACGGCATCATGGAAAAGGCGAAGAATGTGTACGTAATGCCGAGCGACTTCGGATGGAGCGATTTGGGTACATGGGGCTCGCTGTATGAGTTGAGTGAAAAAGATGAAAACCGGAATGTTACGTTGCATGCCGATGCCATGTACTACGACAGCAAAGGCAATATCGTGACCATGCCCGAAGGACATCTGGCAGTGATTCAGGGGCTGGAAGATACGATAGTGGCGGAGTCGGACGGCGTACTGCTGATTTGCAAGCGCGATGCCGAACAGCAGATACGGCAGTTCTGCATGGACGCAGAGGTGAAGTACGACTCCAAATACAACTAAATCAATGAGTTACCTTAATTTTGACAAGACGCTTCTCATCAACCTTGAGCGCAGTCTGAGCAAAGAAATGATTCGCACCAACCGTGCAGGCGCATACAACTCCACGACTATCGTGGACTGCAACACGCGCAAGTACCACGGGCAGTTGGTAGTGCCGCTGCGGGAGCAGGTGCCCGAGGACAACTATGTGCTGCTCGGCAGCCTCGACGAGACAGTGATTCAGCATGGCGCAGAGTTCAATCTCGGCATCCACAAGTATGGCGACAACATATATTCCCCAAATGGGCACAAGTATATCCGCGAGTTTGATTGTGAGGTGATTAGCAAGACCACCTACCGTGTAGGCGGGGTCATCCTTACCAAGGAACGTATGCTCGTCAGTTTTGAGCCGCGCGTGCTCATACGCTACACGCTGTTGGAAGCACACTCGCCCACCACGCTGCGCCTGAAACCCTTCCTTGCTTTCCGTAGTGTGAACACCCTCACACACGAGAACGACCGCGCCAACTCGGACATGCGCGAGGTGCAAAACGGGCGTGCGTGCCGTATGTACGAGGAGTTCCCCGAACTGTATATGCAGTGCTCCAAACGGGTGGAATATACACATAACCCGCAGTGGTACAAGGGAATAGAATATCAGAAGGAGCAAGAGCGCGGCTACGACTACAAGGAAGACCAGTTGGTGCCGGGCTGGTTCGAGATGCCCATGAAGCGTGGCGAGAGTGTTATCTTCTCGGCAGGCATCAGTGAGGTGAAACCAAGCACACTGAAAGCCTTATGGACCAAAGAGTTGGCACGCCGCGTACCGCGGGATAATATGTTCGGCTGTCTCAAGAACTCGGCAGCGCAGTTCTACAAACGCGAGGGCGACAAGTGCTACTTGCTGGCAGGCTACCCGTGGTTCCATGCCACCGCACGGGAGGAGTTCATCTCGATGGCGGCATGCACTATGGGCATCGGGCGACCCGAATACTGGGATGCCATTGTCAACAAGACAGCCGTGGACGAGGTGCGCGCCTTCATGGACGGCAAGCCCTGCAAACTCATCGGTATGGACGAACCCGATGCACTGCTCTGGTTCGTCAAGGCAATACAGGACTATGCCTCCTACACCTCTACCGAAGAGGCGGCACAACTCTACGGGACACTGGTCGTGGACATAGTCAATTACATCCGCAAGCAGCAGCACCCGCGTCTTTTCCTGCATAGCAACGGACTCCTCTGGGTGGACGGCACCGAGCGTCCCGCCACATGGATGAATGCTGTGGAAGACGGTCGCCCCATCACCCCGCGCACTGGCTACGTAGTGGAGCACAACGCCCTGTGGTACAATGCTTTGCACTTCGCGGCAGACATGCTCCGACTGACAAACCACGAGCAGATGGCTGACCTCATGGACTATCAGGCGGAGATAACCAAAGAGGCTTTCGTCAGCACTTTCTGGAACGGCTTTTACCTCGATGACTACGTCACCGCCGAGGAACACAACAAGGAGGTGCGCCCCAACCAGATAATAGCGGCGTCACTGCCCTACTCACCGCTCGACAAGCACCAACAGAAAGCGGTGGTGGACATCTGCACCAAGGAACTCTACACCCCCAAGGGGCTGCGTACTATATCGCCCAAGAGCGGAGACTACCGACCTATATATATAGGTGGGCAGTTGGAGCGCGACCGCAACTACCACAACGGACCCGTATGGCCATGGACCATCGCTGCCTATGCCAAGGCGTATCTGCGTGTGTATCAGCACTCCGGAGAGAGTTTCATTCGCCGGCTGCTTATCGGCTACGAGGCGGAGATGAGCGAACTCTGTATCGGCACGCTCAACGAACTCTACGACGGCAACCCGCCCTACAAAGGGCATGGCGGCATGAGTTACGCACCCAGTGTAGCGGCTGTGATTGTAGTATGTAACACATTGAAGCAGTTTGAGATATGAAAGCGTTGATGTTTGGTTGGGAGTTCCCGCCGCATATCCTCGGCGGGTTAGGCACTGCCAGTTACGGGCTCACACGCGGCATGGCGGAGCAGGGTGATATGCACATCACTTTCGTCATACCCAAGCCGTGGGGCGACGAAGATCAGTCGTTCCTCAAAATCATCGGGGCCAACAGCATTCCCATCGTCTGGAAAGATAATAGTTACGACTATGTGCGCCAACGCATGGAGGGACGCATGTCGCCCGAAGAGTATTTCCACTACCGCGACGGCATACGCTACGACTACACCCGCATCGGCACCGACGACCTCGGCTGCGTGGCGTTCTCGGGGCGGTACCCCGACAACCTCTTGGAGGAGATAGGCAACTACGAGGCGGTGGCGAGCGTGCTCGCAAACAGCCTTGATTTCGACATCATCCACAGCCACGACTGGCTCACCTACCCCGCGGGCGTCTTCGCCAAGCACATCTCCGGCAAACCGCTGGTCATACACGTGCATGCCACCGATTTCGACCGCAGCCGAGGCAATGTCAACCCCACGGTCTATGCCATCGAGAAGCGCGGTATGGACGAAGCCGACCATATAATATGTGTCAGCAACCTGACCCGCAACATCGTCATCGAGAAGTACCACCAGGACCCCGCCAAGGTCAGCACCGTCCACAACGCCGTCGAACCCCTCAAAGACCCCGACAGTTTCGTCAAGACACCCCGCAAGGACAAGATTGTCACCTTCCTCGGACGCATCACCATGCAGAAGGGACCCGAATACTTCGTCGAGGCGGCTGCGCGTGTGTTGCAGAAGACCAAAGGCGTACGTTTCGTGATGGCTGGTAGCGGCGATATGATGGACAAGATGATTGACCTTGTGGCGCAGCGGGGCATTGCCGACCGCTTCCACTTCACGGGCTTCCTCCGGGGCAGACAGGTGCAGGAGATGCTCGCCGAAAGCGATGTCTATGTCATGCCCAGCGTCAGCGAACCCTTTGGCATCTCGCCTTTGGAGGCAATGCAGGTAGGCACGCCCTCTATCATCAGCAAGCAATCGGGCTGCGCCGAAATCCTGAGCCATGCCATCAAGATTGACTACTGGGACATCGAAGCCATGGCAGACGCCATCTACGGCATCGTCACCTACCCCGCTATGTATGAGTCCCTCCACACGCTCGGACGCGAAGAGGTCAACAATATCCGCTGGTATGATGCCGGACTCAAAGTCCGCCGTATCTACGAACAAGTCATCAACAACCGCAAGTGATTTATCACAATACCTTACGCATTGCGCATTATGCATTGCGCATTACGCATTGTTTATCGAGTCAAGAGTATGACATTAGTATGTG
>DJSG01000039.1:0-12472 GCA_002440265.1 Bacteroidales bacterium UBA6340 | reverse complement strand
GTATGATATTAGTATGTGATTACCGAAAGAATGTCGGGCGCATACCAACACCATAGCAAATTGTATTTTAACCTTTCAAACAACAAAGCGCATGAAAAAATCTATGCTTTTTGTAGCAGCCCTGTTCTTTGGCTTGGCTGCTAATGCACAGGTACTCAAAGTAGTATCTATGCAGCAACTCACCTCCCCGTCCGATGTGGATGTGAAGGTCGCAGGCGTCAGCCCCGCAGGGGATTACGTGCTGCTCACTACGGGCTCCAACAAGGGCTTGCAGCGTTATGATGTGGCTACCAAAACGACTACCGTACTCTCGGAAGCCGAAGGCGCAGGCTACAACGTGCAGATTAGTACGGATGGTCAGGAAGTGGTGTATCGCGAGACCACCATCGGGCGCGACCAACTCCGCCGCAACAACATTGTCCGCAAGAACTTCACCAAGCAACGCCGCAACGTCATCGCTCGCGGACAGCGTGACATGGAGAAGATGGCAACTACCGATGCCAAAGCCACCGTTACCATCAGCGACCGCCTTATGGTGCTCCGCCAAAACGGCACGACTAAAACCCTCGCCCCCAATGGTACGGACAAGAGTTACATCTGGGCTTCCATTTCACCCGACGGCACCAAACTCTGCTACTATGTATGCGGCGAAGGCTGCTTCGTCAGCAACATCGACGGCACTCAACCTCAGTTCATTGCGCATGCCCTCCGTGCCGCTAAGTGGTACGACAACAACACCCTCGTAGGTATGGCAGATGAGGACAACGGCGAGTTCATCACCGCATCGGCTATCGTGGCGTATACCTTGGACGGACGCCACCAAGTGCTGACCGACAACACCATGATTGCCATGTACCCGAGTGTGGCAAAGAACCTGATTGTCTTCGGCACCGAGGACGGTAGTACCTATATGTTGAACGTTAAATAAGTACGACCATGAAAAAGTATATCCTATTGATTGCCACAGCCTTGATGGCAGTATCTATATCCGCAGCCGACCTCACGGGCAAGCGTATCTATATCAACCCGGGACACGGCTCTTTCGGTCCCAATGACCGTCCTATGGCTACTATTCCCTATCCCAATTTGTCATCCACAGGCATGCCGGATACGTGCGGCTTCTATGAGACGAACACCAACCTTTGGAAGTGTCTCTACCTCGGCAAGAAACTCGAAGCCGCAGGTGCCACAGTCCTCTACTCCCGTACAGCAAATGGTCCTTGGCCTTATGAGAAAGTCAATGGTCAGTATCCGGATTATACCAACGAGAAATACAAAGCCCTACCTGATTACGAGAAGTACAACCGCAACCTCACTGAGATATGCGAAGAGGTGGAGTCTAACAATATCGACTACTTCATTTCCGTCCACTCCAACGCCGCTACCGATGGTACTACCACCAACTATCCGCTGGTTCTCTATCGTGGCTATGATGACATAACCACGACCTCTGAAACAGTTGACGGAGTAGAATGTAATACATACGTAGCAGGCAGCCGCGAGAGGGCAGAGGCTATCTGGCAATATCGTTTTGGCATTATGGCAAGTGGCATAGATCCTGCTTCATATTACTCTATAGACAGAAAGAACGTACGAGGAGACCTCAGTTTCTATAGAGGTAGCAGCGTACGCACCGATCCTAAGACAGACAAGGCATACAAAGGGTATCTCGGTGTACTGAAACATGGTGCCCCCGGCTTCTTGGTAGAGGGCTATTTCCATACCTATCAGCCGGCACGCCACCGCGCCTTGAACCACGACTACTGCCACCAAGAGGGCTTGGCTTACTACCGTGGTATCGTGGACTACTATGGGGCTGACAAAGAGACAACGGGCTACATCATGGGTACCGTCAAAGACCTGCATCGCAAGATGAACAACCCGCTGTTCAACTATGCACCCAAGACCAACGACCAGTGGATACCCTGCAACGGTGCAGAAGTTACACTGCTCAAGGGCGGTGTAGAGGTTGCCAAATACAATGTGGACACACTGTACAACGGCATCTTCGTATTCGAGAACATCACCCCGGGTGACGACTATACCCTGAATGCTACATGCAAAGGCTACGAACCATTGACCGATGACCAGAAGGTAACATTCTCGGTGAAAGCCAACGAGACCACCTACAAAATGATATATCTGGAAGATACTGCCTATGTACCGCCTACGGTAGTGTACTACAACTACCCCGAGCCCGAGCAACCTGCTTACCTGCAGTTGGCTGGCACCTACGAGATGAAGCAGTCCTTTGTCGGCAAGCAGTTGGCAGATGTATTGGTGGGCAAGACCGTCCGCCGTGTGCTCTACCGCAACGGCAATATGTATGTCTTGGCGGTGGACGCTGCCAAAGAGCCCACACTCATTGAGGTGGATGCCGAGAAACAAACCGTACTCCACACCCTGCCCACCGACTTCTGCTCGGTAGTATCCGCAGACGGTTACAAACTGAGCGACATCACCTTCACCGCCGATGGCTACTTGGTAGGCTGCAATATGGAGCATGTTACCTTTACCCCTGCTAACAAGTGGAATATCTACAAGTGGGAGTCGGATGCTACAGGCTGGAAGGGTGCGTTGTGGTTCAACAACACCAACAACGAGACCGCCGGCAACTACTACAACGCTATGGTTGGCTCCACGCTGGCATACTCGGGAACAACAGAAGACGGTACGATTGCTTCTACCACCTGCACACTTGCCAAGAATAGCGCAGGTATTAATACGTATGGCGTGCGCTTTGTTATCTACAGTGTGTCTGAGAACAATTATGCCGGTGTATTGCGCAACCAACCTGCTGGCATTACCTTGACTGAATATGGTCATGATGTACAGATGGTAGTTTCACCACGTGACGACAAGAGTTTCATCTTCTCATCGCCCAATAAGAACGCCATTGAGTGGCAGGTAGTAAACACCACAAAATCCGAACCCAAAATAATGGGTACACTGCCTTTCCACACCAATGTGGCCAACTACTTCAAGTACGCACATCGTGACATAATGGTTACCCCTGCTGAGGATACAGACGGCAAGAACATCGGCGTAGCACTCTACGACATCACCGATGGCCTTGACAAGGCTGCTCTCATTAAGACTACCAACACCACTTTGGATGCCGCAGACGCAACCTATACGATGGCAGCGAGTGTAGTAAAGGACGCAGATATCACCTTATACTTGGTACGTGACAGCCTTATCAGCAAGTTCACCACCGTGGGTGTGGACCAACCTGCCGTTGCTTCTATTATGGCGTACAACCTCAATGTGGTAGAGAACGGAGATAACTATGTATTCTCCTTCAATGCCAACTCAGACGCAGTAAGTGCCAACCTTATCTTCTATGCAGCAGACAATACCGAAGTAGGTGCTGTAGAGTTGGCTAATGTGGCGAAGGGCGCAAACTCATTTACCATTGCCAAGAGCGAACTCCCGGGTGATGTAGGTGCCACTATGACATGGGCAGTAGAGTTGCAAGGGCAATCCATCAGCAATATCAGCACCTTGTACAAAGCGACTTCGAAATCATTAGGTTTGACACGTCCATTCATTTCTATCAACAACTCACCTGAGTCCGAGTACTTCCAGTATCTCTACCTTATGGATAGGGTTGGGAGTTCTAAAGCAAATAGTGGGTTATATGCATTCAAGCCTGACTACACCCGTATCAACACCACTCCATATAAAGGCGGACGTGCAATGTACGGTTCTCCGTATCGTACTTTTGTGGATGACCAAGGCTACATCTGGATTTCTGACGGTTCCGATGGATACTCCAATGTGATAGTAGCAGACCCTGCTAACTTAGAAAATGGTAAGTACGAGGAATTCTTCCAAGGCACGCGTGATAAAAATGGTATCATCACCAATAATGGTGTCGAGGTAGGTTCTTCTTCGTTAGGTATATCCATCTATGGTACGGGCAAAGAAACGAAACTACTTTCTCTCAATGAGGATGGCGGCACATCGTTGGTGGCCAACTCTATTACCATCTACAATATTGGCACAGAAGAGGGTACTTACAAGCATTCATGGAATGAGGCTCCTTCTGCTGTAATCAAAACACAAGGTATTGTATATGACGGCTATCCACTTGGATGCACACATGGTATATGGGTGGCTTCGCGTCGTGCAGCAGGACAAAACAACACAGGTTATACTGCTCTCAAATTCTACGATTGGGAAGGAAATGAGCACATGAACTCTGCCAAAGATCCTTATCAAGACATTATTGACGGAGGCTATTCCGGTGCATGTGCATTGAGCAAAGATGAGTCTGTATTGTATTTCATTGATGGTTCCAAACACATTATGGTATGGGACATTGTATGGGAAGGCAACAAACCTATTATGACACTGCGTTATATGTTTGATTGCGGTCTCTCATCTATCCGCGAAATGCACCTTGATTATGCAGGCAACTTGGTATGCTCAGGTGAAGATGCAGTTGCTGTCTTCTCGCTGCCAAAGACCGACAACACCACCATCATCCCTGCCCGCAAAGCACTGACAGTATCCAAGAGTGGCACAGGCACCCACGTAGATGAGGTGACTACTCCTGCCCGGTTGGATATGAACGCACCGATGTACGACATCCTTGGTCGTCAAGTGGACAACACCTACAAAGGCATCGTTATCCAAAACGGCAAGAAATACCTGCTGCAATAGTTTAGGTACATTGTCGTAATTGCGGTGAGGCTGTCTGACAACTCGGGCAGCCTCACCTCTTTCTTCACAGTGACGCCATCGTCTCTTCTGAGGGAACCGGGGCTCCCTCCACCACCCTCACGGGCAGTATTCATACGTCAAAGAACACGGGCTGCTTACGTCTGCAGCCTACCGGATTCAACACCTTGAATCACGCTGCAAAGATACAACAGTTTCCGTGTTTTTGTTGGTAAAGTATTACCAATAATACATACTCCGTGTCCTTTTTGCACAACACACTGATTTATACGCAATTAAAAAGAGACTGCCGTATTTGTCAGGCAGTCTCTTGCAATGTGTATCATACGCCCGACGGGCGTATCGCTTTTATGTACGGTACGGGCGGATTAAATCCAGCGGACGTAGCAGAAGTCCATGCGGTGAGGGAGGAGCGGGTGCGTGGGGAACATACGCAAGCCGAACTTCATGCCTCCGGCATAGTCCAACTGATACGTGGTCTCGAAGAAGAGATGAGACCCCTCACTCTTGACAAGGTTGAGCGGCTCCACTTCGTAGAGTTTGTCGTTGTTGTGGGTGGAAGTACGAACAGCCACCAGTTCGATGCCGATACCCTTGTCGTTGAGGTTGTGGGTGTCAATCTCCACAGCGACTTTGCATTTGCTGCCGACATTGATAGCCGCGTCCGTCTCATTGAGTGTGGAGTGGACAACTTCTATCTCGTCCCAGTGCGCTACCATGTTCTCCTTCCAAGCGGTAATCTCCTTCGCCTGCTTGTAGTTGTCGGCGCAGAGGAGTGCGTGACGCTTGGCCAGTTTGTTGTAGAAGCGTGCGAAATAGTCGTCCATCATGCGCTTGGTGGTGAAGTGAGGCGTGATTTTGGTGACGCTGTTCTTGATGGTCTGTATCCACTCGGGCGAGTATCCGCGCGAGTTCTTGGCATAGTACATAGGAATGATTTCCTCCTCGAGCATCTGGTATATGGTAGCCGCGTCGAGTTGGTCCTGATGGGCCTGGTTCTCGTAGGTGCGCTTGTCGGTGAGTGCCCAGCCTGCTCCGGGTACGTATCCCTCAAGCCACCAGCCATCCAAGACGGAGAAGTTGAGAACGCCGTTCATCTGTGCTTTCTCGCCACTGGTACCACTTGCCTCCAAGGGGCGTGTAGGCGTGTTGAGCCAGATGTCCACACCCGAGATGAGCCGCTTAGCCAGACGCATGTCATAGTTCTCAAGGAAGATGATTTTGCCGAGGAACTGCGGCATACGGCTGATTTCGATGATACGTTTGATAAGCCCTTGTCCTGCACCGTCTGCGGGGTGTGCCTTGCCGGTGAAGAGGAACTGTACGGGACGGTCGGGGTTGTTGACCAGTTTGTCAAGGCGTTCCAAGTCGGTGAATAGCAGATAGGCACGTTTGTAGGTGGCAAAGCGCCGTCCGAAGCCGATGATGAGGTTGTTTGGGTTCATCTCGTTGAGTGCGCGGACGATACGTGCGGGGTCGCCTTGGGTCTTCATCCAGTCCTCTTGGAACTGCTCTTTGATATAGTCAATGAGTTTCGTCTTGAGGTTCATGCGCGTGTTCCATATCGTCTCTTCGGGCAGATCGTTGTACGCTTTCCACATATCGGGGTTGGACTGGTCGGTGTACCAGTCTATGGGGAATGTCTTGAAGTAGAGGGCTTTCCATTCGCTGGCTGCCCAAGTGGGCATGTGTACGCCGTTGGTGACATAGCCGACGTGTAACTCTTCGGGGAAGTAGCCCGGCCATACGGGCGCGAACATCTTGCGGCTGACTTCGCCGTGCAGTTTGCTGACACCGTTAGCCTCCTGGCAGGTGTTGAGGGCAAAGACGGACATGGAGAACTTCTCGGTGTTGTCGTCGGGGTTCTGGCGTCCCATACCGATAAGGTCGTGCCACTCGATGCCCAGACGTGCGGGGAAGGAACTCATGTACTTGTAGAAGAGTCCCTCTTCGAAATAGTCGTGTCCGGCAGGCACGGGGGTATGGCAGGTGTAGAGTCCGCTGGCGCGTACCACTTCGAGAGCCTGCTGGAAGGTGAGGTGCTCGCCTTCGACGAGGTCGAGGAGACGTTGCAGCCCCATGAAGGCAGCATGCCCCTCGTTGCAGTGGTAGATGTCCTTCTTGATGCCCAACTTGTTGAGGGCGATGACGCCACCCATGCCGAGGAGTATCTCCTGCTTTATACGGTTCTCCCAGTCGCCTCCGTAGAGTTGGTGGGTGATTTGGCGGTCCCATTCGGAGTTCATCTCGTTGTCGGTGTCCAACAGATAGAGGTTGATACGCCCGACTGCCACCTTCCAGAGGTACGCCTTGACGGTACGGTCGGGGTAAGGTACCTCGATAATCATGGGTGTGCCGTCGGCATTATACACTTGGGTGATGGGGAGGTTGGAGAAGTTCTGCGCCTCGTAGTTGGCAATCTGCTGTCCCTCGGGCGAGAGGGTCTGGGTGAAATAGCCGTAGCGGTAGAGGAAACCGATGGCAGTCATGTCCACGTTGCAGTCGGAAGCCTCTTTGAGGTAGTCTCCGGCAAGGATACCGAGTCCGCCCGAGTAGATTTTGAGGATATGGGAGAGCCCGTATTCCATGGAGAAGTAGGCGATACTGGGCCGCGTCTTGTCCTTGGGGGCGTCCATATAGTCGCGGAAATCGGAGTAGGTCTTGTCGAGTTGCGCCATGAACTGTTTGTCCTTGCTGAGTTCGACCATACGCTCGTAACTGATGATGTTCAGCAGTACGATAGGGTTGGATTTGGCGCGATGCCACGCGTCGTTGTCAATGTATCGGAAGATGTTTTTTGCGTCCGAGTTCCACACCCACCAGAGGTTGTAGGCAATCTCTTGGAGTTTGTTGAGGTTCGCCGGGAGGTTGGCATGTACCGTGACCTCCGTCCAATTGGGTTGATTGGTGTTACTTACACGAATTACCATGTCTGAAATCTTTTTTGTATAAATACTATGCACCCGCAGGTGCCTAACCTAAAAATCGCGCAAAGGTACGAAAAAAAGCGAATATAGCAAACTTATTTCCCTGAAATATGGCGAAAAATGGCTGTTAATGTTTCCGCAAATGCCCAATCAGGCATAGGATTACTGCCTTCCGCCCCCGCGGGCAATACCGCAATTTACTGAAATTCCACTCCCCAGTATCCCTTGAAATAGGGAGAAACCACAGCCATCATATCCTGCCTGCCGTCCGGTAATGTTGCAGGAATGAAAAAATATGTATATCTTTGCAATTCATAATTCATAATTACAATGAACTCCACCCAACAGAAACAGGAACTCTTCAAGACCATCTGGGCGATAGCCAACGAACTGCGCGGTTCGGTGGACGGCTGGGACTTCAAGCAGTACGTGCTCGGTATGCTCTTCTACCGCTATATCTCGGAAAACATCACCGACTATATCAACCGTCTGCAACATGAGGCGGGGATAGAGGATTTCGACTATGCCGCTTTCGGCGACGAGGATGCCCTCCAAGCCAAAGAAGACATCGTGCGAGAGAAAGGCTTTTTTATCTTGCCGAGCCAACTATTCTGCAATGTGCGCCGTCGGGCAAAAGAGGATACCAACCTCAACGAGACTCTCTCGGCGGTGTTTGCTGCGATAGAGCAGTCGGCAGTCGGTACGGCGAGCGAGGACGATATGCGGGGGCTGTTTGAGGACTTGGACGTCAACTCCACCAAACTCGGCAACACCGTACAGAAGCGCAACGAGCGCCTCTGCAAAATCCTCAACGCCATCGGCGACATGAATCTGGGGTCTAGTTCCCCTAGTTCCCCTAGTTCCCCTAGTTCCTCTAGTTCCCCTAGTTCTTCTAGTTCTTCTAGTTTTTCTAGTTCTCCTAGCCCCTATTCCTCCCATCTCATCGATGCCTTCGGCGATGCGTATGAGTATCTGATGACCATGTATGCCGGCAATGCCGGCAAGAGCGGCGGCGAGTTCTTCACTCCGCAGGAGGTCTCGCGCCTGCTGGCACTTATCGCCACCGACGGCAAACAGCAGGTGCAGAAAGTCTATGACCCCGCCTGCGGGTCGGGCTCGCTGCTCCTGCAAGTATGCAAGGTACTGGGCAGGGACAACGTGCGGCAGGGATTCTTCGGGCAGGAAATCAACCGCACCACCTACAACCTATGCCGTATCAATATGTTCCTCCACGACATCAACTACGAGAAGTTCGACATCGCCCTCGGCGACACCCTCGAGGAACCCAAGCACTGGGACGACCAGCCGTTTGATGTCATCGTCTCCAACCCGCCCTACTCCATCCGTTGGGCGGGCGACGGCAACCCGCTCCTCATCAACGACGAGCGTTTCTCGCCCGCAGGCGTACTGGCTCCCAAGAGCAAGGCAGACCTCGCCTTCACTATGCATATCCTCCATTGGCTCAGCAGCAGCGGCACGGCGGCTATCGTCGAGTTCCCCGGTGTGCTGTACCGCGGCGGGGCAGAACAGAAGATACGCAAATACTTGATAGACAACAATTTTGTGGACTGTGTGATACAACTGCCGCAGAACCTCTTTTTCGGGGTGAGTATCGCCACCTGTATCATTGTCTTGAAGAAGAACAAACAGGAGAACAAGACCCTCTTTATCGATGCCGGCGCGGAGTTTGTCCACGAGGGCAACAAGAACAAACTGACCGAAGAGAATATCCAGAAGATACTCGGCGAGTACCGCGAACGCGGGGAGGTGGCGCATTTCTCGGCGTATGTGGACAATGCCCGTGTGGCGGAGAGGGAGTACAACCTGTCGGTCAACTCCTATGTGGAGCAGGAGGACACCCGCGAGGAGATAGACATCGACCGCCTCGAGGCGGAGATACACCGCGTCCACACCAATGTGAACCGCCTCTTCGATGAAATCGACCGCCTGACCAAGGAGATGACCTCCACAACCCCGACCTCCCAAACAGCGACCTCCCCAACCCCTCCAAAGGAGGGGCTATAAAACTAGAAAGTATAGAAACCCTGGATATTCTAGAAATCCCAGAAAATCTAGAAAGTCTAGAAAATCTAGAAAGTCTAGTTCCACTAGTTCCTCTAGAAAGTCTAGAAAGTCTAGTTCCTCTAGAATCTCTGGAAAAGAAAACCACCCAACCAACAAAAAACAAACGACCCAAATGAAAATAGACGACCTTATACGCACATACTGCCCCGAAGGGGTAGAGAGAGTAAGATTAGAGGAAGTGTGCAAAATTACGACTGGAAAACTTAATGCAAATGCGATGGTAGATGGTGGAGAATACGCCTTTTTTACTTGTAGTGATACTATCTATCAAATTGATAATTACGCTTTTGATTGTGAGGCGTTGCTTGTTGCAGGCAATGGCTATCTCGGAAATGTCAAGTACTTCAAAGGAAAATTTAATGCCTATCAGCGGACTTATGTTTTATATGATTTTATAGAGGGCATAGAAGCGATGTTTTTATTCTATTGTATGAAAGCCTTTTTTAGAGACTATGCCATTGCAGCACAGAAAGATGGCTCTGTACCCTATATTACTTTAGGGACGCTCCAATCATTTGAAATCCCCCTTCCCCCTCTTCCTATCCAGCAAACCATCGCATCCTATTTGGATAAATTGACTTCGCTGACAGCGGAGCTGGAGGCGGAGCTGGAACTCCAAAAGAAACGATACGATTTCTACCGAAACCGTCTCCTTTCTTTTGCTCCCGACTCGACTACCCAATTCGATGCAAGGCTTAATTCCACCACACCGGTAAAATGGATGAAACTGGGAGAAATAGCAGAGATTATAAGGGGCGGAAACTTCCAAAAGAAAGATTTTGTAGAGAGCGGATACCCCTGTATTCATTACGGGCAGATATATACACATTATGGAACATCTGCGACAGAAACAATAACCTATGTAGGTGAAGATGTCTTCTGCAAATCGAAAAAGGCACAACCTAATGATATTGTAATGGCAGTAACCAGTGAAAATATAGAAGATGTATGCAAGTGTGTTGCTTGGATAGGGAAAGAGCCAATTGCTGTTAGCGGACATACTGCAATCATTCATCATCAACAGAATGCCAAATATCTGTCTTACTATTTTCATACTGCGATGTTTGCGGAACAAAAGAAAAAACTTGTACATGGAACAAAAGTAATTGAAGTAACCCCCAAGGCATTAGAAGAAATCCTTATCCCCCTCCCCCCTCTTTCGGAGCAGGAGCGTATCGTAGGTATCTTGGACAAGTATGAGACTCTTGTCCATAACACCCAAGAGGGTATTCCCGCTCTCATCGCAGCCGTGAAACAGAAATATGAGTACTACAGAGAGCGGATGCTCACTTTCTAGATCACCTAGATCTTCTAGATCTTCTAGAGCACCTAGATCTTCTAGATCTTCTAGAAACCACTAAAAAAACCACCAACTAAACAACAAAGCCTATGCAACCACAAAAATCCATCCCCCGCGTGCTGCGCACGCAAGTCAATTGGAAAGAACTCTATTTCTACCAAAAGACCGATGTGCTCTACCAGATGACCGTTGTCTTCTGCCGGCGTTTCCTACCCGCCCACGGCGACCGCACCGTGGATCAGATGGTACAGGCTGCCCGCTCGGGCAAGCAGAACATCGTGGAGGGTTGCGCTGACGGGGTTACCTCCACCGAGATGCAACTCAAACTGCTCAATGTCGCCCGCAGCAGCATACAGGAGTTGCAGGAAGACTACCGCGACTATCTGCTATCCCGCTTCAGTGGTTTATGGGACAACGGACACCCCCGCTATGATGCGCTGCTACTCTTCTGCCGCACCCATAATGCATTAGCCGACTATCTGCCCTTCTTTGAGCGATGGAGCGACGAGGAAACCGCCAATGCGGGTTACACCCTTTGCCGTATGGTGGATAAGATGATGAGCACCTATATCGAGGGACTGGAGACGCAGTTTGTCACCCAAGGCGGTATCAAAGAGCGGATGTATGCCGCACGCACAGGCTACCGCCAGGAGCAGGACGCCCGCCTCGCCGCCCTCGAAGCAGAGAACAAAAGACTAAAAGAAGAAAACAGAAGACTAAAAGAACAACTAGAACAACTAAGATAACTAGTTCCCCTAGATCCTCTAGATTCACTAGATCCTCTAGTTCCCCTAGATCCTCTAGATTCACTAGATCCTCTAGATTCCCTAGTTCCCCTAGAAAAAAACTTCTACTATGCTCAATCCATACCACATCATCTCCGAGGCGGACGAGAGTACCGTAGTCTCTGCCTACAAGCCACAGGACAAGCCCTCCACCTGCTACCAGAGCGAGGCTGACCTCGAGCAAGCCCTTATCCGCCAACTGGAGGCACAGGGCTACGAATACCTGCCTCTCCACACCGAGGCAGACCTCATCGCCAACCTCCGCCGGCAAATAGAGCAACTCAACCGCTTCTGCTTCACCGACGCGGAATGGCAGACGTTCTTCGCCGAACATATCGCCAACCCCAACCTCGGTATCGCAGGCAAGACGCAGATGATTCAGAACGACTATATCCGCCCCATTCGTCTCAAAGACGGCACTACCAAGAACATCTACCTCCTCGACAAACAGACCCTTGCCAACAACCGCCTGCAGGTCATCAACCAGTATGTCCCTGAGGGCGGAGCCTTCGACAACCGATACGATGTAACCATCCTCGTCAACGGGTTGCCGCTGGTGCATATAGAACTCAAACGCCGCGGGGTGGCAATCAAAGAGGCTTTCAACCAAATCAACCGCTACGAGCGGGAGTCGTTCTGGGCGGGCAGCGGGCTGTATCAGTTCGCACAGATATTCGTCATCAGCAACG
>DJSG01000012.1:27642-33617 GCA_002440265.1 Bacteroidales bacterium UBA6340 | reverse complement strand
GATGTGTGATAATACGGCATAGTCGTCCGTTCAAGCGACCCTTGTATTATTAACAATCATAAACACCTGCTATTCCCGAGTGAATACCGAGAGAACCCCGAGCAAATACCGAACAATTACACCAATCCATCTTTACGATTATTAAAATTACATAACACACTAAACTTCCGTTTTGGGAACAAGACATCGGCATGGCAATTGTCAATGGGGTGTGTTTATGGCAAAAGCACACCACTTTGCACCACACTGTTTGATAAGTAGCACAAACATTTAGTTATAAGCATTTTGGTATGTTGATAAAGTTGTGAACAATATACTGAAAAGTATGTGGATAAAATTTTTGTGGGGAATAGTGGGGATATTTGGATTATTTTTCGTAACTTTGCGGCGGAAATGAGGTAAATATCTGAAATGAGTACGTTTATTGGCAATATCGAAGCGCGGCTGGATGACAAAGGGCGCATATTCATCCCCGCAGGGTACAGGAAGATACTCGGCGAGATGGAGTCGCGCCGTATCATCATGCGCCGTGATACGGACAATGAGTGCATCATTTTCTATCCCGAACAAGTATGGAACCAGAAAGTGGGGCAACTGCGCCAAGCCCTGAACGAGTGGGACCCCGACGACCGGATGATACTGATGCAGTTTATGGCAGAGGCGGAAATCCTCGAACCCGACAGCCAGGGACGTGTACTGCTCCAGAAGAAGAACGTGGAGATGATTGGTGCCCAACAGGATGTGCTGTTCGTGGGTATGCTGGACCGCTTCGCGCTGTGGAGCCCGAGTGTCTTCCGAGACAAGCAGATGCCGCAGAAAGACTTGGCAGAGCGTATAAGACAGAAGATGTTAGTTAAGAGTTGAGTGTTGAGAGTTGAGGGAAGTTGAAAGCAGAAAGAAGACAGAAGGAAAGTACAATATAGCAGGAAAGCAGAATATGAATGAGGTGTACCACATACCGGCAATGCTGCAGGAGACGATAAACGGACTGAACATACAGCCCGAAGGAACGTATGTGGATGTCACCTTCGGCGGCGGAGGTCACTCACGCGCTATCATGAGCAGACTTGGGGATAATGGCAGGCTGTTCTCCTTTGACCAAGACATGGACGCATACATAAACGAGCAGACCTCCCCCATCCCCTCTTTCAAGGAGGGGAGTTCCATAGTATCTGCACACTCCCCCTTGAAGGGGGAGCCGGAGGGGGTCCGTCAGTTGTCTGGGGACAACCGATGGCAGTTCGTGCATGGTAACTTCCGTTACCTGAAGAATTTCATGGACTACTACGGGGTAACGGAGATAGACGGGCTGTTGGCTGACTTGGGTGTGAGTTTCCATCACTTTGACGAGGCGGAGCGTGGCTTCTCGTTCCGCTTTGCCGGTCCGCTGGATATGCGTATGAATCGGGAAGGCGGGCGCACCGCAGCCGACATCGTAAACACCTACACGGAAGAAGACCTCACGCGCGTATTCCGTATCTATGGCGAAATGAACAATGCCAAAACCGTGGCGCAGCGTATCATCAGGCAACGGGAGAACGCACCCATTCTCCGCACCGAGCAACTGGTACAATGCGTAATGCACAATGCGCAATGCACAATGCAGGACGGTATCATCGAGGTGCCGGCATGGGCAAAGAAAGACTTGGCGCGTATGTTCCAAGCCCTGCGAATAGAGGTGAATGACGAGTTGGGTGCGCTGCAGGAGATGCTGCTGGCGGCACGCGAGTTGCTTCGCCCGGGCGGACGGATAGCCATACTGACCTATCACTCGTTGGAAGACAGGATAGTGAAGAACTTCCTGCGTTCCGGTAATCTGGACGGCACCATAGAAAAGGACTTCTACGGCAACATCCAGACACCTTTCCGCGTACTGGAGAAAGGGGCTACGGCAAGTGCAGAGGAAGTGGAGCGCAACCCGAGAGCAAGAAGTGCCAAACTCCGCGTGGCAGAAAAACTATGAAGATTTAGCAACGGATGTATGGCAAACGTAACATGCAATTCTTCATTCTTAATTCTTCATTCATAATTAACCATGAGGCAGGGTAGCATAAAGGAAATACTTAGCGGAGATGTGCTGAAGCGGGGCTGGTTCCGCAGGCAGTACAAACTGATACTGCTGATATGCGGACTGATATTCGTGTATATCTATGCGGGATACCAAGCCCAAAGGCAGCAGAAGCACCTCAGCGACCTGCAGAAAGAGTTGCAAGATGTGCAGTTCGAACAACTGACCGTCAATGCCCAGTTGGTAGAGGTAACCCGCCAATCGGCTGTGGCAGAGGAACTGAAGAAAAGGGGAAGCAAAGTCCGAGAAAGTGATACACCCGCCTTGCGGGTCAATTAAAAACAAAAAATGAAGAATGAAAAATAGCAAGCCCGATTGCAGACGATATATGCAATTCTTCATTCTTAATTCTTCATTCATAATTAAGCGAAATGAGTGACAATCTGAAAAATACGATACTTCGGTTCGCAATCATCTTTGTGGTGATTACGTTGCTGTTCGTAGTCGTATTGGCTCAGATTGTCAGGCTGCAGACAGTGGAACGGAGTCAGTGGGAGAGCATTGCGGACAAGTTTGAGTCCGTCACCAAGCCCATTCCCGCAACGCGAGGGAATATCTACGATGCCGACGGGCGGTTGCTTGCCGCCAGTATCCCGCAGTACAGTGTGCACATGGACACACGTGTGGAAGCCCTGCACCTGAAGAACGGCGAACTGTTCTGGCAGTATGTGGACTCCATAGCCGACGGGCTGAGCCTGATTATCGGCGACGCATCACCGCAGGAGTACAAGCGAAAGATGGTGGCAGCCTACAAGGCACGCACCAACAGGGAAAGGGACATACGTCTCTACAAGGGGCGTATCAGTTACATACAGAAGAAGGAAATCCAGCAGTTGCCCCTCGTCAGGCGCGGCTACTACAAGAGCGGGTTCCACTATGAGGACCTGCACCGGCGAGTGAAGCCTTTCGGCAGCCTCGGCAGTCGGACCATCGGCAGTATCTATGGCGAGGGGGGACACGGCAACGCGGGTATCGAGAAGGGTTTCGACACCTATCTGTGCGGTGAGGACGGCGTGAGTGTTCGGCAACCCGTAGCGGGCAAGTTGCGCTATGTGCCGGTGAAAGAGGCGGTGAACGGGTGCGACATCTATACCACCTTGGACGCCAACCTCATGGACATCTGCGAGACCGCCTTGCGTCAGCGGCTGAACAAGACCGAAGCCGACTGGGGTTGTGTCGCGCTCATGGAGGTATCCACAGGCGAGATTAAGGCTATCTGCAACTTGGACCGAGCCGAAGACGGCACCTACTACGAGGCAATGAACCACGCCGTCACACGTGTGGAGCCCGGTTCCACCTTCAAGACCATCGCGCTCATGGCAGCATTGGACGACGGTAAGATTGACATCGACGACACGGTGGAAGTGTATCGGAAAGGCTGGACTTACTACAACGCACGGCACACCGACGCACACCCGCGGGATACGGTGTACAGCATACGCAACGCATTGGCTGTCAGCAGCAACATCGCCATGGCGAAGATAATCACCGAGGGCTACAAGGGCAGCGCGCGCAAGTTCGTGCATAAGTTGGAGCGTATGGGCGTGTTGGACAGCATTGACTACATCATCCCGGGTGCCGACCAGGCACGCATCGACATCCCCAACGACACCGTCACCGTCTCGCGCATGTCATACGGCTATTCGGTGGAGATGAGTCCCATGCAGACTATGCTCTTCTACAACGGCATTGCGAACGGAGGCAAGATGATTTCGCCCGTGCTTGTACGGGAGGTTCGGAAGAACGGCAAGCCGATAAAGACCTACCAATCGGAGAGCATCGAAAGCAGTATATGCGGGTCGTCCACGCTGCGCGACATACAAGCCTGCCTGCATGACGTGGTCTGGGACAACCATCTGGGCACGGCGTCGGTGAACCCGTGGGGCATGAGGAAAGCCCAAAGCAATCTGGTGCATATCGCGGGCAAGACGGGCACGGCGCAGTTGTTTGAGAACGGCAGGTACCGGAGCCACAGGCACCGTATGTCATTCGTGGGCTACTTCCCCGAGGAGGACCCGAAATACACATGCATCTGCGTCATCAGCGGACCGAAATTCGTAGGCTACTACGATGCGGGTATGGACTGCGGCTCGGTGGTTCGGCAGATAGCCGAGAAGACCATGGTCTATGCCGCGGAATATGTGATAGAGGACGGGCGGAAAGTTCTCAAAATTAAAAATGAACAATAACGAATATAATATAAGGAATAGCAAATCGGGTAACAGACGAGACATGCAATTCTTAATTCATAATTCTTAATTCATAATTATATGAAACTGAGTGAGTTGCTGAAAGATGTGGAGGTGCTGCAAACCGTGGGCAGCACGGATGTGGAGGTGCAGAGTATCCAATTCGATTCGCGCCGTGTGGGTAGCGGCGATGTATTCGTAGCTCAACGCGGCACCACCGTGGACGGGCATACGTTCATTGCACAATGCGTGGAGAAAGGTGCGAGAGCGGTAGTGTTGGAAGACCCATCTTTTCTCCCAACCGACTGCCATACAACCACTTATATCGTTGTAAAGAGCAGCGACGAGGCCCTCGGCAGAATGGCGCACACATGGTACGGTGAGCCGAGCAAGCACCTGCACTTGGTAGGTGTTACAGGCACCAACGGGAAGACCACCACCGCCACTCTCCTCTACCGCCTGACCAGAGCCCTCGGGCACAAGGCGGGACTCCTCTCCACAGTCATCAACTACGTGGACGACCAACCCGTAGAGGCAACGCACACCACCCCGGATGCGCTGGAACTCAATGCCTTACTCGCCCGCATGGTCTCCGCCGGCTGCGAGTACGCCTTCATGGAGGTCAGCAGCCATGCCATCGCACAGGAGCGCATCGCGGGCTTGCAGTTCGCGGGGGCGTTGTTCACCAACCTCACACGCGACCACCTCGACTACCACAAGACCTTCGACAACTACCGCGACACCAAGAAGCGGCTCTTCGACAACCTCCCCAAGACCTCCTTTGCCGTCACCAATTTGGACGACAAGAACGGGCTAATCATGACGCAAAACTGCCGGGGGCACGTCTTCACCTACTCCACACGTAGCATGGCGGACTTCCGCGGCAAGATACTCGAAGAAGGCTTCGACGGCATGCTCCTGCGCATACAGAGCACGCAAGGGGCGGTGGATACCGAGGTATTCGTGCCGTTGGTCGGGCGTTTCAACGTGAGCAACCTGCTCCTGATATACGGTGCGGCTGTCGAACTCGGCTTCGACCCCATGGAGGTGCTACGCGTACTCAGCAGCCTGCACCCCGTCAACGGACGCTTCGAGACCATACACGCCCCGCAGGGCTGGACGGCTATCATCGACTACGCCCACACACCCGATGCGGTGGAGAATGTGCTCCGCACCATCAACGAGATAGTATCGTCCACGGCTGCCAAGCAGCAGCAACCCGCACAGGTCATCACGGTGGTCGGCTGCGGCGGCAACAGGGACAAGGGCAAGCGTCCCATGATGGCGCGGATAGCCTACGACCTGAGCACGACACTCATACTGACTTCCGATAACCCCCGCGACGAGGAACCCGCTGCCATTCTGCAAGACATGGCGGCAGGTCTCACCGAGGACGAACTCCGCCACACGCTCATCATCGAAGACCGTGCCTCCGCCATCAAGACCGCCTGCACCCTCGCCCGCAAGGGCGATGTGATACTCGTCGCCGGCAAAGGGCACGAGGACTACCAAATCATCAAAGGCGTCAAGCACCACTTCGACGACCATGAGGTGGTAAAACAATGCTTATCTGTATGAGATTTTATATGAGACACGATGTGATTAACTTTGGGAGACGACGCGGCTCGCGTCGTCAAGGCTTACTATTGAGCCCCTCCCTTGGAGGGGTTGGGGAGGTCGTCGGGTCTTTATCGGGTCAAGTGTATGAGATTAGTATG
>DJSG01000012.1:20938-27592 GCA_002440265.1 Bacteroidales bacterium UBA6340 | reverse complement strand
CAGCAAGGGATAAGCAACCCATCCCGACAGCAAAAAATCACCTTACGGATATTAACCATTAATTATTAACTATTACTTAACAACATGTTATACGAGTTATTCACCCATCTGAGCAGCGTGCCGGGAGCACGACTGATGACGTACATATCGTTCCGCGCCATCGTAGCGGGCGTATTGGCATTGGGTATCAGTATCTGGATGGGCAACTGGTTCATCAATCTGCTGCGCCGCAAGCACATCTCCGAGACGCAGCGCGACGAGAAGACCGACCCCTTCAATGTCGCCAAAAAAGGCGTGCCCACCATGGGCGGAGTGGTTATCATTGCGGCGATGCTCATTCCCTGTCTGCTTATGGGCAGGCTGACCAACGTCTATATGCTCCTTATGCTGCTGACTACCATACTGTTAGGCGCACTCGGCTTTGCTGATGACTACATCAAGACATTCCGTCACAACAAGGACGGCTTGAACGGCTGGATAAAGATAGCAGGACAAGTCACCCTCGGACTTATCGTCGGGCTCACCCTCCGCTACTGTCCCGACGCGGTGATGAACGAGGTCGTAACCTCACGCATCGAGAACAACATCGAGGTGGTGGAGAAGTCGCCCGACGTCAAGTCCACCCGCACCACCATTCCCTTTGTGAAAGCGCACAACTGCAACTACGCCGACATGTTCTCGTGGCTCGGCGAGACCAACAAATACAAAGCCGGTTGGGTCTTCGTTGTGCTCCTGACGGTGCTCGTGGTGGCTGCCGTGAGCAACGGAGCCAACCTCAACGACGGTATGGACGGTATGTGTGCGGGCAACTCGGCGATTATCGGAGCGGCACTTATCGTACTGGCGTACATCAGTGGCAATGTGGTGTTTGCTGACTATTTCGATGTGATGTACATCCCTGGCAGTGAGGAACTGGTAGTCTTCCTTGCCGCATTCGTGGGGGCGTTGATAGGCTTCCTTTGGTGGAACGGTTTCCCTGCGCAAATCTTCATGGGCGACACGGGCAGCCTCACCATAGGCGGTATCATAGGTGTGTGTGCTGTCATCATTCACAAGGAGTTGCTCTTGCCTATCCTGTGCGGTGTGTTCCTCATGGAGAGCGTGAGCGTCATCCTGCAGACGCAGGTGTATAAGTTCGCCAAACGGCGCGGCAAGCATATCCGTGTATGGAAGCGCACGCCGCTGCACGACCACTTCCGCACATCCATAGAGCAGGTCCTGCGCAACGACCCCACCTGCTCCGTACTCTGCAAAGGCCACGGCAACCTTCAGCACGAGACCAAGATAGTACTCCGTTTCTGTATCGTCACCCTCCTATTGGCTGCCCTCACGATACTGACACTGAAGATTAGATAGACCCCCTCCGACTCCCCCTTCAAGGGGGAGGGAGCAAAAATAGCCCCATTAGACCAATAAGACTAATTAGGCTAATTGGACTAAGACAAACAATAGACAACAAATGTACAACAACTAAAAAAAACACCCTCTCTGCATTCCCCTCCTTTGAAGGAGGGGTTAGGGGAGGTCTTCTATCTATGAAAAGAATCGTAGTTTTAGGCGCAGGCGAATCCGGCACAGGCGCAGCGATACTGGCGCAAGCCAAAGGGTTTGATATCTTTGTGAGTGACATGGGCGAGATAAAACCCATATACCGTGCTTTGCTCGACCAACACGGCATCGCATGGGAAGACGGACATCACACAGCGGACAAGATACTGAATGCCGACGAGGTCATCAAGAGTCCGGGCATACCGAACACTGCACCGCTTATCCTACAACTGACGGCACAACACACGCCCGTCATCTCCGAGATAGAGTTCGCCGCACGCTACACACAGGCTAAGATGATTTGCATCACGGGCAGCAATGGCAAGACGACAACCACATCCTTGCTCTTCGATATGCTGCGCCGCGCAGGCTTGGATGTAGGTTTGGCGGGCAACATAGGTAACTCACTGGCGTTGCAGGTGGCGCAGCAGGACCACGCATACTATGTCATCGAGTTGTCGTCGTTCCAGTTGGACAATATGTATGACTTCAAGGCGGACATCGCTATCCTGCTGAATATCACACCTGACCACTTGGACCGCTACAACTATGAGTTTCAGAACTACGTGGATGCCAAGTTCCGTATCACACGCAACCAGACCTCGCGCGACGCCTTTATCTATTGGAGCGAGGACCCTGTGATTGACCGTGAGATAGCCCGCATACGCCCGCAGGCAACGCTCTACCCCTTTGGCAGCAACCGTCAGAATATGGCATACACCGACGGCAGCCACCTTGTCTTGGCGGCTCCCGATGCTGTGGAACCCCTGCGGGTACCCCTTGAGGAACTCAGCCTCCAAGGCAAACACAACCGGCTCAACTCTATGGCAGCGGGCTTGGCAGCACAGATACTGCATATCAAAAACGAGGTCATACGCGAGAGCCTGCGGCAGTTCGCAGGTGTGGAACACCGTCTGCAATACGTGGCAACGGTACGCGGCGTACGATACATCAACGATTCCAAAGCCACCAACGTCAATTCCTGTTGGTATGCACTCGAGAGCATGACCACCCCCACCGTGCTTATCCTCGGCGGAAAGGACAAAGGCAACGACTACTCCGAGATAGACGACTTGGTACAAGCCAAGTGCAAAACGCTCATCTTCATGGGCTTGCACAACGAGAAACTGCGTGAGCACTTCGGTGCGTTGGGCTATGTGCCCTCCACAGAGGCTGCTCCCGATACCGAGCGCGTATATGTGGACACCGACAACCTGCACGATGCCGTACAAGCAGCCTACCGGTTGGCACACGAGGGCGACACGGTGCTCTTGTCTCCCTGTTGCGCCTCTTTCGACCTCTTCAAGAGTTACGAAGACCGCGGCGACCAATTCATGACCGCCGTCCGAGCCCTCTAACCCCTAATCCCTAACCCCTACCCTCTAATCCCTAATCCCTAAAGTATGGACAAGAAAGGACTCATAGGACTCTGCCGCGAACGCCTTCGGTACGTGGACAAGACGTACTGGATTCTGTTCGGCATACTGATGATAGTGTCTATTATCGCATTGTTCTCCGCCAGCAGTAGTCTGGCTTTCAAGCAGGACAGCGCACTCGAACCCGTGGCGAAACATATCCTGTTCATTGCGCTTGGTGCAGCGGCGGCGTTTGTGATACAACTGCTACCCAGCAAGTGGGTGCGTGTCTGCGCGTACGCGGGCTTGGCGTTGTCGTTTGTGTTGCTGTTGCTCACGTTCACCCCGTTGGGCGTAGAGCATAACGGTGCCAAACGATGGTTGCGGTTAGGCGGCTTCGAGTTCCAGCCCTCCGAAATAGCGAAACTGACGCTCCTCATCGTAGTCAGCGACCTACTCAGTCATATCCGCACGGCGGAAGACGAGAAGAAGTATTTCTTTATCACACTGGCGGTCACGGCATTGATTTGCCTGCCTATCTTCCCCACCAACCTGTCCACTACGCTCCTCTTGGGCGGTGTGGTGTTTCTGATGTTCTTCCTCGCGCGCGTACATATCAAATACTGGGGGACAACGCTCCTTGTGGCTGTCGGACTGCTGATTGCAGGGTACTTCATTGTCGAGAAATACTATATCGAACCCAACCGCGAGGCGGACGGAGTAATGAAGCGTGTTACCACGTGGGTGGGACGTGTGGACGACTTGATTGCGGAAATCAAGACACCTGACGAAGAGTTCACCTTGAACGACGACAACTATCAGCGTTCCCTGTCCAAGGTGGCAGTGGCACGAGGCGGCAAGTCACCCTTAGGCGTACTGCCGGGCAACAGCACCATGCGCGACCGCTTGCCACTGGCGTATGCCGACTATATCTTCGCCATCATTGTCGAAGAGACGGGCATGTTCGGTGCTGTCGGACTGATATTTCTGTACTTGGCTATCCTCTTCCGTGCCTGTCTCACCAGCAGCCGTTATGCCGACTATGCGGCTATGTTGATGGTCATGGGGCTTGCCCTTATGATTACCTGTCAGGCACTGGTAAGTATGATGGTGGTAGTCGGCATTGGTCCCGTAACAGGGCAACCGCTACCGCTCATCTCGCGTGGCGGAACCAGTGTGCTGATAACGGGCATCTATTTCGGTGTCATTATGTGTGTGGCACGCGAGCAGAACGAACTCCATGCCCGCCAGCAAGCCACTGCCGAAGACAGCCGTCAGGAAGTCCCCGACATCCGCTTGGACTGATACGGAATTAGCATCGGCTATATATTGCACATTAACTATTAATTATTAACTATTAACTGAAAACATGCGTTATTTGATTAGTGGAGGCGGCACAGGAGGGCATATCTTCCCCGCCATTAGCATAGCCAACGCCTTGCGCGAACTGGACCCCGAGTGTGAGATACTCTTTGTCGGAGCCTTGGGCAGAATGGAGATGGAGCGCGTACCCCAAGCGGGATATAAAATCATAGGTCTGCCGGTACGCGGCTTTGACCGCAAGCACCCTTGGCGCAATATCAGCGTACTTATTGACCTCATTCGCTCTATGCGTCAGGCACGGGACATCGTCCGCAACTTCCGCCCCGACGCAGGGGTCGGCGTAGGCGGCTACGCCAGCGGGGCAGCCATGAAGGTTGCCGCACGTATGGGCGTGCCTATCCTCCTGCAGGAGCAGAACGGCTTTGCGGGGGTCACCAACAAACTCTTGCGCAACGATGCTGCCAAAATCTGTGTTGCCTATGAGGGCATGGAGCGGTTCTTCCCCAAAGAGAAGATTATCCTCACGGGCAACCCTGTGCGGCAGAACCTGACCTCCGGCACACGCCCTGAGGCACTCGAGTACTTCAATAGCGAGTTCGGTGTGCACTTCACGCCCGACCGCAAGACACTCCTCATCATCGGTGGCAGTCTCGGCGCACGCACCATCAACGATGCCCTGTTGGAGGGTATCCGTCGCCTTGCGGAAGCCGGCATACAGGTTATCTGGCAGACGGGCAAAATCTACTACGACCGTATCCGAGAGGCTGTCAATGCCCTGCCCGATGCGCAGACTATCCTTACCAACACCATCATCACGCCTTTCCTCAGTCAGATGCCGCTCGCGTATGCCCTTGCCGATTTGGTCATCTCACGCGCGGGCGCGTCATCCATATCCGAGTTGTGTCTCTTGGGCAAACCTGCTATTCTGGTGCCGTCACCCAACGTAGCCGAAGACCATCAGACGCACAATGCCATGGCACTTGTGCATAAAGACGCTGCCGTCCTCGTCCGCGATGCCGACGCACAGAAAGACTTGGTCACCACGGCACTGTCATTGATTTCGCACAATGCCCGTCTGCAGACTCTCCATACCCATATCCTCGCCCTTGCCCTCCCCGACTCTGCCCACCTCATCGCCATGGAAGTCATCCGCCTCGCCAAAGGAGACAGGTAGAGACAACGGTCAGTCGGCAATAGAAATCATCTCAACAGGCTGTGTTTTGGTTGTATCCAAAGGAGCGGCTGTGTATTTGACACGCTTGAAATTGATACGCGCCAAATCTATGCAACGTATGTTGGCATTGTACATAGTCCTGTAGTAGATACGCCGATGGTTCAGGTCTGTAGCCACGGTGAGTTGTGTAGCACTGGGCATATCAGGTACCAATTGCCCTTGTGCGACTTGGATGCCAATGGGTATATCAAAGTTGTTGAGTATATGAAATGCCTGAATGGCAGTCTCTTCCGCAGTTTTCAGTTTAGGAGCGGATGCCTGGAAGAAAGCGGCACGCACGAAACGTGACGGCGGTGTCATATCGCCCGGGATGCCATGCAGTCCCCCACCCCCTCCGAAAGCAGTGAGCGAGAGGTCCCCAATCCTGCGCGTTTGGATAGTGCCTGTCATGAGGTTGATGTAGTTGTTGAGGTTGGTGAGATGCCATTGGAACCCGGGAGCGTTGGTCAGCACTCCGAGGGTGTTCTCATAGACATGCGGTTGTCCGCCGGTGATTTCGAGCACCACCTGCCTGCCTCCCGGCTCCGTGATACGCCAATGCACCGTGGAACTACGCTGGTCGATGCCTGTCACATGCACGGAGGGAAGAGCGGCTATGACCTCATCAATGGTGGAGAAACTGCTCAGAATCCACGCCACCAATTGAAAATCACTGATACAATCCTCGCGATATGTCTCATTGTACGGCTCATACTCACCGTAAGCAGGGAAATAGAACAGCCCGGCCGCCAGTCCTACTTCGTTGATGCCATCCATTACAAATTCGGGCTGCTCGACGGTGAGTCCGACATAGCCATACCTGGCTCTGAAGCGTTTTCCGTTCTGCTGTCCGTCAGGGGTGAATGACTGCTGCCAATGCCCCTGTGGGACAACGACATAGCCCGTGGTGAGCGGGTCCACCGCCCATTCGATAGTACGTGCGGTCACCACCTCACTATTCGCGGTGCGCAAGGTGATTCCCGTGCACGCTTGCGCCTGCGGCGTAGCAAAGAATTGGGTGACAATCATCAGTAAAAGTACTGAAAAGAGGGATGAAATACAATAAATCTTCTTCATGTTTGTAGGGGTTAAAGGTTAAACAATGTGTTGGTTGCTATAAAATTTGCTACAAATATAGTGCCAAAGTCATTGTATGTGCAAAATACATCATATATATGCTGTGTATTCCTCTTGGATTGACGGCTTAATCACATA
>DJSG01000012.1:18966-20895 GCA_002440265.1 Bacteroidales bacterium UBA6340 | reverse complement strand
CTAATCACATACTAATAGCATAATATTGACTCGATGACCTCCCCTAACCCCTCCTTCAAAGGAGGGGCATTCCGAGAATGGCATCAATCGGAAATCCGCGATAAGGTTACAAACCGGTGAAAATATCATTCTACACCAGCAAAGCACATTATAGAAGTTCCGAAAAGAAAAAAGCCGTCTCGCGACGGCTATTTTTCCACGGTATTAGTCTGTTTGATTTTTAAGGTACAAAAAAGATTGTGTCGATTACTTCTTTTTACGGCTGCAAAATTACTGCTTTTCCGTGGTCCCCACAATAGCAATTTTTATGTTGTGTAACACGTTTTTCGCTATCTTTTTGCAATAATGTGTTGTACAGCATGTTTTGTGACACTTTTCTATGCAAAAAGCAGGACGAGTAGGGTGCTTTTTCTATTCTGCAACCAATGAACTGTGAATATACGCTTTGTTGCTAACAAAACGTAAAATAGTTTGCTTTATCGCTTTTCCAATTCGATGACTTCCAAATCGCGGATGTCCGCCTTGTCGATAACAAAACGTAAGAGAGTCTGCACGGTTTGCCAGCCCTGCTTGCCTGCCGCCCCCGGGTTCATGGTGAGGAATCCCCATTGGCGGTCGTACTGCACTTTAAGTATATGGCTGTGTCCGCAGACGAAAAGTCGGATATGGCGGTTGGGGTCAGGGTCCGTTTGGCTCTTGCGGAACATGGGGATCAGCCACGGGTTGTACTTGCCCGGGTAGCCGCCGATGTGCGTCATGAGGACATTGACCTCCTCCACACGAAAACGATAGAACTCGGGAAGGGAGTAGCGCACATCACCAGAGTCCATATTTCCATAGACGGCGCGGGTGGGACGGAACTCTCGCAGTGCTTGGAGCACCTCTGCGGAGCCTATGTCGCCGGCATGCCATATCTCATCCACGTTGCGGAAATGCTCAAAGACCCGTTGGTCGAGCAGTCCGTGTGTATCGCTGAGTAGTCCTATTCGGGTCATGTGCGCGGGGAGTTATTTCTTGGTAACACGGTCAATGATGAAGATACTGAGCAGGATAGCGGCGATGGTTACGGATAGGAAGAAGAGGACATCGCGCATGTCTATGACGCCACGCGAAATACTGCGGTAGTGGCTTTGGAGCGTAACCCAAAAGAGTGCGAAATTGGCGACGGCACCTATGATGAACGCCAGCAGTTGGCTTTGCGTGAGCGTGCTTGCCAACAGCCCAATGCCCGTGAATGTTGCGCTAAGCAGCACCAATCCGAGCATGGAACCGATGAACTGTCCGCCGTCGATATTGCCGACAGGTTCTGCCATGTAGAAGACGATGAAATAGTGCACCGCCGTGGGAAGTAACGCTATGATTGTCAGGAGCCACGCTGCCATATACTTGCCGGTGACAATGCGCCACAGGGATATGGGCTGGGCGCGCAGAAGGAGCCATGTGCCACTGCGCCGCTCCTCGGAGAAAAGACGCATGGTGAGGGCAGGGCAAAGCAACATCAGCAGCCATGGTGAGAGTTGGAACAGCCCGTCCACCTGCGCATAGCCCGATTCGATGACGTTCCATTGCCCGGGTATGACCCACAGGAACAGACTGACAGCCAACAAGTAAAGCCCAATCACGATGTACGCGATGGGTGTAGAGAAATAGTATGTGAGTTCTTTGCGAAACACGATAGTATGCCGTTGTTGGTCAACAATCGGTGTGAACGTTCCAACAACAGCGGCACAAAGGTACGTTAAATTTCTGATATGTGCAACGAGAGAACGGTTTTTGAAGGAGGAAGAAAGTGTAGAAAACCGGTGTATGTGAGGCGAAATTTGATGAGAGACGAGTCTTTCGTGTCCACTTTTTTGTGCATAGACACATTTGTAACACACTGATATTTATCACATTACAACAAACATGCTGTAAAACATACCACTTTAC
>DJSG01000012.1:0-18923 GCA_002440265.1 Bacteroidales bacterium UBA6340 | reverse complement strand
ACTTTACGCCCACTTGGCACTTGACAAACAGTGATTCTGTGTGTAACTTTGCAAATGTTAATTTCAAACGCGAAAAGTATGAACAGAATCTTTCACTCCATGGTCTTGCTGTTCTTGTGTTGCGGTACTATGCTTGCGCAAGTGACCATCACAGGAAAAGTGAGCGACAGCCAACATGAGCCTGTCATTGGTGCGAGTATCCAGCAAAAAGGTACGACCAATGGCACCATTACGGATTTCGATGGTGCTTTCAGTCTCAGTGTAACCGATGCCCAAGCGACTCTCGTGGTCAGTTATGTGGGTATGAAGACGTTAGAAGTCTCCCTGCAAGGGCAGACGACAGTGAACATCACCATGTCGGACGACACCGAATCATTGGATGAGGTGGTGGTTATCGGTTACGGAACCCAGAAGAAACGAGATGTAACGACCGCCATCTCGTCGGTTTCGACCGAAGACATCGAGAAACTGCCCATCACGAGTGCCGCACAAGTGATGCAAGGTAAGGCGGCGGGTGTGACCGTGGTAAAGCCCAACGGTCAGCCGGGTGCCGGTATGGTCGTGCGCGTGCGCGGTACCACATCTATGAACGCCAGCAACGACCCGCTCTATGTGGTGGACGGGGTGCCGATGACCAATATCGATTTTCTGGCACCGAATGACATTGAGTCCATGCAAATCCTCAAGGACGCCTCTTCCGCAGCCATCTATGGTTCGCGTGCAGCAAACGGTGTGATTATGATTACCACCAAAGCGGGCAGCCAGAGCAAAGAGAAGATGCATGTGTCATTCTCGATGTACGGCGGTTGGACGCAGGTTACCAACCGTATGGAGAGCCTGAACTATGAGCAATACAAGGAGTACCTCGCCGACCTCGGTTCGACGGTGGTGCTGCCCGACGGCTTGAAAGACGAGACCAACTGGTTTGATGAGACCTACAAAACCGGTTCTACACAGAACTACCAAGTCTCCGTCAATGGCAGCACCGACAAGGTGAATTACTATATGTCGGGCGGATATGCGAATGAGGGGGGGTGATTCAAACGACCAAGTTCGCACGTTACAACTTCCGCACCGCGCTTGATGCGGAAATTACCAAGTGGCTGAACGTGGGCGGAAACGTAGCCTACGCCTACAGCGACAACGAAGGCACCATCTCCTCGGGTACGGGTGCCAACCGCGGCGGACTGGTATTGTCGGTTATCAACACGCCGACCTACGCGCCGATTTACGACCCCGAGAACCCGAACCATTACTATACCAACTTCTATGGCGTGAGCAATATCACGCACCCGCTGGAGAATATCGAACGCTATAAGAATCAGCACGATAAGCAGCACCGTATGGTGGCCAGCGGCAAGGGCATCTTCACCCTCTACGATACCAAGAAGTTCAATCGTTCCGACAACTACACACATTCGCTGAAGTTCACAACCACCTTCACGGAAGACCTGAAGATGGTGAACTTCACCTCGTTCCTCGACCCCGACAAGACTTCGTGGGGGCGCAACCAGTACGGCGAAGGCACCGACCGCCGCACGTCCGACCTCGTGACGGTATGGGATAACGTGCTGAGTTACAACACCCAACTTGGCAAGAATAATCTGGATGTGATGCTCGGCTCGTCGTACACCCATTCGATGTACACCTACTCCAATATCCAAGGCAGCCACTATGCCGACGGTACGATTGAGACGCTGAATGCCGCCAACAAGATTGACCCGAGTGCCACCACTACTACCGCCAGCGAGTGGGCGATTATGTCGGCTTTCGCGCGGGTCAGTTACAACTACGATTCGCGTTACCTCTTGTCCGTTAACTTCCGTGCGGACGGTTCGTCGAAACTTGCACCCGGACACCGCTGGGGCTATTTCCCATCGGCAAGTGCGGCATGGCGTATCTCGGGCGAGGAATTTATGAAGGACGTTACATGGATTGACGACCTGAAGATCCGCGGCGGCTGGGGACAGACCGGTAACCAGGCTGGCATCGGCGACTATGCCTACCTCGAGCGTTACAACATCAACCGCCAGAACTGGTGGGAGACAGGTAAGGAACACGCTGTACCGACCTATAGCCAGGCTTCGCTCCGCAATACCGACCTCACGTGGGAGACCACCTCGCAGACCAACGTCGGTTTGGACTGGACGATGCTACATAACCGATTGACTATCAACTTCGATTGGTACTACAAGAAGACCACCAATATGCTGATGTGGGTTACTCTGCCTGCCGGTTCGGCTGCCGTATCGTCGATACAGCGCAATGAGGGCGAGATGACCAACACGGGTGTGGAGTTCTCTTTTACCTCGCACAACTTCGTGCGCAAGAACTTCAAATGGGATACCCAATTCAACATCTCGCATAACAAGAACCGTCTTGACAAACTGGCTACCAGTCAGGTGTACTATGATGCCAAGGTGACCGATGTGCTGGCTGACTACTGCGTGCGCAATACACCCGGTATGCCGCTCGGGTCTTTCTATGGCTACAAGACGGGTGGGGTTGACCCAGAGACGGGCGAACTCATCTATCTGGATGTAAACGGCGATGGCGAGGTAACGGCTGCTGACCGTACCTATATCGGCGACCCGAACCCCGACTTCACTTTCGGTATGACCAACACGTTCCGTTTCTATGGCGTAAGCATCAGTTTCCTGCTCCAAGGCTCGTATGGTAACGATATCTTCAATGCCAGCCGTATTGAAACCGAGGGTATGTACGATGCCAAGAACCAGTCGGTTCGCGTACTCGACCGCTGGCGTCGTCCGGGTATGGAGACCTCTATCCCGAAGGCGGGCTTCGATATGAAAGTGAGCGACTACTTTGTGGAGGACGGTTCGTATATCCGCCTCAAAGACCTGACAATCGGCTATGAGTTCTCCGGCAAATGGATGCAGAAGATTGGCATGAGCCGTCTGCAACCCTATTTCTCGGCGCAGAACCTGCTCACGCTCACGCGCTACCTCGGTATGGACCCCGAAGTGAACCAAAACGGCAACTCGGGTACGGTGCAGGGGCTTGACTACGGTACCTATCCGCAGACCCGCAGTTTCGTACTCGGTATTAACATCGAATTCTAACAGGAGACCAACAATATGAAAAAGTACATATATATAATAGGTATAGCCCTCGCATCGCTGACCATAACGGGGTGCGACCTCAATATCGAACCCATCTCCGACCAGTCGGAGTTGAACCTCGGTTCGTCAAACACCGACACCACACGTGTCAAATTCAAAGACCGTGCGGCCATTCAAGCAGTATATCAGACTCTCTATACTCGAATGAGAGACAATCAGGAGTATTGGTATGTGGATTACCTGCTCTTCGGCGAAGCCCGTACGGATAATGCGTATGCCGGCACAACAGGTGCAGAGGTGGTGCCTGTGGAGACCAACGCCCTTGATGCGTCCAACTCGGATATTGCCCGCGACTGGGACGGCTATCTCAACGACATTGCACAGGCCAATGTGGTCATCACAAATATCGACAAGGTACCCGACCCTGCTTTCAGTCAGGAGGAGCGCAACCAGTGGAAAGCCGAGGCAAAGATATTCCGCGGAATGATGCTCTTCGACCTTGCGCACTGGTTCGGCAATATCCCGCTCAACCTCACCGAAGCCCCCGACATCACGGCAGACAACATCGAGGAGGTCTATCCTATCTATTTCCCGAAGCCCGTAACACAGGACTCGGCATACCAACAAGTCATCAAGGACCTCACAGAGGCCATACCGTATGCCCCCGCTATTGACAATGCGGACAAGACCCGCCTGAGCAAGACCGTTGCCTACGCTCTCTTGGCAAAACTCTATGCCGAGTTGGGTGAGTGGGACAAGGTAGTGGAGTACTGCGACCTTGTTTTTGCCGATGGTATCACGTTGGAACCCAACTTCGCCGACCTGTGGTCGTATGTCCCGGGCACGGGCGACAACGGTGCAGGGGGCGATGCCAAACTGCGCAACTCGCGCGAGACTATCCTCGAAATGCAATACCAGGCAGGTAGCGGCAACTGGTGCACGTGGATGTTCGGACGCAACCTGTCGAACTGGGACGAGTCGTTCTCGTGGGCTAAATGGATTACTCCGAGCCGCGACCTCATCGCTGCTTTCGAGGCAGAGGGCGACACCCTGCGTATGAACCAGACCATCGTCTATTACGATTGCGCATGGAGCAACTACTATCCCGCTGACCACTATCCGTTTATGTACAAGTGCCGCTCAGCATACAATAGTGTCATCAAATTGCGCGGTGCCGACCTGATGCTGCTCAAAGCGGAGGCCCTCGCTCACAAAGGCGACCTGAGTGGTGCGGCTGACCTTGTCAATAACATTCGCCACCGTGCCAAACTCGGCGACGTGAAGACCGATGCCACGGCAAGCACGGACGCTATGTTGGATGCTATTCTGCACGAACGCCGTCTGGAATTGGCACTCGAGGGGCAGCGTCTCTTCGACCTCATCCGCTTCGGAAAACTGATGGACGTGATGAACACCATCAACAGCCGCGACGAGGGACGTCTGCCGCAGGCACGTCCGTTTGTAGAGGCGCACCGCTTGATGCCTATCCCGCAGACCGCGCTGGACAAGAACTCCAACCTCCGGCAGAACCCCGGCTACTAACCTATACAACGCAGAAAGGATTACGACAATGAAAAATATATGTAAATCATTGATATTGTTGGCAGTATCCGCACTTGCTATCGGCTGCCAGCAAAAGGAATTCCGCAAGGTCTATCCTGCGGGCGACCCGCAAATAGAGGCAACGCTATTGACCACCGATGTGCAATTCGGCTCTGATAGTATCGCTTTCAATGTGAAAGTCACAGAGACGCAAACACCGCTTTCTACACTCTCTATCAAAGTCATCGTGGGCATGAACGTGCTTGCCAACGAGGTAGTGCGCACACCCGACTATGCATTCGAGGGCACCTACAAGTACGCTGTGCCTTTTGGCGCAAATATGCCCGAGGGCGAGCAGGTCAAGGTCTACCTCACAGCCACCAATGTGGAGGGAACGACCAAAGATATGATTCTCTCCGGCTGCACCGGACATCGTCCTGCTATCGAGACAATGTACGTTATGCCGCCTACTATCGACTACAAGCCGCTCGGCAAAGGCAAACAGATGACGTTGGAGGACGGCGTTTTCACCGCATACGACCTCAAGTATCCTAAGTCTATCGAGTTCCTGCTCGCTACCGTCGGCACCAAGTTCGGGCGTGTGGACTGGTCGAAACCTGTCTTTGGCATGCTCAATGGCAAACTGACTATGATTACCGAGGCGCAGTTCAATGCAGGCGAAGCAACCTCTATCACCTTGAGCGATGACGCTATAGAGGGTATCGATACCATCACGTTCAACCCGCTTACTTTCGAACTGACCTACGGCGGCAAGGTGGCACAACCTGTTACCACCCTTGATGTGCAAACCGACCTCGCAGAAGCACCAACCTACATCAGTTCGAGCAGCGTTGCCAAACTCTACCGCGGTGCTAAAATCTTCTTCGACGAGAACAGCGAAGTGGAAATCACCGGCTGCACAGACTTGGCGAAAGCATACAACCTCGATTGGATGGAATACCTCGGCGGCAACAAAATCAAGTTCCTCGGCAAGAAAGACCAATACTACGTTTCCTACGACATCGCCAACGACTACCTCGTAGTCGAACCGCTCTACGAACTCACCGCACCCGATGTGATGTACCTCTGCGGTGTGGGTATGGGGCAGCCTTCTGCCAATCCTTCTGCCACTTCGGGTTGGGGCTTCGACAGCCCGAACCAGAACTTTGTGGCGCGTCCGTTGGGCAACAGCGTCTACCGGTTCACCGTCTATATGAAGAACGAGCAGAGCACCGACTATGCCAACTATGGTACGCTCAACTTCAAGTTCTTCCACCAGCACGGTTGGGGCGGCGAAGAAGACGGCGGCACCTACACCCAAAACGGACTGAATATCAAAGGTATTGATAGCACCACAGGTATTGTCAAAGATGGTGAGACCGGCGACAAGTCCGAGGGCAACGAGAAAGGCAACTGGATTGCCACCAACGAAACCTTTGAGGGCATCTATCGCATCACGCTTGATACCAAGCAAAAGACCACAACCTACGAAAAACTGAGATAATCCTTTCTCGTGACCAAGTGCTGTCAAGTATAGGTGATTAATAGGTGATTAATAGGTGATTCCCGAGAGAATACCGAGAGTATGTCGGGTGAATACCGAGACCTTCCCTATAGGATCGCACATACAGCGTGATACACAACGAACAAAAAAATGAATAAATATATGCTCTTAAAACCATTGATACTTTTTGCCGCAGCCATCCTCGCGGCATGCAATACCACCGTTACCCCACCCGACACGGGTGGTGGAGACACCGGTGGCAACGAGAATACCAAACGTGACGTGATGACCTACATCACCACCGCCGACAACACCATGCACTTCGACGCTATCGGCAAAAACTTTGCCGAGGGCATGAATATGTCCCCCGAGATAACGCTCACCATCAATCCCAACGTGCGCTATCAGGACTTCGACGGCTTCGGCGCGGCCATCACGGGAGCCGCAGCGTACAACCTCATGCAGATGCCGCAAGACAACCGCACCAAACTGCTGAAAGAAACGTTCAGCGTGCAGGACGGTATGGGCTACAGTTACGTGCGCGTACCTATCGGAGGCAGCGACTTCAACGCCCGCTCCAACTACGACTATACTTGTTGCGACACCAAGGGCATTGAGCATTTTGCTCTCACTTCCGACGAGACCGACTACATCATTCCCATCCTAAAAGAGATACTGGCTATCAATCCCGACCTCAAAGTGATGGGTACACCGTGGAGTTGCCCGCGCTGGATGAAGGTGGACGACATCAACAAGAAAGGTGCATACACAAGTTGGGTGGGCGGTTACCTCAACCCCGACTACTATCAGGACTACGCCACCTATTTTGTCAAGTGGATACAAGCCTTTGAGGCAGAGGGTGTCCGCATCACCAGCGTGACGGTGGAGAACGAGCCGCTCAACTGGGGCAACTCGATGTCCCTCTATATGCCGTGGCAGCAAGAGCGTGATTTCGTCAAGACCGCTCTCGGACCCGCTTTCCGTGCTGCCGGTTTGCAGACCAAAATTATATGCTTCGACCACAACTACAACTACGATGGCAAGGAAGACCAGCAGCAGTATCCGCTCAAGATATACGCCGATGCCGATGCCTCGCAGTACATTGATGGTGCCGCTTACCATAACTATGGTGGAGACCCCTCCGAGTTGGAGAATATCCATAAGAAAGCCCCCGAGAAGAACCTCTATTTCACCGAGGCATCTATCGGTACATGGAACTATCATAGTTTCGATAAGTCGCTTATGCAGGAGATGCGCAATACCTGTATGGCAACCGTCACTCGCTGGTGCAAAGCGGTGATTGTGTGGAACTTTATGCTCGACGACAACGGCGGCCCTCACGGAGGTGCGGGTGCCTGTGCCACCTGCTATGGCGCAGTAGATGTCTCCTCGCGCGACTATACCACGCTCACCAAGCGCAGCCATTACTATGTCATCGGGCACCTCAGCAAAGCTCTCCGCACGGGTTCCACCCGCATCGGCACATCGGGCTACCTGCCATCCAATGTGTCAGCAGTAGCCTCCGAAAACCCGGATGGGACCTATGGTCTGGTGCTGTTCAACGAAAATGAGCAGGGTGTCAGTCTAATCATCGACGACAATACCCACCACTTCAACATCACCCTCCCCGCACAGAGCATCACCTCCTGCGTCTGGGCAAGATAATTGACAATGCGTACCTATTACCTACATACATTGCTGTTCGCTCTTGTGGTGCTGGTATCCTCCTGCACCACAAAGGCTGACCACACCATCTGCTTCTTTGGCTCGTCGGTGTGCAAAGGCGTGGGGGCTGACTCCTTACAAGGTTATGCCGACTTGGTAACGGCGCGGCTGCCCCGTGGCTGGCAGACGGTGAATATCTCCGTCAGCGGCAACGACACCTACGACCTCCTCGCCCGCTACAACAGCGACCTCTTGCCCGCGCAAGCCAAGTATGTCGTCATTGGTCTCAGCCTTGGCAACGAGGGCTTGCACGAGAAAGGCGCACGCGCCTTGCTATCCTATCGCGAGAACATGCCACGCCTGATAGAGCAACTTCAGCACGACGGACGCACCGTCATCGTGACCAACAACTACCCGCGTGCCGACTTCAATGCGGTGGATTACAACGATATCTGCGAAGTGAACCTCGAGGTGCAGCAGTGGAACGTAACCACTATCAACCTCTTTGGCACAATCGACGACGGACAGGGGCATTGGGCATACTGGAACGGTACCGACATCTACCACCCCGACAACCGCGGGCATCAGGCGTTTGCGTCGGCTTTCCCGCCCTCTATGTGGCAGGCACTCGACAAGGGCAAACCATTGCCCGAGAAGGTTTGCACAGATGGGGACGAGAACGGGGTACAATGTGTCTCTTTTACACCCGAACCAAACTTGGAGAGTTACACGCTCTGCTATGAGAGCGATGGCGAGTTCCGTTACGAGGTCTTTGCGGGCGCACAGCACCAGGGCGAGACACCCCCTGCAACATTCACTATCCGTGGCAACAATATCCACCAACTGATGTTCTACCGCTCTGCCATGACCCCGCGTGAGATAGATGCCGTACGCAGCGGCAAAATGCTGCGTTCGAGTCTCGAACTCTATTGCCCCCTCCTCGGTGGCAACACCACCAACTACGCACAAACAATGAATACAATAACAACTGATTAACTTATTTACAAACCTATTAAATCAAAGAGTTATGAAAAAATTATTCTCTTTTGGAATGGCATTACTGGCTGCCATCAGCCTCAATGCCGCAGATTATTATCTCGTAGGCAGTTGTCAAAACTGGTCTAATGGTAACGAGAAGTACAAATTCGTGGAGAAAGAAGGCGTTCTAACATTGGAAGTCGCCGAGTTCTCGGGAGAGTTCAAAATCATCGAAGGCAAAGATTGGCACCCGCAATTTGGTGGTGTTAAAGGAACAGAAGAAGTTCCTACTCCTAAATTGGAGTTCAACAAACCTTATACTCTCACCAAAGAGGCAAGTGAAAAAGAGGAACCTGCTAACATTGCTGTAGACTTGGCAGACAAACACATCTACAAAGATGCCGTGCTTACGCTGGATGTTACCAATACAAACGCTCCTGTTATCACATTGATTTCCGGTACGGATGTTGACAATTCCGCAACACCGGTTTACTACTATCTCGTAGGTGCATTCCAGAATTGGGATCCGTCTGCTGGCGTCCAATTTATAGAAAGCGATGGTAAGTTTACGGCTAATGTACCCGATTTAAATGGAACTTTCAAGGTAATTTACGACAAGAAATGGGGTACGGAATATGCTTCCAATGGCGCAGGTCTGGAACTCAACAAACCGTATGAACTGAAGTTAGGCGGTGACAATCTGAGTTTTTCAAATCCTTTTGCAGGTTACAAAAATGCAGTATTAACGCTTGATACAGCGACTAAAGTGCTTACTCTTGTTGCTGGTGACTTCTATGTAACGCAGGCTGACTGGTATATGCCGGGCACGAAACTCGGTTGGAACTGCGACGACAACACCAAGTTCACTCCTGTTGAGGGCAAAGAAAACACATACGAGTTGTTGGCTGCCGAGTTCGGCGGTGATTTCAAAGTGGTTTATGGTCAGTGGGCTGTTGAGTTTGGTCAGGACGCAGACAGCACCAAGTGGGAAGTAAACAAAGAGTACGACTTGCAAGTGAAGGGCGGCAATGTCAATGCAGTGGACAACAACGCTGTATTCACCGACGCTACCATCACCATCGTGGTTGATTACGAGGCTGTTAGTGTAAAACTCACCATTGATGCCACACCTGCTGCTGTTGAGAACATCGAAGCAGACAAGAAGGCATCTGCCACCAAAGTGATTGAGAACGGACAACTCTTCATCATCAAAGGCGGCGTCCGCTACAATGCACTTGGCACGATAGTTGCTGAATAACCGGCAAAGGCGTAAGCCCTAATAGTGTAGAGCGGCTGATTACCGCTCTACATCTCTAATAAACAATATATTATGAAGAAGTTTCTTATATCTGTTTGCGGTCTGCTGGCAGCCGCATTATCCGTGTCAGCACAAGTCTATCTCGACCCCAACGCCCCTATGGACGCCCGCATTGATGACGCTCTCGCGCGTATGACCACAGAGGAGAAGATTGCCATTATCCATGCGCAGTCCAAGTTCTCTTCCCCCGGCGTGGCGCGTCTCGGTATCCCCGGACTCTGGTGCACCGATGGTCCCCATGGTATCCGTGCCGAGGTCAAATGGGACGAATGGAACCAAGCAGGCTGGACCAACGACTCCTGCTTTGCTTTTCCCGCACTCACCTGTCTTGCGGCTACATGGAACCCCTCGCTGGCGCAACTCTATGGGCGTTCCCTTGGTGAGGAGGCTCTCTACCGTGGCAAGAATGTAGTACTCGGTCCGGGTGTGAATATCTACCGTACCCCGCTCAACGGACGCAACTTCGAGTACATGGGCGAAGACCCTTATCTCTCGTCCGCTATGGTCGTGCCGTATATACAAGGTATGCAGTCTTGCGGCGTGGCGGCTTGTGTGAAGCACTATGCGCTCAACAATCAAGAGTGCAACCGCCATACTGTCAATGTGACGGTGTCCGACCGCGCACTCTATGAGATTTACCTTCCTGCTTTCCGTGCAGCGGTTGAACAGGGCAACACATGGTCTATCATGGGGGCGTACAACAAGTATCAAGGGCAATACGCCTGCCACAACCATCGTTTGCTTATTGATATTCTTCGCAACGAGTGGCATTTCGACGGGTCTGTCATCTCCGATTGGGGAGGTACACTCTCCACGGACGAGGCTATCCGCAACGGACTTGACCTTGAGTTCGGGTCGTGGACGGACGGACTGACCGACGGTTCTTCCAATGCCTACGATATGTACTACATGGCACTCCCCTATCTTCGCAAGATACGCAGCGGAGAAGTGGGTACGGACGAGTTGGATACCAAAGTGCGTCACGTGCTGCGCCTTATCTTCCAAACATCCATGAACCCCAACCGTAGTTTTGGTAGCATGTGCTCGGAAGCACATATCGCTGCCGGTCGTACAGTGGCAGACGAGGGCATCGTTCTCCTCAAAAACGACCATATCCTGCCCTTGCAGGAAGGCAAGCGTATTCTTGTTGTGGGTGAGAACGCTATCAAGCAGATGACCGTGGGTGGTGGCTCTTCCTCTCTTAAAGCCAAGTATGAAATATCTCCCCTCCAAGGCATCCGCGAGCGTGCGGGTGAAGCCAATGTGCGTTATGTGCGTGGCTATGTGGGCGATACAGGCGGCGAGTACAATGGTGTTACTACAGGACAGCAACTGGCAGACCTGCGTCCTGCCACCGAACTCATTCAGGAAGCCGTGAATGCTGCGCGTGAGGCCGATGTCGTCATCTTCGTCGGCGGACTCAACAAAGCCGACCATCAGGACGCCGAGGGCTGCGACCGCCTGCAATACGACTTGCCTTACGGGCAACCCGAACTAATCTCAGCCTTGGCTAAAGCCAACAAAAACCTTGTAGTAGTGATTCTCTCAGGTAATGCGTATGCTACTCCATGGTTGCCGGAGACAGCAGGTCTGTTGCAAGCATGGTTCAGCGGCTCCGAGACAGGGCACGCCATCGCCGATATACTCTTTGGTGATGTCAATCCGTCGGGACATCTGCCGTTCACGTTCATGCCTGCGCTCACCGACTATCCCGCTCACCAGTACGGTGCCGCTGCCTACCCGGGTATCAACGACGAGGTGGAGTACAAAGACGACATCTTTGTCGGCTACCGCTATGCCGACCTCTATGGCCGCAAACGCCCGCTCAAATACACAAGCCAGGGCGTGGCATACACTATCAATGCCCCCAAGCATAAGCCCGTCTTTCCCTTCGGCTACGGCTTGAGTTATACCACCTTCGCATACTCCAATGCCGCATTGTCGGGCAACACGGTGTCGGTGGATGTTACCAATACAGGTTCGCGCGAGGGCAAAGAGGTGGTGCAACTCTATGTATCCGACCGCAAGTCGTCGCTCGTCCGCCCCGTCAAAGAACTGAAAGCCTTTGAGAAAATATCTCTCCTACCCGGCGAAACCAAGACCGTGCACTTCACCGTCACCGATGACATGCTCTCCTATTTCGACCCCGATGCGCATCAATGGACAGCGGAACCCGGCACTTTCGACCTCCTCATCGGCTCCAACAGTGCCGCCATCCATGCCTCTGTGCCCTACGTTCTGAGGGCTACTCGGTGAAAGTACCTATCTTGCGGACACGGTCTTCAAACCCTTCGCGGTCCGAAAGAGCATGGTTCTTGACGCGCGCACGGTAGTTATAGATAGTGTTTGCACTATAACACAGCAGTTCTGCGATACGGGTACTGGAGCATATACCCAGGCGAATAAGCGCAAAAATGCGCAACTCGGTATTCAATGAGCCCTCTTTCTCCGGATAAATACGTTCTTCCGGACGAAGGAGGGCATTGAATTCCTCTACGAAGTCCGGATAAATGGACAGGAACGAAGTATCGAACTGCTGGTAGAATGCAGGCATTTCCGCTTCCATAAACTGTGCCGATGTCTGCCCTGTAGCCTTGGGAGCCATCTTCGCCATACGCCTAAGGTTGTCTCCATAAGCGGCTAAGTAAAGGGAAATATATCGCTCTTTGATGTTGTTTGCCTCGTGCAACGACCGGTTAACGGTTTGCATACGTTGGTTGAGCGTGTGCAGTCGTCTGTTCTGCCGTGTCACGACAACAGCCAAAACAACCACAAATATCAGCACCACGACCAATATCGCCAAGCAAATAGATAGCCGTTGTGCTGCCCGTTGCTGTTGTTGCTCGTGGGTACGGCTGATTATCTGCGCCATATTGTTTATCTGGATAAGCCGCAAGCGCGCATTGAAGATGGCAGCATTATCCAGTGAGTATTGCATATACCTGTAGGCACGCTCTATGTCTCCGTTGCCTTTGTCAAACACAATCTCTGCCAGCATCCAACTGGAAGCATTGTCCGTGATGCCGCTTCGTATATCCGCCAGGGCGGAACGTATCAGCCATTCCTCCCGCAGCAAGTCCTGTCCCTTTGCCCGTGCCGCTTCCGATTGCTCGTAAGCGTAAATGGCATACTCATGCGTGTCCGATGGAGGCACCCTGTCCACATAGTACCGCTCATACACAGACTCCCCGCCGTACATGCGCTTGCGGCAGTTGTCCATGCCTACAACCATGTAATGAGGCATCTCACCCGCCGACAAACTCTGCGCCAACTCATAGTAGTGCAATGCCGAGTCGCAGATGTAAGGCGAGTAAAGTTCGGCTATGCTGAAAGCAATATCCGCCGTAGGGGTTGCGGAAAATGCCGCTTTCATACCGTCTATCTGCTCTGTACGTTGTGCCAGATAGCGGGGCGCATTGTCCACCTCCTCGTCCATAACACGCAGCAAAGAGTCCACTACATGGTGTTCGCTGGCATGCAACGATGCAGGAAAAACGCCTGTACATACCACCAAGATAACAAAGAAACAGTATATATAGATTGCTTTTTTACGGGGATGTCTGTCCATGGTACAAACTTGCTTTTATTGTATATAATCCATTGTTACTGCCGCAAAAGTACAAAAAATAATGCAACAGCACAAGTTACCCCCACAATTATTCAGGGCAACCGCATCTAAATTGTGCATTATTTCGGGGACGCGGACGCCCTGCGGGGTCCCCGCTGGTCCGTGGACGTAGCGGGATGCTCTCCTCGTCCGCGGGCAGTTTGTTCCACGCACCACACATCAGGGCAGTTCCACCTATCCCATTGCCGCATAATGCTTGCATACATCTGTTTGTTAAAATAAGTTACACCACCCAAATAAGCATATATCCCCGAGAGAACTTCGAGAGAACCCCGAGCAAACACCAACGAATCACCACCCGTTTTACACCTTGCAATAGTACACTTGTTAAAATATCATAATTCCAATAATCATACTTTTCCGTATCATCATATTACCGTTTTGCAGTTGCTCTGGCAATTATTTTCCGTGTTTTTTCGTGACACATTGCAGAAACCGCATATTTTTCGTATCTTTGCGGGCTAATTTGGGCAGAGTGCCCGTTTATTTTGATGACCATGAGAGAGGTTACATTGCATACAAAACTGACTGTATGTCAGGAGAACGAACTCAGTGAACAGCAACGCCGCTTGGTGGAGATGGCGAAGCAGAAGACGCAAGACGCGTATGCTCCCTACTCGCATTTCTGTGTAGGAGCGGCTGCATTATTGGCTGACGGACAGATAGTTACAGGTACTAATCAGGAGAATGCCGCCTACCCCAGCGGACTTTGTGCCGAGCGCACCACGCTCTTTGCCGCCAATGCCAATCATCCGAAAACACCCGTGAGGGCGTTGGCTATCGCCTGCTTCACGGACGGACACTTCACACAGGACACCGCCAGCCCGTGCGGGGCATGCCGACAGGTGATGGTAGAGACAGAACACCGCTTCGGACAACCGATGGAGGTCATTCTCTACGGCGAACGAGAGTGCTATATTTTCCATAGCGCATCCGACCTGTTGCCGCTGAATTTCGTGTCCGACAACCTCAAAGGCTAAGCACACCACGCGTGCGAATCATCAAGAAAATAGACCTTTACCTCATCAAGAACTTCCTTGGGTTGTTCTTGGCGACGTTTATGATTTGTATCTTCATACTACTGATGCAGTTCGTATGGATGCATATCAACGACCTTGTCGGCAAGGGTGTGGAAATCAGTGTGTTAGCCGAGTTCTTTATCTATGCCGTAGCGTCTGTGGTACCCTTGGCGTTGCCCCTTGCCATCTTGTTGGCATCGCTGATTTCATTCGGCAATTTGGGCGAGAAATTCGAACTCACAGCCATGAAAGCGGCGGGCATCAGCCTCTTCCGCATCATGCGGCCGCTGACGGTTTGCATTGCGTTTATCTGCGTGGGAGCGTTCTATTTCTCCAATTCCATACTCCCTGTCACGCAGGTCAAACTGTGGACGCTCATCTTCTCGCTCAGGCAGAAGTCACCCGAACTCGACATCCCGCAGGGCGAGTTCTACGACGGCATCGACGGCTACAACATCTATGTCCGCCACAAGGAGCCGCGAACGGGCATGCTTTACGACCTGATGATTTACGACTACTCGGACGGTTTCCAGAATGCCACCGTTATGGTAGCCGACTCGGGCAAGATATTCTTCACTGCCGACAAGAAATACCTGCTGCTCAGGCTCTACAGCGGAGAGTCTTTCGAGAACCTTGACCGCAAGCAACAACGCGCCACACGCTCGGAACAGAACGTGCCATACCGCCGCGAGTCCTTCTCCGAGAAGCAACTGCTCATTGACTTCGACACCGAGTTCAACCGCTACAACGAGGATATTCTTGCCGACCAGCACGTCGCCAAAGACGTGCGTCAGTTGGTACACTCCATTGATTCTGTGCAGGTTCTGGCGCACAACCGCAGTGGAGAGCAGAGCCAAAGCATGGTCGAGACACGCTATTTCGGGCGTGAACGCAAGTCCGGCAGGCAGATAGACACCGCCCCTGTAGCTCAGACTGACGAGCGCACCTACGACGTGGACTCGCTCTATGCGCATTTTACTATCAATGAGCGGTGCCGGGCACTCTCCGTAGCCCTCGAGAAAGCCAAGGCGCAGCGCGACCAAATCGACTACAATGCCCTCATGCTGGATGATTATCAGCGGTATATGCGCAAGCACGAGATAGAACTGCACCGCAAGTTCACCCTGGCATTCGCCTGTCTCATCTTCTTTTTTATCGGTGCACCCCTCGGTGCCATCACACGCAAAGGCGGACTGGGCGCGCCTGTTGTCATCTCGGTAATCATGTTTATCATCTACTACATCATCGACAACACAGGCTACAAGATGGCACGCGAAGCCCTTTGGCCCTGTTGGACAGGCATGTGGCTCAGTTCGTTTGTACTGCTGCCCATCGGCATTTTCCTCACCTACAAAGCCGCCACCGACTCCGCACTCGTCAACCCCGAGGCATGGCTCAAACTATGGGACAAACTGAAAATAAATACCAAACAGATATGGATACGATTGAACAAGCGATTCGCGACATACGCGAGGGCAAATTTGTGATTGTTGTGGACGATGAAGACCGTGAGAACGAGGGCGACTTCATCATCGCAGCCGAGAAGATAACCCCCGAAAAAGTCAATTTCATGCTCCAGCACGGACGGGGAGTCCTTTGTGCACCCCTCACCGAGAAACGTTGTGCCGAACTCGACCTCACCCACCAGGTGGCAAACAACACCTCGATGCTCGGCACGCCGTTCACCGTCACGGTCGATAAGTTGGAGGGCTGCACCACGGGCGTCAGCGCGGCAGACCGCGCGGCAACCATACTCGCTCTCGCCGACCCCAAGTCTACACCCTCCACGTTTGGTCGCCCGGGGCACATCAATCCCCTCTATGCACGCGAACGCGGAGTACTGCAGCGGGCAGGGCACACCGAAGCGGCTGTCGATTTGGCACGCTTGGCAGGACTGCAACCCGCCGCCGCACTCATCGAAATCATGAATGAAGACGGCACCATGGCACGCCTCCCCCAACTGGAGAAAGTCGCTCAGCAATACGGACTTAGCCTTGTCTCCATCAAAGACCTCATCGCCTATCGCCTCAGTATGGCGGGGCTCACGGCGGCCACACCCGACAACCACGCACCCGAAAGCGTGCTCGTCGAGCGCGGCGAAACCGTCTTCCTTCCCACCGAGTACGGCGACTTTATGCTCACTCCCTTCCGCCAACTCAGCACAGGTCTGGAACATGTTGTCCTCACCAAAGGCACGTGGGAGCCCGACGAACCCGTCCTCTGCCGTGTCCACTCGTCATGTATGACCGGCGACATCTTCGGTTCCAAACGTTGCGAGTGCGGCGAACAACTGCACCGCGCCATGCAGATGATTGAGCAGGAGGGCAAAGGTATCCTCGTCTATATGAACCAGGAGGGGCGCGGCATAGGTCTCATGAACAAAATCCGCGCCTACAAACTCCAAGAGCAGGGCGACGACACCGTCGATGCCAACATACATCTCGGCTTCCAACCCGATGAACGCGACTACGGAGTAGGCGCACAAATCCTACGACAAATGGGTGCCAAAAGACTCCGTTTGCTGACAAACAACCCTGTCAAACGTGTCGGACTCGAGAGTTATGGCATAGAAATTGTAGAGAATATACCAATAGAGATTGCTCCGAATCCCTATAACCTCCGCTATATGCGGACAAAAAAGGAGAAAATGCATCACAACTTAAAACTTGTATGAGTATGAAAACCGGAATGTTCCTTCTTTCTGTCGGGCTTTTGCTCTCCACCCTTTGGGGACGCGCCGACGAGACCGTCACGGTCACTGCCACTTCCACGGATATATCTGAGAACCTCGACTTGAAGACGGTGGCTACGCTGTTCGGGCAGGCCAAAGACCTCGAACAGTTCGAACAGATGCTCAACAACCCTGACTCTGCCTTCTCCAACCTCGACCTCAACGGCGACGGACAGGTGGACTACCTCCGTGTCATCGAGACTGCCGACAACACACGCCACCTCGTGGTCATCCAAGCCGTGCTGGCAAAGGACGTCTATCAGGATGTTGCCTCTATCTTTGTCGAGAAAGACCCTGAGACACAGAGCGTTACAGTGCAGGTCATCGGTGACGAGTACATCTATGGCACCAACTACATCATCGAGCCCGTCTATGTCTATCGCCCCTACATCTATGATTGGTTCTGGGGACCGGACTGGGTATGTTGGTATTCGCCGTACTATTGGGACTACTGGCCCGGTTGGTGGCACCCCTACTACTGCGTCGCACCTTATATATATTGGGACCACTGCTACTGGCATCACCATTGGCATCCTATCTGCTCCTACCGCACGGGGCACCACCCGCACGACCACTATCGTCCTATGTATGAGCACGTTAGTCGCTCCGACTATGCAGCGCGTCACCCCGAACGCTCGTTCGCTACACGCAATGCAGGGCGCAACATAAGCAATGCACGCTCTTTTGATATCGAACGTCGTGCCGCAACGCGCACGGCTATGTCACAAGGGGCTTCCACACGCAGTGCCGTAGCAGGGACTTCCACACGCAGTGCCGCTTCGTCAGCAGCCGCTTCGCGCTCCTTCGGCAGCAGCAATATCCGCACAAGCAGTGCCGCTGCTACCCGTAGCACATCGGCTTCCACACGCAGCACGGTCACAGCCGCTTCGCGCAGCAACAGCAGTACTTCCGTCACTACCCGCACGGCTTCCACGCCCTCGCGTACTGCCGCCACTGCCACATCGCGCACCGCAGGTTCCACAACCTCCCGCAGCAGCGTAGCCGCTCCGACGCGCTCATCATCGAGTATTTCCGCCACACGTACTGCTTCTACCACGACCAACCGCTCGTCCTACCAAGGCTCCTCATCGCGCTCTTCCCGTAGCACCTCGTCAACGCCCACACGCTCCTACAACAGCAGTTCGTCGCGTTCCTACAATAGCAGCAGTGCCGGCTCATACAGCAGCCCGTCCCGCTCGTCGGGAAGCACCATGCGTTCCTCCACATCTGGCGGTAGCATGCGCTCTTCGGGCGGCTCCTACTCCGGTGGCTCCCGCTCCTCCGGCGGAGGTTCTTCCTCCCGCTCCACGCGCAGATAACACACAGGCAACACGTAGATAAACCTACGAGTATAGACTCAACAAAGAGAACTGTTTGAACATATCAAGCAGTTCCCTTTATTTATTGTCTGTCACGCATTATATATTGTTAAATATTGCTGTCCGGTAAAAGTGT
>DJSG01000002.1 GCA_002440265.1 Bacteroidales bacterium UBA6340 | reverse complement strand
CGAGCGCAATCTGTTCTGCCACGGCTTTGGTTGTTCCCGTGGCGGAGAAATATGCAACCAGCACTTTGTCGGCTGCATTCACATTTGCAATAGCCATAATCGTTACGATTGTTAGAATTAAACGTTTCATATCCATAAACTATAAACTTATTACTTCTAAACTTCTCTCAACTCTCAACTTATTCCCCTCCTCTGGAGGGGTTATGGGAGGTCTTAGTTTGCTTTCCTGTATTCCGTCGGTGTAATGCCTGCGTGCCGCTTGAAAAAGCGCACAAAGTGTTGCGGGTGTTGGAAGCCGGTCTGCATCGCCACTTCCTTGATGGTCAGTTCGGGGCTTTGCAGTTGTCGTTTGGCGTATTCGAACAGCCGCAGGGCGATGTATTCCTGTGCGCTCTTTCCCGTCTCGGCTTTCACCATATCGCCGAAATAGTTGGGCGACAGGTGTATGCGGTCGGCAAAATACTTCACGGTCGGTATGCCGTCGGTGACGGTCTTGCCTGAGTTGATGTATTCGTCAAGCAACTCACAGAAGCGGGAAATCGCCGTGATGTTCATATCCTGACGGGTGATAAATTGCCGCTCGTAGAAGCGTAGGCAGTAGTCCAAGAGCAGTTCTATGTTGGTGATTATCAGTCGGCGCGAGAATTTGTCAATGGGGTGCTGCAACTCAATGTCAATGATATGCATACAGCTTTTCACTACCACCACCTCGTCCTCCGACAGGTGCAACGCCTCGTTGCTGGCATACGAGAAGAACGAGTAGTCGCGCATCTTCTTTTCGAGTGTCGTGCCGTGAATAAAATCGGGATGAAACAGTATGCCTACACAACGTGGCAAAGCGGGGGCATTGTATGCCACTTCCACTTCCTGCCCGGGTGCCATACTGACAATCGTCTCGCAGTCGTAGTCATATTGTGTTCTGCCGTAGTTGAGAATACAGCCCTTAGTTTCTTTCAGCCAGATGCTGTAGAAATCATATACATAGCGCACGCCCGCCGGCAAGTGTTTGGAATGTTTGTCAAACCGCACAAACGCCACTTGCGGGTGCATGGTCTTGAAGCCGCAGATGTCGTTGTACTCCTGTATGGTAGTGATATGTTGCTCTGGTGACTGCATCTTGATATACTATATACTTGTACTGCTTTGCACTGCAAAAGTACAATATAATTTCCTCGGCACCAAAACAAAATGCCTTAAAAAGTAATGCGGGTATGTATTTCCGTAATATGGGTACGGAATATCACTGTTTCTTCACCTCTTCTATGGCACGCTGTAGTTCAGGGTCGAAGCGGAGCATATAAGCATAGTTGCCACGCTGATAGTAATAGCGTTTCACTATCTCCGAACCCAATAACTCCTCCACCTCTTGGCGGTTGCGCTGTATAGCCGTGCGGTAGTCAACAGTCAGGCGTGGCTGCCATGCACGCAAATCAGAGAGTAGGGTAGAGTCAAGGTCCTCATTCTCTGCCATCTTCACCAACTCACGGAAATAGCGTCCTGTCTCTGTCTCATACGTGAACTTCTTCTCGTCCAAGAAGCGGCAAAAGTCCTCTATGTCTTCATCTGTGATGGTGAACTCTGTTGCAGGTGCAATCGTATCATGCATATTGCGATAACGGGTGGCATAGTCGAAGAACATATTCTGCCTATAGAGCGAATAACATACATCCACTTTCTGTGAGTCTGTCAGTACAATGTCGGGCAGGATACCTCCCGCCGTATCTTTCTTCAGTTCATTACCCCGTTGGCGCTCGGCATAGTCTATCGCCTGAATACAACGCCCCGAAGGCAGATAATACTTGGAGGTCGTAACCTTCAAGTGTCCGCCATACGCGATGGGACGGATATTCTGCACCAGCCCTTTGCCGAAAGTACGTTGTCCCAACAGGGTGGCACGCTTGAGGTCTTGCAAGCCGCCTGCCACAATCTCGGCAGACGATGCCGACTGCTCGTCCACCAACACGGCAATGGGCATATTGGGGTAGATAGGCGGTGTCTGTGTCTTGTAGGAGCGGCAGTTCTGCTCCACCTTACCACGTGTGGACACCACTTCCGTACCGCGCGGCACGAAATAACTGACCATCTGTATCGCTTCGTCAATCACGCCCCCGCCATTACTGCGCAAGTCTATCACCAGCCGGCGAATACCCCTGTGCTGCACCATACTGTCAAGTGCCATCAGGAACTCTTGTGCCGAATTGGTGGTGAACTCCGTAAAAGCAATATAGCCTATCGAGTCTTCCATGACAGCGGCATAGCCCACAGGCGGTATATGGATATCACGGCGGGTAACCTCACGTGTCAGCAACTCACCGTTGCGCTCTACCGTGATAGACAATGTGGTACCCGCTTTACCGCGCAGTTTCTCTGATACCTGTTGGGTATTCTTGCGGGTACAATCCATACCATCCACAGTAACGAACCTGTCCCCAGCCCGCAGACCTGCTTGTTGCGCAGGGTTGCTCTCGTAAGGCTCGCTCACATACACAGCCGTATCGCGCTGCATAATCATGGCTCCTATACCGCCGTACTTGCCGGTGGTCATCATACGCAGGCTCTCGTCCTCGCGCTTGGGTATATAAACCGTGTATGGGTCCACACGGCGCAGCATCTGATTGATACTCACCTCAATGAGGTCGTCATAGTTGAGCGTATCCACGTAGTTCATATCCAACTGACGCATCACGTCGGTGTAGATGGTCAGGTTCTTGTCTATGCGTGTAGTCTTGGTCTCGGCATAAGCGGACAGTCCGCAAACGACAGACATACAAAGAATTAGCAACCTCTTCATATTAACTATTAACCATTACTTATTACTGACCTTCTTCTTTTTTGCAGGCAAGAAGGAAGAAATATCTTTGTTGTACGAATACAGGTCGCGTACCAATGTGGACGATATATGTGCATACTCCGGACGTGTGTACAGGAGCACGGTCTCTATGCCGCCGAGTTGCTTGTTCGCTTCTGCCATATTACGCTCATACTCAAAGTCTTCCACGCAGCGCACGCCACGAATGATACAGTGTGCTTCGTGTTGTGCGGCGAAGTCCACGGTCAGGCAATCATATATCTCCACGCTCACACGCGGTTCGTCGGCAAAGATGCGCTGTATGGCATCCAACCGTTCCCGAATAGGAAATGTCTCTTTCTTGGTGCTGTTGCGACCAATGCCGATTACTATCTCGTCGAATATGGTCAGTCCGCGCATCACGATGTCATAATGACCAATGGTAAAGGGGTCAAAACTCCCCGGGAAAATGGCTCGTTTCATAATTCTTATTTAATAGGTTTATACTCATTGCGCATTGTGCATTACGCATTGTGCATTGTCAAGTGCACTCTTACTTGCCTCACGGTATGCCACTATCAGCCCGCCTGTGCCGAGCAGCGTCCCGCCGAAGTAGCGCACCACCACCACCAATACATAGTCCAATCCTCTGGCATCTATACTCCGCAGAATAGGTGCACCAGCTGTGCCGTGCGGCTCACCGTCATCCTTGGTGCGCCACAGATTGTCGCCCAGCCGGTAGGCATAGCACACATGCCGCGCATCATGGTACTTCTTCTTGTACCACGCTATGCGCTGCTTTGCCTGCTCCTCATCGGCAATAGGCTCGGCAAAAGCGAGAAACTTGCTGCCTCTATCCTTGTATATACCGGTACTCAAAGCGGCTATGGTCGGCTTGTTGTCCATATTGGCGGATTTCTATCAACCTGCAAAGTTACGCATAATCTTCGGATTATGCAATAGAAACGTTCGTTTCCCAAGGCAAACCGCACCTTTTCTGCTTATCAGACCATAGCCTAAACCAAGTGTTTCGCCCATTTGAACAGGCGGTAGGGCATATAGCGGAAGGGCATATCCACCCACGTGGGGGTGGTGACGACGGCGCGCCGGTGGCTGAAAACCAAATAACTGTCCTTTCCGTGGTATGCCGACATGCCCGAATTGCCCACACCACCAAAGGGTACATGGTCGTTGGCGATGTGCATAATAGTGTCGTTGATACATGAACCTCCCGAAGTGGTGTGCCGCAAGACGTGCTTGCCGCTGTTCCCGAAATAGTAGAGTGCCAGCGGTTTTTCGCGCTCGGCCACAAACGTGATAGCCTCATCCAACTCGTTGAAGGTCAGCACCGGAAAGATAGGACCGAATATCTCCTCCTGCATCACGGGCGCATCGGGCGATACGTTGGTCAGCACGGTGGGGGACAGATAACGCTCTGCCGCATCGTAGATGCCGCCATACGCGATGTCTCCGTCGTCAAGGTAGCCGATAAGACGCTCAAAGGCACGGTCGCTGACAATGCGGACAAAGTACGGACTTTGCTTGGCATCGCCGCCGAGTAGTTGTTCGAAGGCTCGCTTCAATAGGCACAGAAACTCATCTTTCACAGACCGATGCACCAGCAGATAGTCCGGTGCGATGCATGTCTGCCCCGCATTGAGGGCTTTTCCCCATGCCACACGTTTGGCGGCAACGGCAAGGTTCGCATCCTTGTCTATGATACAAGGGCTCTTTCCTCCCAACTCCAGCACGACAGGTGTGAGGTGTTGCGCTGCCGCTTCCATCACGGTGCGACCCAATACAGGGCTGCCTGTGAAGAAAATCAAGTCCCAACGCTCCCGCAGAAGCATACTGTTTACTTCACGATGACCCTCCACAATGGCTATATACTCTTCGGCAAAAGCCTCGCGAATCATCTGTGTCAGCATGCGCGACACATTCGGAGTATAGGGCGATGGCTTCAGCACTGCCGTACATCCTGAAGATATAGCCCCTACCAAGGGGTTTAGCAGCAGTTGCACCGGATAGTTCCATGGGGCAATGATGAGCGCAGTACCTAATGGTTCCGTTATCACCTCACTCTTGGAGGGAAACAGACTGACAGGCGATGGCTTGCGCTCCGTGCGCATCCAACGGTGCAGATGGCGCAGATGGTTGTGTATCTCGCCGTACACAATGCTGAATTCTGTGAGGTATGCCTCTTCGTAGGACTTGTGAAGGTCCTGCCAAAGGGCTTTGGAGAGGGCTTGCTCATAAGCGTGAATGACTTGCTCCAACTTGCATAGTTGTGCTTTGCGGTAGTCATACGCCAATGTCTGTCCCTGGCGAAAGAAATTGCGTTGCCCTGCAACGATACGCGATACGTCTGATTGGGTGATAGTTTCCATATTGTATTAAGCACATTTTGTTGTGTTGTCTGTCTGTCTTGGTTTGCGCCCCGTGAAGTGGTCCATTGCATGAAATATACCAAAAACCGTGCCGAATATAAAGTCGAATAGTTTGGTGGGCAGAATACCTTGCATCAGACGGATGAAGTGGAAACTCCATGGTATGCCGCAGAAGTCTTGGTTGCGCTCTATGGCACGCAGTATCTTGCGGGCTGTGGGTTCGGGTTGGAGGATTGAAAATATAGGAGACTCTACACCGTCAAACATACCTGTGTTGATATAATAGGGTGCTACGGTGGTTACGTGTACGTCTTTTCCACTCTCCTGCAGTTCAATACGCATAGAATCACTCCAGCCTATCACAGCCCACTTGCTGGCAGCATACACCGATATTTTCGGATTGGAAATCATCCCGGCCGCCGAAGAGATGTTGCAGATGTGCCCGCTATTGTTGGCAAGCATATCCGGCAGCACTTGTAGGGACAGCACCATGGGGGCAATGGTGTTGACTTCCATGGTGAGACGGATATCAGGAATGGTCTGTTGGTCGAATGTTTGGTTGCCTCGTATAATGCCTGCGCAGTTGATGAGAATGTCTATACTTCCGCAGTCGCATTTGGCTTGCTTGTATGTTGCCGCTACGGCATCACTGTTCGTGATGTCAACGCAGTAGGTTCTTACAACGCCTTTGTTTGCCAACGATTGGGCTGTCAAACGCAGGTTTTCTGCATTGATATCCCAGATGATAAGGGTCCTTGCTCCTTTTTCCAATGACATGCGCCCCATGATTTTACCGATGCCTGAGGCTCCGCCCGTGATTAACACGTTTTTTCCTTTGAATGTTGACATAATATGTTTCAGTTACTAATACCGGCGGCAAAGGTATGGAAAATATATCGAACAAGCGTTCAGTTCTTGCACAAAAATGCACATGCTTGCTATTTGGTATAACTTTTGTAGTGTTTGTTTCAGTATAGAAACGGATTGGAAATATGGTAGAAAATAGGAAAGAACGTATCTTATTGAAGGCGTTGGAGTTGTATATGATTGACGGCTACGCCAATGTGTCGATTACCGACTTGCAAGCCGCCCTTAATATGGGGCGCGGGACGCTCTACTACTACTTCAAGGACAAGGACGAGTTATTCGAAGAAGTGGTGAACACCTATCTCCTTACGCCCAAGCAGCAGGCACTCGCGCGCGTATCACATTCGGCTACCATACCCGATATGATACACGCGATGCTGGGCTATCTGGACAGGCTTCATGAGTTTTTGGATATGGTCGAGAACAAGAATATCAACACCTCGAATGTCGTAACGGTGATGTACACTGCCTATAGCAAGTATCCTGACCTCTACAAGCGTGCGAGGCGGCTCTACGAGCAGGAACTCAACCTGTGGATGGACGCCATCAAAAACAGTATGCGCGCAGGCGACATCCGCGGGAATGTGCACATCGACACCATGGCGCGTATGTTTTTGCACATCAAAGACGGCTGGGACCCGGGGCGCAGCGGCGTACAGATGGACTTCAGCATATTTCCCGAGCAGTACAACTATCTCTACGAGTTGATACGCAAACAACCCCTGTAATACCCCTCATAAAAGGACTTCCGTATATTGCTTTGCACATATCCATATATTACTTTGTCCATATCCGTATATTGTTTTGCACATATATTGGGAGTAATAATGGAGACCCGTCTTTGAATCCCCCTCCTTTGAAGGAGGGGTTAGGGGAGGTCTTCGAGTTAATAGTATGTGATTAGTACGTCAATCCCGTGCCTGTGTAAAATGGTTTCACTGGCAGTGTCAGATTAATGAGAGTGAAATGTGACGCAAAAAGATAAAAAATGATATAACTGAACAAATGTTCGATTTATTTATACTACCTTTGCAACCGGTATTGCTGCATATCGTTTGTGAGATAGCAGGAATAGTTTGTTTGAGTATGTATCTATAAAGGTATTTGTAAAGGTATGGAATTGAAGCATTATCTGGAGTACCTCCGGAGTACAATAAAGAACCGTTGGTCGGAGTTGGCACTCAAAGACCTTGACGGGACGAACAGTTATACGTACGGCGAATTGGCAGCACAGATTGCACGTTTGCACGTTACGTTCAAGGAGTTGGGGATTCAAGAGGGGGACAAGATAGCCCTTTGCGGGCGCAATTGCGCAAACTGGGGCGTGGTGTTCTTGGCTATAGAATCGTACAAGGCGGTGGCTGTCAGCATCTTACCTGATTTTACAGGTGAAGGTGTGCAGAACCTTGTGAACCACTCGGACGCACGGCTGCTGTATGTAGGTCCGAATGTGCGCAAGAAGATAGACCCCGCTGCAATGCCCAACCTGCTGGGTGTGGTGTTTATGGACGACTTCTCGATGTACTACGCCGCAAACGAAAAAATAGAGAAGATATACAATGAGGACGTGGATAAGGCTTTCAAGGCAAAGTATCCGAAAGGGGTACAGCCGAGCGATGTGAATTATCCGACCGACAACCTCAATGAGTTGGCACTCATCAACTATACATCAGGTACGACTTCTTCGCCCAAAGGCGTGATGCTCACCCACTTGAACCTGAGCGGTAACGTGGATTTTGCGTTGAAGCGTATTCCGCACCAACCGGGAGATACGGTACTGTCCATGCTGCCGATTGCACACATGTTCGGACTGATGTTCGAGTTCCTCTATCAGGTATGCGACGGGGCGCAAGTGTATTTCCTGACGAAGGCACCCACGCCAAGCACCCTGATGAAAGCGTTTGCTGAGGTGCATCCGTTTATGATACTGACGGTGCCGCTGGTCATCGAGAAAATTATCAAGAAGAGTGTGCTGCCGGTCATCAACAAACCCGTGATGAAAGTGCTGTGGAACACCCCGGGTATCGGCAAGATGCTGCGTAAGAAGGTGAATGACAAACTGATGGCTGTCTTTGGCGGTAAGTTGCGTTACCTGATTATCGGCGGTGCCGCGCTCAACGAAGAAGTGGAGAAATGTATGCGTGATATGCACTTTATATATAGTGTTGGCTACGGCATGACCGAGTGCGCACCGCTCATCACCTACGAGGATTGGTGGCGTTATGCATACCGCTCTTGTGGCAAGGCGATTGTGGGTATGGAGTTGCGTATCGACTCCGACGACCCCGCGCACAAAGAGGGCGAACTGCTGGTACGCGGTGTGAATGTGATGATGGGCTACTACAAGAACGAAGAGGCTACCAAGCAGGCGTTTACCGCAGACGGTTGGATGCGTACAGGCGACCTCGGTATCATCGATAAGGACGGTAATCTGTTCCTTCGCGGGCGCAGCAAGAATATGCTGCTCGGTCCGAGCGGGCAGAATATCTATCCGGAGGAGATAGAAGACAAGTTGAACAGTCTGCCTCAGGTGGTGGAATCCGTAGTGGTGGAGCGTGATGGCAAGTTGGTTGCGCTGGTTTATCCCGATACCGCTAATTCGGGCAAGCAGCAGAAACCGCTGGCGGAAGTGATGGAATCGAACCGCCAACGCCTGAACAAGCAACTGCCACAATACAGCCAAGTGATGGCTATCGAGTTGGTGGACAAAGAGTTTGAGAAAACTCCCAAGAGAAGTATCAAACGATTTATGTACAAGTAACAGTGCATCTTGAGCAAGATGACGAAAGAGATATAATTAATTGGAATATAGTAAGAAAGATTCTCTTTCTTTGAGAATCTTAGTTTTGATTGTATGTTGGTTCAGGGTCGTCGTGAGGACGATTCTGAACTGTTTTTGTGAATGTATGTTATTGTATGTGTGCTACTTTGTGTAAGTTACAATATGTAGGGTGCTTCATATAGCAGGGCAACCGCATCAAAAGTT
>DJSG01000052.1:9483-15664 GCA_002440265.1 Bacteroidales bacterium UBA6340 | reverse complement strand
CCGTTCCAGCAAGCCAAACGCTATGCCGCCGAACTGCCCTATTCGCAACGCCCGCGGTGGATAGTAACGTGCAACTTCCGCGAGTTATGGATATACGATATGGAGCAGCCCAACGGCGAGCCGCAAGTGGTGCTGTTGGAGAACCTCGAGAAAGAGCATTACCGTCTGCGTTTCCTCGTGGACACGGGCAGCGACACCCTGCGCAAGGAGATGGAACTGTCCATACAGGCGGGCGACCTGGTGGGGAAGATATACGATGCCATCCGTCCTCAGTACGCCCATCCCGATGACCCCGACACACTCGTCTCGCTCAACCAATTGTGTGTGCGGCTCGTCTTCTGCCTCTTTGCCGAGGACGCGGGGCTGTTTGGCGACAAAAACGAGTTTCACGACTACCTCAACCAGTTTCCCGCCCCGCACCTGCGCCGTGCGCTGATAGACCTGTTCCGTGTATTAGACACCAAGCCCGAAGACCGCGATCCGTACTTGGACGACGACCTGCGGCGGTTTCCGTATGTGAACGGCGGACTATTCTCCAACGAGAACATCGAGATACCGCAACTGACCGATGAGATACGCACGCTCCTGCTCTCCAAAGCCTCGGAGGACTTCGACTGGTCGGAGATAAGTCCCACTATCTTCGGAGCGGTGTTTGAGAGTACACTGAACCCCGACACACGCCGCTCGGGCGGTATGCACTACACGAGTATCGAGAATATACACAAGGTGATAGACCCGCTGTTCCTCAACGACCTGCAGCACGAGTTCGAGAGTATTGCAAACGATAAAACTCATAATTCAAAATTCATCATTCAAAATCTGCGTGCTTTCCAGGACAAATTAGCATCGCTCACGTTCTTCGACCCTGCGTGCGGCAGCGGCAACTTCCTGACAGAGACCTACATCAGCCTGCGCCGTTTGGAGAACAAGGTTATCCGTCTCCTGCAAGGCGACCAAATGCAGTTGGGCACGTTCACCAATCCTATCCGTGTGGATATACACCAGTTCTACGGCATCGAGATAAACGACTTTGCGGTCTCGGTAGCGACCACCGCTCTGTGGATAGCCGAGTTGCAGATGCTGCGTGAGACAGAGCGTATCTGCCAAATAGAAGCCAAGCCCCTGCCCCTCCACGCCTACCACAATATCCACGAGGGCAACGCCCTGCGCACCGACTGGAGTCGGGTGGTCCCGACAGACCAACTTAACTACATCATGGGCAACCCGCCCTTTGTGGGATACTCATTACAAAACAAAGAGCAAAAAGAGGATATACTTTCTATACTTGTAGATGAAAATGGCAAACCATACAAGACTGCAGGAAAGGTTGATTATGTAGCAGGATGGTATTACAAAGCCACAGAAATGATGACCACGAATCCCGCTGTTCGTACGGCTCTTGTATCCACCAATTCTATTACGCAAGGCGAGCAAGTAGCAGGAATATGGAAACCACTCTTTGAACGATATGGCATACACATTGATTTTGCATACCCGACTTTTCGTTGGGATAGCGAAAGCAGTCTAAAAGCCCATGTGCATTGTGTGATTGTTGGTTTCTCTATAACGCCAAATAATGAGCCGAAACGGTTATATTTTACAGATGGAACATATAAACAATGTGAGAATATAAGTCCTTATTTGGTGAATGCAAAATCTACTGTATTCGTAGAAAATAGATATAATCCTATTTGTGATGTCCCTATTTTGCTCAACGGCGGAAAACCTACTGAAGGTGGCTTCTTGATTATGTCTGCTGAAGAAAAAGAGGAACTTATCAAAGAAAATCCAATTGCAGAACAATGGATTCGACCTTATATGATGGGGAAGGATTTTATTGACCGAAAAACAAGATTTTGTTTGTGGTTGGTAAATGCCAATCCTGCTGAAGTGAGAAAATGTAGAAAAGTAATGGAGCGTATAGAGGCTGTTAGAGAGTATCGCTTACAAAGTCCTAAAGAGGCAACGAGAAAGAAAGCAGACACTCCTATGCTATTTGATGAGGTTCGGGAATGTACAAGTGATTATGTTGCCATTCCCAAAGTCTCCTCTGAACGGCGCAGGTATATTCCAATGGAGTATTTACCGAAGAGTATAATCCCCGGTGATAAATTATTTATGTTACCCAATGCGTCTCTGTATTACTTTGGAGTGCTAACCTCTAATGTGCATATGGCATGGATGCGGGCAGTATGTGGGCGATTAAAATCTGATTATAGTTATTCTAATACTATCGTTTACAACAATTTCCCATGGTGCAACCCCACCGAGGAGCAGCGGCAGAAGATAGAGACCACCGCCCAAGCCATCTTGGACGCACGGGCAGAATATCCCGATTGCTCATTGGCGGACTTGTACGACGAAGTCACTATGCCCATCGAACTGCGCCGTGCCCACCAAGCCAACGACCGTGCAGTAATGGCAGCATACGGTTTCCCGACCACAATGACAGAGTCTGACTGCGTGGCACGACTGCTGGAGATGTACCAACAACTGACATGAACTGACAATAGAGGTTGCACGTTGAGGGTAACTAACCTCTACTGTGTGTTCTCTGTATGACCGATTGTCTCTTATTCCCACACTATCTGCTCTGCCAACTGCAGGAAATAGTCGTTGGACCAAATATCCAATTCGTGCGGATTGCGGACAAAAGGAAGCACATCGGCTTTTACGTGGCGTATATCGGTAGTGCTTAGTCGGCTGCGCAAAAGAGCGAGAAAATGCTCTTTATCCGATTGCTCACCATTAAATTGCAGGATACGTTGTTGCAAATGCGCAAAATGGAGCGGTACATGATGCCGCACATAGAACTCAAAATCGTACCAATCGCGTCCCTTAACACGGTTCTTCCAATTGCGAAAGACAAGGGCATGCATCTTACCTGCAAACAAATCGGGCAATGTGAAACAGCGTGTCATAAACGAAACAGGTTGCAATAGCAGTTTCTGCTCAGTAGAGAAACCCAACGGCGGCTGTGTATCCACTTCAATCTTTATCTTGACGGACTTCTCCGTTTGGAATGATATGTCGTACACATCAGTAGTATCTTTGAGAAATGCTGATTCCACTTTGCCGAATGTTTTCTTCTCTTTCTTGGTGATTTCCACTTGCCGCCCCACCAATGCAAAGGCGTCTATAACCGGTTGGAAATAACGGGTAAAGTCGAAATGTTCATCGGCTACAAGGAGCGAAAAATCCATATCTTCGCTAAACCGCTGCAAGCCATAGAAGATTCGCAGACACGTACCTCCATAAAAAGCCGCCTTCTCAAAGAAACCACCCTGATATAGTCCCGCCAAGGCTATTTGTTGGTTGACCTCAAAAGTGGCATTGCGCTGCTGTTGGTTGGTGCCGAGGTCATATTGCGCAAGCATATTCTGATAGATATTGTTCATCGGGATAGCAGTTTTATGAGTGTTTGAATAGAAGTCTTCTTTTTTCCGACATGGGCATACTCACGGAATATATCGGGGTTCATTTTATGGAACGCATCCATATCCAAACGGATGTCCTCCTCCAAGTATCGCTGTGCATCGGGCAGGTAGCGCAGGTTTACTTGCGGCGAGACGGCAATCAAGTCGCACAATGCCTTTTCGGGGGTGGCAATCACAAACGAATACCCGTTGCGGGTGATATTGGTGACACCGACAGGGAATACCTCGCGAGCCACATTGCTATAAGCAAAAACGCCGATAGGTGTCTCAAATGTGCGGGTATGTTTGATAGTCATGGATTGTGTCTGATATACCGCCTCGGGGGTCAGTCCGTAGAAACGCAATGCGGACAAACATGAGATATATGATGGCATATACAGTTGGTTGGCAATCAGTTCTTGAGACAACGGCTTGTGTGTTATTTCTTGCGAAACAACATACAGCCCGCGCTTCAGCCTAATCACATCTCCCGCTTGCTCCATGCGACGAATCTTGTCGTTGATATTTACGGCATCACCCAATGCAGATGCCAAAACGGAAGAGGTAACGGGTATCTCTCCTATCTGTTCTAATGCTGTTTGTATTTGTCGTGTTTGCATACTATTGGCTTACCGAACAGTCAATTTCCGAACAGTAAATCTTATTTTATTGGATTTACTGTTCCGGATTTGACCGCAAAGGTACTACAAATACCGCGAATATGCAAATGCGTAACACATCAACAGAACGTGTGCGTGATGCTGTAACCTTGGTATGGTTGGCTCTGCAGTTGTTTGCAGGCTATTGTGTATATGCGGATTTTGCAGTACCTTTGTCGTGAAAATAGAGTAAATCGTAATAGAAAACTGAGTGAATTGTAGCATGAAATTGAGAAAATTGCATCGATATTTGTTGTTCATACTTTGTGTGCTGTGCTCGGAGTTGTATGCTGAGGGGTTTGACTATGCCCGTGCGGATAGTCTGATATGTAGTGCTATCTATCCTGTGGATTCTGCGAATGGGGTGGGGGACACGGTCTTTCTTGACCGTAGCCGTTGTATTCCCGGTGCAGTGCTTTGCGTGGTGGACAGCGGGCGTGTCACCTATCTGCGTGCATACGGTCATCGTGCCGTGGTGCCTGTGTGCGAGCCTATGACTACCAACACTGTCTTCGACTTGGCGTCGCTCAGCAAACCCATTGGCGCGGGTTCGGCTGCCCTGTTGCTGATAGAGCAGGGGCGGCTGTCTGCAGATGACAAAGTCAGCACCTATCTTCCTGCTTTTCTGACCGATGCCACTGTCCGCGACCTGCTCACCCACCGCTCGGGCTTACCGCCATATATGAATGCCCGTGTGCTGGACAGCGTCTATACGGCTCGTGACGTCGCACAACTCTCGCGTCAGGACTTCCTAATAGATACTATCTGCCGTTGCCGCCGTCTCTCTGCAGTGGGCGAGAAGTACCGCTATTCGTGCTTGAATTTCATCACTTTGCAGCGTGTAGTGGAGGCTATCGTGGGAGAAGACATCAATACGTATCTCAGGCAAAATCTCTATACTCCGCTCCATACTGACGCTATGGGCTGGTTGCCGTCCGACACGCTGCTCCCGCGTATCGCCCCTACCGAGTGCAACGATACCGCTTGTCTGCGTGGCACGGTGCATGACCCGCTGGCACGAGTGATGATGTGCGGCGTATCGGGTAATGCGGGTGTCTTTGCCACGGCAGAGGATGTTGCCAAATGGGCTATATGGTTTATGTCCTTGTCCGACAGTACCCGTACTGCCGCCTGCTATGCCGGGTTGTGGCTTGATGACGAAGGCACAGACTCACATGGCGCACCGCTTACTGTTCTCCGCCATACGGGCTACACAGGTACGAGTATCGCCCTGTTTCCTGACCGCCAACGCGCTGTGATACTCCTCACCAACCGCGTCCACCCTACAGACACAGGGAGCCTGTCCGCTCTGCGTAAGGCGGTTGAAACTATATTCAGATAACAGATTCCCCTTGTTTCTCCTCAAGGAGGTCGGGGCGGCGGGATTGGGTATGGCGGAGGGATTCTTCGTAGAGCCATTCGTCAATCTTCGCCTGATTGCCCGATATGAGTATGTCGGGGACCCGCCAACCCTTGTACTCGGCAGGGCGGGTGTACACGCCGGGCTCCAAGAGTCCGTCCTGGAAACTGTCGCTAAGCGCACTGGTCTCGTCGCCAAGGGCTCCGGGAAGGAGACGGACAATAGCGTCCGTCATAATGGCAGCGGGCATCTCTCCGCCCGTGAGGACAAAGTCACCAATCGTATATTCCTTGGTGATGAGATGGTCGCGGACACGCTGGTCCACGCCTTTGTAGTGCCCGCAGAGTATGATGATGTTCTGCTTGAGCGAGAGGGCATTCGCCTCACGCTGGGTGAAACGTTCCCCATCGGGCGCGGTGAAGATGATTTCATCATAGTGCCGCTGCGCAGTGAGGTGGGAGATGGCACGGTCGATGGGCTCTATCTGCAAGACCATGCCTGCGCCGAAACCAAAGGCGTAGTCGTCCACCTTGCGGTGCTTGTCAAGGGTGAAGTCACGGAGGTTGTGCACATATATCTCGGCAAGGCCCTTGTCCTTGGCACGCTGGACTATGGAGTGGTTGAGGGGAGACTCCAGTAACTCGGGGCAAGCGGTGATGATGTCGATACGCATTTTATTCAAGTAATAGTTAATAGTTAATAGTTAATGAGGGCATCCTCGCGGTATTGTCGGCTTAATCACATAC
>DJSG01000052.1:0-9452 GCA_002440265.1 Bacteroidales bacterium UBA6340 | reverse complement strand
ACATACTAATCTCATACTAATCGCATACGCTTAACCCGAGGTTGACACGACATATCAGGGGACGGGGTCGTAGCCTGAGCCGCCCCAGGGGTTGCAACGGAGTATGCGCTTCACGCCGAGCCAGCCGCCTTTGAAGATACCGTACTTCATAACCGCCTCTACCATATACCGGCTGCAGGTGGGCGTGTAGCGGCAAGAAGGGGGCGTGAACGGCGAGATACAGTACCGATAAAAGTACACAGGCAGGAGGAACGCCTTGCGTATGAGCGTCTTGACGGTCATTGGGCAAGTGTGTCCGTTTGGGACAGGCGTTTGAGGGCACGGCGCATGGCTTTGTCGATGACGTGGTAGTCGTGCATGTCCTTCTCTATGTAGTTGAAGGCTACTTGGAAGTTCCTGCCCGTGTCGGTGAGTATATGCTTGTTGAGGCGATAGGCTTCGCGCATCCGGCGTCGAAGACGGTTGCGGTCCACGGCGTGCTTGAAGAGGGATTTGGGTGCCCAGACAAGTACTTCGGTCGGGGCATCGTCTATGGGCAAGTAGGTGACGCGCAAGGGCCACACGACAAAGCGTTTGCCGTGATGATAGAGTTGCCCGATGCGCGTCTGCCCACAGAGTTTCTCCGCCTTTGGGAAGGTGCAGGTCATCCCTCGTGTTGCGCCTCTAAGAAGTTCTTGATAGCGGTGGTGATGCTCGGGCACTCGGGCGTAGGTGCCTTGATGTCAATACGATAGCCGTTCTCTTCGAGTGCGGCGGCGGTGTTCGCCCCGAAGCAGGCAATGACGGTGTCGCCCTGCTGCCAGTCGGGGAAATTCTTCTTGAGAGAAGCGACGCCGGCGGGTGTGAAGAGGACAATCATGTCGTAGTTGAAGGGTTGGCCGGAGGGCCAATCAACAGGCACGGTGCGGTACATGACGGCGGGTTTGACGACGATATTGTGTTTGGCAAACATATTGATGTCGTCGTCGTTATGCACATCGGACATGACCATGAGGTATTTCTCGTTGGGGCGCCGGTGCATGGCTGGCAGGAGGGTCTCGAACTTGTTGTTCTCGGCCGTAAAGACGCGGCGTTTGCGGTATTGGATGTACTTCTGGAGGTAGTTGCCCACCGCCTCGGAGATGCAGTAGTAGTGCATGGTCTCGGGCACCTGGAAGCGCAGTTCCTCGCAGAGGTGGAAGAAATGGTCCGCCCCGAGACGCGAGTTGAGCAGAATGGCATTGTAGTCTTCGAGGTAGATATGCTGGTCGCGGAACTCGCGCGGCGTCAGACTCTCTACGCGTATCAGTTGCCGGAAATCGCAATGTACCCCGAACCGCGATTCCATATCCGCGTAGGGATTACGCTCGGTTTGGGGTTTGGGTTGTGAAATGAGAATGTTAGTTACCTTTTTCATTTATACAATTTGTTTTGCCCATAAGAAAGTACCGCACAAGGGTACAATCTCTAAACTGATGAAATACAACAATATATATAGCAGGGACGGAATGCCGGTATAGAACATCAGTATTCCCTTGCCCAGTATAGCCACGGAAAACAATGTCAGCACGATGCCGCAGAGGATATAGAGTGCCGGCGTGCATGCCCAGTTGGTCATCAACAGCATGACGCCCCACAACAGTACGCCTGTCAGGTTGCGAATGAAACTGTATTGCTCCAACGCCTGGGACAATTGGCGGGAGGACAGGAAGACACTGCCCACCGCATATATAAGCAAGGCTTGGAGCGTCAGGACAGCGACTACCACTCCTGCGACTTTGGCGTAGTTGAGGAGCGTGAAGGCACAGCCCGCAGAGCATACCAGCATATAGAAGGTCAGTGCCAACACGCCTACACGCGAGATGACAGATATGATTTCCGCCAGCAGGTTTCGGTTGTTGGCGGCGTAGGAACGCTCGGAGTGACTGGTGAGGGTTCGCATGACTTCGCGGGGACTTCTGAATGCGGGGCTGCTCAGTATCAGCAGCAAACCCAACAGGAACAGCAGCCAAGCCACCCATGGTTCGGAATACGGCGTTGCAATATGCGGGATGCTGTTCATAGACTGGCTCAGATAGATGCTAATCTGCGTGTCTGCGTGTCCCATTCGGGCATAGACAGGATGGCAGGGATGACCTCTTCGGGGCGGGAGACGACGGTGTACATCTGTTGGTGGACAGGGCGCATCATCTGCTCGCTGACCATATAGTCGAGGCAAGAGAGGAGGCGGTCGTAGTAGCCGTCGGTGTTGAGAATGACGACGGGTTTGCCGTGGAGCCCGAGTTGCTTCCACGTGAGGCACTCGAGCAGTTCCTCGAAAGTGCCGATGCCCCCCGGGAGTGCCACCATGGCATCCGCCATCTCGCAGATGGTGGCTTTGCGCTCGTGCATAGTTTGGGTGATGACGGTGCGGGTGCTGCGGGGGTTGTTCCAGCCCTGCTCCACCATGAATTGCGGGATTACGCCCACGGCTTCTCCGCCGTTGTCCAACGCCCCTCGGGATACTGCAGCCATCAAGCCGATACCGCCATCACCATATATAAGGCGGATATGCTGCTCTGCCAGCAATTGCCCCAACCTGTATGCCGCTTCCATATATGAAGTCCGCACCTTATTGGAACTTGAGCAATAGACTGCTATTGACGATAATCTCTTCATACCTTCCAACTGCTCTGCGTCCTGTCAGGACGCACGAAAGAGCCTGCAAAATTACAAAAAAATATCGACATATTTGGAGTTTCGGCGGATTAATTGTAATTTTGCACCGAAAATCGGTATATTTTTGGAAAATGGCGATAGAAATCAAGCAAGTTACTACACGTTGCGGACTGCGAAAGTTTGTGGAGTTTGGTAACGACTTATATAGAGATTGTGAGAATTTTTGCCCGCATTTGGTGTTCGATGAGATGAACACTTTCGATGTGAAGAAGAACCCCGCGCACGAGGTGTGCGACCATATATTGTATATGGCGTACAGGGATGGCAAGCCCGTGGGACGGATAGCCGGTATCATCAACTATGCCGCCAACAAGAAATGGGGTGTGAAGCATGTGCGTTTCGGTTGGATTGATTTTGTGGACGATGAGGAGGTGAGCAAGGCATTATTAGACGCCGTGGCTGCGTGGGGCAAGGCGAAGGGGATGGACGCGCTGAACGGTCCTGTGGGGTTCACGGATTTCGACTTTGAGGGGTTGCTGATAGAGGGGTATGAGTATCTGGCACCGATGGCGTCGCTGTACAATTATCCGTATTATGTGCGTCATATAGAGCACTACGGGCTGGTGAAGGAGAACGACTGGATAGAGTTTCAGATAGTTCCCCCGCAGGAGATGCCGGAGCGATTGGTGCGTGTGGACAAGATAGTGCGCGAGCGGAGCCATGTGCGCGTGGACAAGGTGCGCAGTTGCAAGGAGTTGGTTCGCAAGTACGGCATTGAGTATATGGACGTGATAGATGCCGCCTACCAGAAACTGTATAACTTCCAGCCGCTCACGCAACGGCAGAAGCAATACTACTGCGATATGTATTTCCCGATGGTGAACTTTGATTTCGTGACCATTGTGGTGAATGAGAAGAACGAGATAGTGGGCGTGGGTGTCGGTATGCCGGACATCTCGCAGGCGTTGCGCAAGTGTCACGGACATCTGTTTCCGTTCGGGTGGTACCATATACTGAAGGCTCTGCACGCCAAGAAGATGGAGGCGTTTGACTTGCTGCTGATTGCTGTTCGTCCTGATTATCAGGACAAAGGCATAAATGCGGTGATACTGATGGACCAGCATCCGTATTTCCTGAAGTACGGGATAAAGCGCGTGGAGACGACCTCTATCATGGAGACCAACTACAAGAACCAAGCCAACTGGGAGATGCTGCCGCACAAGGTGCACAAGCGTCGCCGTGCCTATATCAAAAGTATTTGACAGATGACCACTAACACCTCATATAGTAGTGCTGTTGAGCAGTTATGTGCCTATTTGGATGAGCATGGTATGCGTCATACACGTGAGCGTGAGGTGATACTGGAAAAGGTATGTGATTTGCGGTGTTTCTCGGTAGAGCAGGTGCGCAATGTGCTGACGGAAATGACTATCAGTCGTGCCACCATCTATAACACGCTGGATGTGCTGCAGAAAGCGGGAATCATACACCGCCTTGACAAGGAGTTCGGTGTGCGGGCAGGGCAGTATGAGGTGGTGCAGGCGAATGCTTCGCATATACAGATTATCTGCCAGCGGTGCGGACGGGTGAGCGAGGTGCGAGACACCACCATCCATCGTATGTTGGCGGACAAGCGTTTTACCAACTTCAATCCGCAGCGGTTCTCCTTGTATATCTACGGGACATGCAAGGTATGCCGCAGGAAACCGATAGTGGCGGACAGGTAAAGTATCATAGGTAGTTATTAAGACAAAGGAAAAGATGTATTGGGCGTTATTTATAGTTATTGCGTTGGTCAGTTGGGGCGTGAGTGCCCTGCTGGAGCACCGTTTCAAGGAGTACTCAAAGGTACCTCTTGGTATGACGGGACGTGAGGTTGCCGAGAAGATGCTGCGCGACAACGGTATCACCGATGTGAAGGTGACGTGTGTGCGCGGGCACTTGACCGACCACTACGACCCGCGCAGCCAGACGGTGAACCTGTCGGAGTCCGTATATAACTCTGACTCTGTGGCGGCAGCAGCCGTGGCAGCACACGAGTGTGGTCATGCCGTGCAGCATGCTACCGCTTATGCGCCGCTGAAGTTGCGTAGTGCCTTGGTGCCTGTGGTTGAGTTCTCGTCCCGGTGGGTAACATGGGTGTTGTTGGCTGGTATATTGTTTGTGGAGGCTTTCCCGCAGTTGTTGGAAGCGGGTATTGTACTATATGCACTGACCACGTTGTTTGCTTTTGTCACGCTGCCGGTGGAGATTAACGCCAGCACGCGTGCCGTAGCATGGTTGGAGGAGTCCGGTATCACCAATCGCGAGACGACTCCGCTTGCCGCATCCGCCCTGCGTAGCGCGGCATATACGTATGTGGTGGCAGCCCTTGCCTCTTTGGGTACGTTGGTGTATTATATCCTTATCCTTGTCGGCAACCGCCGCAATTAAGGAGGCAGCGTGCTATGCACGTATGATGCATCAACCGGGTGCGGCTGATGTGAAGAAAATGTGAGGGCCCCGTAGCTTAGTTGAATAGAGTGTCAGATTCCGGTTCTGAAGGTCCTGGGTTTGAGTCCCAGCGGGGTCACAATTTCAAAACGCCAAGTGTCTTATTATTAGATGCTTGGCGTTTTTGTCTTTGTCGTTTTGACGGCATTTTGACGATTACACCTTGATGCGGTTGCCATGTAACAAGTGGAGAAAAGACCTTGCTAATGGTGCGATTGGGGATAAAAAGAAGCCGGTTTGGGACGATGATTTGCAGGAATGGGGGAAAAGCAGTAAATTTGCAGGTTGGAATTGTGTTTTTGGGGGCGTTTCGGGGACTTCTGGCGGATGTTTGCGGAGCGTTTCGGGAGTGTTTCGGGAACAGGGAAAAATATAAAAGAAGATATGGAGACAATGAAATATATGAGCCGCGAGGAACTGCGGAGACTGATTGCCATCTGGTTTGAAGAGGATATTCGCGACGGCGACCATACGTCGCTGAGTTGTATCCCGCCGACGCAAACGGGCTGTCAGCAACTGATTATCAAGGAGAAAGGTATATTGGCCGGCGTGGAGGTAGCCAAGGAAATCATCAGTTACTTCGACCCCGAGTGCAGAATGGAGCAACTGTTGGAAGACGGAGCAGAGGTGAACCCCGGCGACATTGCTTTCAGGGTGTATGGGAAAGAGTTGAGCCTGCTGCAGATAGAGCGGACGATGCTCAACGTGATGCAGCGTATGAGCGGTGTGGCGACGACGGCACACAAGTATCAGAGTCTGATAGCGGACACGGGGTGCCATGTATTAGACACGCGCAAGACGACGCCCGGGCTGCGGTACTTGGAGAAAGAGGCGGTGCGTATCGGCGGGGGAATGAACCACCGAATCGGGCTGTTTGACATGATACTGCTGAAAGACAACCACGTGGACTTCGCAGGGGGTATCACGGCAGCCCTGACACGCGCCCGCGACTACTGCAAGGAGAAAGGCAAGGACCTGCGCATTGAGGTTGAGACCCGCAACGAGGACGAGATACGCGAGGCGTTGGCAACCCGTATTCCCGACCGTATCATGCTCGACAACTTCACGCCCGAGCGCACGAAAAAGGCGGTGGCGTTGATACGCGGGTGGGAGAAAGAGAACGGCAAGCATATAGAGATAGAGTCGAGCGGAGGTATCACCCTTGACACGATACGCGAGTACGCGCTGTGCGGTGTGGACTTTGTGAGCGTGGGGGCACTGACGCACTCGGTGAAGAGCCTGGATATGAGTTTCAAAGCCGTGAAGGAAAGTAATAAGTAATAGTTAATAGTTAATATCGTTATGACTGTAATTGAGAAGTTGGCAGCGTTGCGCACGCTGATGAAGGAGCATGGTTTGAATGCCTATATCGTGCCGGGGACGGACCCGCACGCCAGTGAATATATGGCTCCGCACTGGATGGAGATGTCGTGGATAACAGGGTTCCTCGGTGAGACGGGGACGGCGGTTATCACACAGGACAAGGCGTTGCTATGGACAGACAGCCGCTACTACCTGCAGGCGGAAGCCGAGTTGGCAGGCAGTACGGTGGAGTTGATGCGCGAGAGCGATGTGGACTGCCCCACGATACCCGAGTGGCTGTGCGGGCATGAACACGGCACGGTGGGAGTGAATCCGGAGATGTACAGCGTGAACGGCTACCGCGCACTGCGTGAGGAGTTGGAGAACGGCGGTTTGGGATTGATGTCGATAGACCTGATACGTCCGCTGTGGACGGAAGGCAGACCTGCCATACCGACCTCGCTGCTGTACGAATACGGCGTGGAGTATGCGGGCGAGAGCGTGGCAAGCAAGTGGGCGCGTGTGCGCGAGGTGCTGAAACAGAAGCATTGCGAAGCCATCGTGATTTCGGCATTGGACGAGATAGCATGGCTGCTGAATATCCGCGGCAAGGACGTGGACTATACGCCGTGCCTTATCAGTTATGCGGTGCTGGAGATGGACCGCTGTACGCTGTTCGTGGCACCCGAGAAGGTGGATGCGAAGGCAAAGGCATATTTGGACAGGATAGGCGTTACGGTGCGCGGGTATGAAGAGGTGTTTGCATACCTTAACGGGCTGGAGGTCAATGGGATTATGTTCGACGGCAGCAAGGTGAACGAGCGGTTGTACGAGGCGATTTCCGCGAAAACAGGCAAGCGCGTGAACATGACGCCGAGCCCTGTGCTGAAGATGCAGAGCGTGAAGAACACCACGGAGATTGCGGGTGAGCGTATTGCAATGCGCGAAGATGCGGTGGCACTGACGCGGTTCTTCCGCTGGTTGGAGACAGAGGCGTTGGAGACTCCGCAGACCGAGATAACGCTGGCGGACAAGTTGCACGCGTTCCGCGCGAAGGGCAAACATTTCACCGACGAGAGTTTCTGCACCATCGCAGGTTGGAAGGGCAACGGAGCCATAGTGCACTACCATGCAGAGCGTGAGAATTGCGCAGCCATTGAGGGCAACGGCGTGTTGCTGCTTGACTCGGGCGGACAGTACTTGGACGGCACCACCGACATCACCCGCACCGTGTGGGTGGGCGATGCGGAGCAGATACCCGAGAACGTGAAGCACGACTACACATTGGTGCTCAAAGGACATATCGCCTTAGCCAATGCGCGCTTCCCGAAAGGCACACGCGGCAACCAGTTGGACGTGCTGGCGCACCAGTATATGTGGGCGGAGGGTATCACCTACGGACACGGCACAGGGCATGGTGTGGGGCACTTTATGGGTTGCCACGAGGGTCCGCAGAACATACGCACCGACAACAATCCCAACCCGCTGCAGGTGGGGAATATATGCTCTGACGAGCCGGGGATTTACCGCGCCAACGAATACGGTATCCGCATAGAGAACCTGATTACCGTGCGTGAGTCGGAACACGTGAGTGCACGCACCACGGGCGAGACGTACTACGAGTTCGAGACCCTGACGCTGTGCTACTACGACACCCGACTGATAGACCGCAGTATGCTGACAGACAAAGAGATAGCATGGCTGAACAACTACCATAAGTGGGTATATGGCGAGGTGGCTCCGCGCCTGAATGAGGCGGAGGCTGCGTGGTTACAGGAGAAGTGCAAAGCGTTGTAAATAAGAAAGTATTAGTCTGATTATTATGAGTTTAGAGAGTATATTGACCAAGAAGGTGCAGGAGGCGGTGAAGAACCTCTACGGCATCGAAGTGCGTGAACAGCAGGTGCAACTGCAAAAGACGCGTCCCGAGTTTGAGGGCGATATCACGCTGGTGGTATTCCCGTTTGTGAAAGCGGCACGCAAGGCACCCGCACAAGTGGCGACTGAGATAGGAGAGGCATTGCAGGGCGACCTTGTGGAGAAATTCAACGCCGTGCAGGGTTTTCTCAACCTAAGTATTGCGCAGACCTATTGGCTTGAGCAGTTGCAAACCATTGCCAATACAGAGAACTACGGCTGCCAGACCCGTACCAAAGAGGACGGTACGCAGCCGCTGATGATGGTGGAATATAGTTCGCCGAACACCAACAAGCCCCTTCATCTCGGGCATGTGCGCAACAACCTGTTGGGCTACTCGATTGCCAAAATACAGGAGGCAAACGGCTGGAAGGTGGTGAAAACCAACATAGTGAACGACCGTGGCATACACATCTGCAAGTCGATGCTCGCGTGGCTGAAATTCGGCAATGGCGAGACACCCGAGTCGAGCGGCAAGAAAGGCGACCACCTGATTGGCGACTACTATGTGCGCTTTGATGTAGAGTACAAAAAGCAAATCAAGGACTTGATGGCGCAGGGTATGGACGAGGAAACCGCCAAGAAAGAGGCTCCGCTGATCAAAGAGGCGCAAGCAATGCTGCTCAAATGGGAGCAAGGCGACCCCGAGGTGCGTGCGCTCTGGCAGAAGATGAACAGTTGGGTCTATGCCGGCTTTGACGAGACCTACAAGCAGATGGGTGTCAGTTTCGATAAGATTTACTATGAATCGAATACCTATCTCGAGGGTAAGAAAGAGGTGGAACGCGGTCTGAAAGAGGGGCTGTTCTACCGCCGCGAAGACGGTTCCGTATGGGCAGACCTCACACAGAACGGCTTGGACGAGAAACTGCTGCTCCGCTCCGACGGCACCTCGGTCTATATGACGCAGGACATCGGTACTGCCAAACTGCGTTTTCAGGACTATCCTATCGACAAGATGGTGTATGTGGTGGGCAATGAGCAGGAGTATCACTTCAAGGTGCTGTCTATCCTCCTCGACCGACTCGGGTTCCCATTCGGCAAGGAGTTGGTGCATTTCAGTTACGGAATGGTGGAACTGCCCAACGGCAAGATGAAGAGCC
>DJSG01000060.1:7984-16605 GCA_002440265.1 Bacteroidales bacterium UBA6340 | reverse complement strand
TAATCACATACTAATAGCATACTCTTAACTCGAGATAAACTTGAGTTAAGAGTAGTAATAAGTGATGGCTAATAGGGAGAGGGAGAGTTAGGACTTACACAAATCTTCCATTTCTCCATTTGTACTTCGCGTCTTTGCCACGTCTTTGTCGCGTCTTTGTCGCGGGGGTAGCGGGTCTGTTGTGGGGCGCACCCGCTATAGAAAGACAATGCAAAGATACATCATCTTCCTCTATTTATTGCGCATAGTGCACAATAATACGCCAAAGAAACGGCACGTCCCAATCCTACTTGCCGGATGGCCGGGCAGCAAGGTCTGAATACAAGTCCTTTCGGAGTTTGCCAAATTCTTTGCCTAACGTGATTTTGCTATGCGCCAGTTATGCTCTACGAAATACCATAGGCTCTACTTGCTCTGTGCTACAAACTTTACCCAACGTTGTTTGCGTTTCATCTTGCCATTCTCTACATATTTGATGACGTAGATATTACGCGGAACCAATACTTCCCGTGGTATAGCATAGGCGTTTTGGTTAGCATACGTCGGAGTGGTATAGACAAGTTGCCCGAGTACATCGAATACGTATATTGCATTCCCGTTCTCGGGGTTTGGTATGTACACTACGCCGGTAGGTTCATTGTAATTCAGCGAATCGATACCCATTGCCAAATGCTTCTCGTCCGATGGGTCTAATCCCGCAGGAGTAGTCACAGAGACAGGAGCAGACAATGCCGTGAGGTGCTCTTCGCACCCCTTACCCAAGTCGGAACACTGGATACGATAGCAATAGGTGGTAGAGGGCGTCAAACCGGATACGTTGTACGTGGTATATTCTTCATTATTAATGGCAGTGATAGTCACCTCTTTACCTCTATGCAGGTAAGCAATATCTTGTGAGCAAGTAGCCGTAAATGCATCCATAGCCACACCCGAAGTTGCAAATCCCGTATAAGTCAAGCGGAACCGAGTGTAAGCCTTGGAGAGGTCAAATGAATAAGAGACTGTTTTCTTCTTGGTGATAGAGCGTATGTATGTGCGGTTATCCTGCAAGGTTGTCCACTCTGTACCATTCCATGCTTCGAGGTCGAAATAGCCCACTGTGTCCACGTCGGTTGAGAATGCATTGAGCCAGAACGAGATTGCCGTAATGGGTGCCGGGTATTCCTCTGTGGTAATGCAGTCGCCGGTGTTTTTTACGAACAAAGCCTTTGTGCCGTCTGCTTTTGCCGAAGTGGTAATTGTGTTGGTTGTAGTTTCCCAACCTTCTTCTGCTACAGCACTCTGCGAGTCGAAGTTCTCAAAGCCTTGTACAAAAGACGAAGTCCCCTTGGCCACACTATACACGGTAATGTAATACTCTTCTGCGTCTTCAACCGGCAACCATGATACGCTGAATGAATATGGAGATACGTTGCTTGTTGGTTTCAACTCGGGAATAGTTACATACACAGGGCGTGGCGCCGATCCAGTAATGGGGAATGCAAGATTAACGCCATCACCCATAATATTGATAGCAGAGGAAACTGCTTTGCAATTCTGCTTCGCGGGGCGGAACATTACCCAAATCTCTTGTTGAATAGTGGAATCTGCGTTTGCAGCCAAAGTTAACTCCTGTTCCCATTGCGGACTATTAATTTGTTCCGGTAATGTATCGCCAACGAACAAATAGAAATTTCCTGTGGATTGTATCTTTATTTCCATATCAGGAATTAACTTTTCTCCTGATAGTACAAACGATTGTGGAGCCCAATTGGCAATTTTCTTTTTATCAGTAACAGATGTAACAAGGTTCAATGTCTCTTTATTCACATAAAAACGAGCGTCACCAGCTGCAATGTATGTGAAATGTAACAAGTCGGATAGTTCTCCAATATCAAAGAGTTGATGTTGAGAAAGCATTGTTCCATCGTGTAATTGGGGCGTGAAAGATGTTATATTTTTTGTACCTGGATATGGATCACTAGTTGAACTAATACCCTTGCGCCCATCTGCTTCTTCCAAATGCATACGCATAGGAGTACTATTATTTGGTACATTACTATTCCATGCAGAAAAAGCATAGTCAATATGCCAAACCAACATTCCCGTGCCAGGAAGAGAATTGGCGGGTTCATCCCATCCTGCGTGTTGACGGTATTCTATCATAAAAAACTCCGAGGGGGAGGGATTTTTGCCATCTAAATTGTGTTCTTCAACTGCTATTAGATATGCTTTGTTGGATGTTTCCAACGGCTCTAAAAAATACTCACCTTTCTCAATCAACTGCTCCGGTTTAAGCCATCCCATATAGAAACGCTCATACGATGTATATGTGGGCGGTGTCCGACTTTCATTGTTGTAACTACCGCTACACATAATGTCCCATGTTCCGACGGTATAGGTATTCCCATTATCAGTATTATAGAAATCTGGTAAACCAAGCACGTGTCCAAATTCATGACAGAAAGTACCAATCGCAGCACGCCTTGTTCCGGAACTCCCGCTGTATTCTGATGTGCAAGCGTAGGTCGCCAATGTTTTCCCCCCTACTTTTATCTTAGAGTTGATCAGATTGCTCTGGTGAGGCCATATTGTATTAACGCCACCGTTTTCTGCTTGGTTATGACCTGCGTAATAAACAAATACATTATCTAATACACCATCGTCGTCAGTGTCATAAGCAGAGAAATCTACGCCTGCGGCTTCTGCTAAGCGACATGCCTCAATGATGAGTTCACCTGCGTGAGCATCGTTTTGGTCCTTGCTAGGCTGTTCCCCATAGTACTTCATATTTTTGCCGGCTGTATAAGGACCATAGACATCAAACTGAGGCGCAAAGGCACTATCTGACGAAGCGATAAAATAATCACGGCAGGAACCGGTTGCCCCATTGTAGTCATATCCTGACTGATTGAGCAGTTTTTCAAAATCTGCACGTTTCTGCTTAAATGGAAGGTCCTTGAATCCAATGAGGATGACTAACGATTTTGGAGAACCTGTAAGAGGGAAACCGCCTCCTATCTTCTGCTGTTGCGCAATCCTTCTTCTCTCGCGTGCCGGTGCAGGTTCTTCTTTCCCTATAGGAAGAGTCGCCAAAACCTGCAGTTCTGATGCCTGACGCTCTGTGGGGTTATGTGCCAACAGAGTAGTACCTTCGTACAACATTCTGCCATCGGCAGTCAAGGTGAGGGCATAACCATCCGTAGTGGCGGTGTAGTGGAAGTACTCATCACCCACCAGGCGGTATGCTACTACGCTACCGTCCGGCTGCGTGTGATAGAATACTTCGGGAGATGCGGGAACCGCGTTTGCCGCCAACGAGAGGCAGCATAGAAACAAAAGAATACTTATTTTTTTCATACAAATGATATTAGTCTTACATTAATTGAATTGGTTCAATCCGAAAACCGACCCGCAAAGGTACGTAATTTCCGTGTAATATGCAAATATGGTACGGACATTTTATGCATTTTAGTGCAAGCACTATGTTTTGCACTACAGTTCTGCATGTGATGTTGTTATTTTGATGCGGTTGCCCTGAGCAAAAACAGCCCATTGTTGCACACTTCTACTTTTTTGCGTACCTTTGCAGGTTGTTTGTATCACCAATTTATGAAATAGATTAGGAGAGATGAAGAAATCAGTTATTATTCCTGTTATCGTGGTGCTCGTGTTGGGCATAGCAGTACTCGTGTACCTCAACCTGCGGCAGCATCAGGAGATGGGCGAGATGGTGGAGCAGATGGAGTTCGAGAAAGAGCAACTTGAGGACGAGTACGAGGAACTTGCCATTCAGTTCGACGGCTACCAATCACCCGATATACACAATGATTCCCTTGTCGAACTGCTCTCGCAGGAGCAGCAACATGTGCAGGACTTGCTCGAGGAACTGCGTATCACCAAAGCCACAAACGCACGCCGTATCTCCGAACTCAAAAAGGAACTCGCTACCGTGCGGCAGATTATGGTCGGCTATGTGCATCAGATAGACTCTCTCGACCGTCTCAATCAACAACTTGTCACCGAGAACCAACAGGTCAAACAGCAGTATCAGGAAGTCTCACGCCAAGCCCGGCAGTTGGAAGCGGAGCGCACCCGCCTGACAGAAGTCGTCAGCCGTGCTTCGATGTTGGAAATCACAGAGTTCCAAATGATTCCTCTCAACAAACGCGACCGCAAGACTTCGTTCTACAACCAGATACAGAAACTGCAATTCGACTATACCGTTGGGCGCAATATCACCTCCCAACCCGGCATGAAGACCATCTATCTGCGCATTACGCGTCCTGATGGAGAGGTGATGCAGAAGTCTGCTGACGATACTTTTCCCTTTGAGAACGGTCGCATTGCTTATTCCGTCTCCGGCGAATTCGAGTACGCCGGCGAAGAAATATCGGGTACGATGTATTGGTCCGTGGAAGAGATTCTCCAAATCGGCATCTACAACGCCGACTTCTTCGTCGACGGCGACCTCTGCGGTTCTTTTCCTTTCCGAATCAACAAGTAAGCATATCTTTCCCTGCCATAATGCAGAGAGATTGCATCAACTTTTGCTTATTTAGATATTTTTTTGTATCTTTGCGGGCTGCTTTGTGTTTTTGCGCCTATGAATGAACGATTGGTGCAGATGATTGTATGCACCGGCAGACATAAAAGGCGGTACGCAAAAGCGACAACAACGAAACAAACCAATTGACAATATGAAGAATTACAAGTTATGGAACGTCATCTGCGGCTGGGTGGTCTTTGCCATTGCAGCAGCGACGTACCTCCTGACCATCGAGCCCACGGCATCGTTCTGGGACTGCGGTGAGTTCATCTCCAGTGCACACAAGTTGGATGTCGGGCACCCGCCCGGAGCACCGTTCTTTATGCTCATGGGGCACTTTGCACAGTTGTTCGCAAGCGATGTGAGCCACGTGGCGATGTGCGTGAATGCGATGTCGGCATTGGCATCGGCGTTTACGATACTATTCCTGTTCTGGACGATTACGATGCTGGGACGCAAACTGGTACAACCCACCTCGGTGGCAAAAGGCATTGCACTGTTGGGTGCAGGTGCTGTGGGCGCGTTGGCATATACGTTTAGCGACACTTTCTGGTTCTCGGCGGTAGAGGGTGAGGTCTATGCCTCATCGTCCCTGTTCACGGCTGTGGTGTTCTGGCTCATTCTCAAGTGGGACGAGCACGCCGACGAGGAGGGTTCCGACCGCTGGCTGATACTCATCGCCTACCTCATGGGCTTGAGTATCGGTGTCCACCTGCTCAACCTGCTGACCATTCCCGCGATAGTGATGGTATACTACTTCCGCCGCTACGATTTCTCGTGGAAAGGTGCGGTGGTGGCATTCCTGTCGTCGGTGGTGATACTGGCGGCGATTCTCTATGGTATTATCCCTGGTATTCCGACCATCGCAGGGTGGTTTGAGTTGCTGTTTACCAACATTTTAGGCTGTCCGTTCAACACAGGCTTGGCTATCTATCTTGTCCTCATGCTGGCATCGCTGGCATGGGCGATATGGGAGAGTTACCACGTCCTTGATACCAACGAACCTATCAATGTGCGTACCATCATCTCTTTCGTGCTGGCACTCACGTTGGCAGGCGTGCCGTTCCTCAAAGAGAGTGCCATCATCGGCATTGTGGTGATTGCCGCTCTGCTGGTGGTGCTGTTCTGGAAGCGCAATGTCATCTCTGCCCGCTGGCTGAACACCACAGCGATTATGGTGCTGGTGGTCGTCATCGGTTACAGCAGTTATGCAGCCATCGTCATCCGCTCCAATGCTGACACGCCTATGGACCAGAACTCGCCCGACAACGTCTTCGCACTCAAATACTACCTCAACCGCGAGCAGTATGGCGACACGCCGTTGTTCTACGGGCAGACCTACAATGCCCCCGTCAAGTTGGAGGTGAAAGGCAATATCTGCACTCCTATTGAGAAGCAGGGGCACGCACAATATGCCCCCGCACCCAAGGTGGACGGCGAGAAAGACCGCTATGCCATCACGGGATACAAGACCTCGTACGAGTTTATGGACGAGTTCAAGATGCTCTTCCCCCGTATGTATTCGCCGCAAGCCAGCCACATACAGGGCTACAAGGACTGGGCGGACATCAAGGGCAAGCGCGTACGCTATGACTACTGCGGACAGCAGAAGACCGACTACTGCCCCACGTTCACGGAGAATATGCGCTACTTCTTCCGCTACCAGGTCAACTTCATGTATTGGCGCTACTTCATGTGGAACTTCTCCGGTCGGCAGAACGACCTGCAGTCCTATGGCGATGTGTCCAAAGGCAATTGGATAACGGGTATTCCGTTCATCGACAATGCCATGCTGGGCGACCAGTCCAAACTGCCCACAGAATTGAAAGAGAACAAGGGACACAATGTCTATTATATGCTCCCCCTCATCTTGGGCATCATCGGTCTCCTCTGGCAAATAGGCAAGCGCAGCGAGGACGGCAAGCGCAAAGAGGGCTTGCGTTCCTTCACTATCACGTTCCTGTTGTTCTTCCTCACGGGCTTGGCTATCGTGGTGTACCTCAACCAGACGCCTTACCAGCCCCGTGAACGGGACTATGCGTATGCGGGCAGTTTCTATGCCTTCTGTATATGGATTGGCTTGGCTGTCATGGCAATAGAAGAGTTCATCAACCGCGCCGTGAAGAACGAAAAGGCACAAGTGGCTGTGGCAAGTGCCGCTACCGTGGTATGCCTCCTTGTGCCTGCACAGATGGCTTCGCAGAACTGGGACGACCACGACCGATCGCACCGCTACTCATGCCGTGACTTCGGTGCCAACTACCTGAAGTCCTGCGAGAAAGAGGCAATCATCTTCTCCAATGGCGACAACGACACCTTCCCGCTCTGGTACAATCAGGAGGTGGAGGGCGTAGGCACCGACATACGTGTATGCAACCTCTCCTACCTGCAGACCGACTGGTACATCGGGCAGATGAAGCGACCCTACTACGAGTCCCCCGCACTGCCCATCTCGTGGGAGTACAAGGACTACATGCCCGGGCAGAACGAGGTCGTTTGGGTGGAGAACAAACTCAGGGCACCTCTTGAGGTCAGCAAGGCATTCCAGTTCCTGCGCTCCGACGACCCGCGCACCAAACGCAACGGCGAAAACTACATACCTTCCGACCAACTCTATGTTACCGCACCCGACGGCGAGCATATCAACTTCCAGAAGGCAACGCGTTTCACACGTTCACAAATGATGATTATGGAGATGCTCTCCACCAACCAATGGCAACGACCTATGTACTTTGCCGCTACCGTGGGCAATGACTACTACTTGGGACTCGAGCCTTACATGGAACTCACAGGTATGGCATACCGCATCACGCCCACACGCAGTGCCGACGGACAACCGCGCGTCAATACCGAGGTGATGTACGACAATATGATGCACAAGTTCGCCTACGGCAATATGAACTACCATGGCATCTATGTCGATGAGAACCTCATGCGGATGTGTATCACCCATCGTATGATGTTTGCCCAACTGGCAGAGGCTCTCTACAACGAGGGGCAGCACGACAAGGCACACGAGGTGCTCGACTATGCTGAGAAGGTTCTTCCCGAATATAACATCCCGTACAACTATGCCTCGGCAACCATGGCGAACATCTACTATGCCCTTGGCGACACGGCTAAGGCTAATTATATGGTGGACAGGCTCGCCCAAGACGCCTCCGAGTACCTCCAATACGGGGCTTCGCTCAGCAAGGCACGCCGCGCTTCGGTCAGTGCCATCAACCACAAGGCTGCCGTTCTCGGCATGGTGCTGCAAATGGCTAACCGTTACAAGCAAAATGATATAGTGGATAAATACTATCCCATATACGCTCAATATGCAAGTAGATAAAATCCCCGTCCTGCTACTCACGGGTTATCTGGGTAGCGGCAAGACGACATTGCTCAACCGTATCCTCTCCAATCGCAAGGGGATACGCTTTGCCGTCATAGTCAATGATATAGGCGAAGTGAATATCGACGCCGACCTCATTCAGAAAGGCGGAGTGGTCTCCGCACAGGACGACAGCCTCGTCGCCTTGCAAAACGGTTGCATCTGCTGTACGCTCAAGATGAATCTCGTACAGCAACTCCACGACCTCTGCGCCCAACGTGCCTACGACTACATCGTCATCGAGGCGTCGGGTATATGCGAACCCGCACCTATCGCCCAGACGCTCTGCTCCTATCCGCAGATTGTGGCTAAGTCTTCGGCACCCGTCCCTGTCCTCGACAGCATCATCACCGTGGTGGACGCCCTCCGCATGCGCGACGAGTTCGCTTCGGGCAAGGACTTGCAAGCGACCAACATCGGTGAGGATGACCTCGCCTCGCTGGTCATTCAGCAGATAGAGTTCTGCAACTTGATATTGCTCAACAAGGCAAGTGAGGTGACCAAGGACGAACTCAACCACATCCGTGCCGTCATTCGTGCCATTCAACCCAAAGCCGAAATCATCGACTGCGACTACTGCGATGTGCCTTTCTCCAAACTCCTTGACACGCACCTCTTTTCCTTCGACGAGGTGGCAGGCTCTGCCGCGTGGATTGCAGGCGTAGAGGGCGCAGTGGAAGACGACGATGATGACGACGACCACGATGAGCACGACCA
>DJSG01000060.1:7263-7947 GCA_002440265.1 Bacteroidales bacterium UBA6340 | reverse complement strand
CATCATCACCACGACCATGACCACGGGCATTTCCACAACGAAGAGGAGGGCGAAGCACTCGAATACGGTATCTCCACCTTTGTTTACTACCGCCGCCAGCCATTCAGTCTCAACCGTTTCGACGAGTTTGTGGCACGCCACTGGCCCAAAGGGGTAATCCGTTGCAAGGGTATGTGCTATTTCGACGACGAGTATGACATGTGCTACCTCTTCGAGCAGTCAGGCAAGCAGTTCAACCTCAAGCAGGCGGGTGCTTTCTATGCCACGATGCCCCGCGAGGAACTCATGCAGATGATGGCACAGGACCCCACCCTTCGCCGCGACTGGGACGAACGCTATGGCGACCGCATGCAGAAACTTGTCTTCATCGGCCAGCACATGGACAAAGACGAAATAATCAAGCAACTCGACGCCTGCCTCGCCTAACCGCCATCGCTCTGGTAATGATAATAAGAGGCTACCTGACAAGTGCAGGCAGCCTCTTATTTTGTTGGGGGACGACGCGGCTCGCGGCGTCAATAAAAAAGCCCCTCCTCTGAAGGAGGGTTGGGGAGGGCATATTTCTCTGAAGGTGAAGGAAATACCGCCTTATTGCGGATTTCCGATTGATGCCCTTTTGGAATCCCTCCCCCTTTGAAGGGGGAGTTGGAGGGGGTCTGTGTGTTAAGAGTATGACATTAGTAT
>DJSG01000060.1:0-7231 GCA_002440265.1 Bacteroidales bacterium UBA6340 | reverse complement strand
TGATTAGTATGATATTAAGCCGCCAATGTCATGTGGAAAACACATGGATGCCTCACCCTTTTGCATATCCGCAAAATTTGTTATAACTTTGCAGGACATAAATTTTCGATAGCATATCCTCTTGCAACCGACCAAAGTATATTATTCCCTCAGCGAGGTGCAACAGGAGACGGGACTTCCTGCCTCCACACTGCGCTATTGGGAAAGCAAGTTCGCCGAACTCTCTCCACGCAAGGACGGACACGGCAACCGCTACTACACCCAAGCGGATATCGACACCGTCAAGCAAATCCGTTATCTTCGCGACGAACTCCACATCACACGCATTGAGGCTATACGCAACGAACTGCAACGCGGCACGCGCCAAACAGATGTCAGGCAGCGTGCCACGGAAATCCTTACCCGCGTCCGGCAGGAACTCACCGAAATCCGTACAATGATATAATCGCTATACTATGCAACAGCGTCACAAAGACCACAACCGATATTTCAACGAGCAGGCGGAATGTATGCGCCGCTATGTCATTCCCTACATCGAGCAGCAACGCCCTGTCACAGCCGATATGCGCGTATTGGAGATAGGCTGTGGCGAGGCGGGCAACCTCCTACCGTTCCTCGACCTCGGGTGCGAATGTGTGGGTATAGACATCGATGAACCCAAGATTGAGGTCGGCAAGACGCGCTTTGCCGCTCACCCGCACGCTGACCGTATGCACCTTATATGTAATGATATATATAATGTGCGCCCCGAAGACCTTGGGGAGTTCGACATCATCGTGCTTCGCGATGTGATTGAGCATATCCCGCATCAGGAGGTGTTCATGCACAATATGAAGCGGTTTATGACCCCGCGTACTATCGTCTTCTTTGGTTTCCCCGTCTGGTGCAACCCCTTTGGCGGACATCAGCAGATATGCAGCAGCAAGGTCCTCTCCCATTTGCCGTGGATGCACCTGTTGCCGCGACCGCTGTACAGGGGACTGCTCCGTCTCGGTCACGAGTCACAAGGCACCATCGACGGACTCATGGACGTCAAGACAACCGGTATCAGCATTCACCGTTTCGAACATATCCTGCGCGCGGAGCATTTCCATATCTTGCAGCACACCCACTATCTCATCAACCCCAACTACCAAATCAAGTTCGGTCTCCGGCCCCGTGTCATACCTCGACCGCTGCAAATACCCTACCTCTCCGACTTCTACACCACTGCCATGTACTACCTCGTGACACTGTAAAGCCGTGCCATAATAGGGAAAAACCGACAATTCTGCTGTCAACTGTTGCACAATCCATTTATTTGCAGTACCTTTGCAGCCGATTTTCGACTATAGTCTCTGGCGATCGATTAGAGTATCCGCACTCTCCCTTGAAGGGGAGTTGGAGGGGTCTTGAACAGTAGTGCATACTATAGCCATTAACCATTAAAACCAAGAGAAATAATGGATTTGATGAAAATTGCCGAAGAGGCATTCGCAGGTGAGAAGAAAGAGTTCCCTGCATTCCAGGCAGGTGACCAAATCACCGTTGCTTATCGTATCAAAGAGGGTAACAAGGAGCGTATCCAGGAGTTCCGTGGCGATGTTATCGCTATACACGGCAGTCAGGACAAGAAGCGCTTCACCGTTCGCAAGATGTCAGGCAACGTCGGCGTCGAGCGTATCTTCCCTATGGACAGCCCGTTCATCGAGAAAATTACCATCAACAAGTATGGTAAGGTACGTCGTGCCAAACTCTACTATCTCCGCAACCTCACCGGTAAGAAGGCTCGTATCCCCGAGCGCCGCGTGAAGTAATACGGGACACGACACCTTGTGAAACGACGCATCTTGTGTCGTTTTTAATCAAAGAATTGAGGATGAAGAATTGCAACAGACGTCTTGTGGCAGGCGATACTTGCAATTCTTCATTCTTCATTCTTCATTCTTAATTAGACATGAAACGCCTTTCATTAAACCATATCAGCGTTCTCGTCCTCGCATTTATCCTCATCATTGTTGTGGTAAGTGTGCTGTATTCCAACTACATAGCACGCCAACTCGCCGAGGAAGAACACAAGAAAATAGAACTTTGGGCAGAGGCTACCCGGCAGTTCATCCTTGCCGATGAAGACGACAACATTGATTTCCTGCTCAGAATCATGGAGGGCAACACCACCATCCCCGTCTACATGGTGGACGCTGACTACAACCTGCTCCTCTCCCGCAACGTAAAAGAGCCCAAACACAATGTGGAAGATTTCTATGCAAAGAAAATCAAGTATCTGCGTGAAACACAGGAACCCATAGAGGTACGCATATCCAACGACATAGTGCAATATATCTACTTCGAGGACTCCTACATACTGCGCAACCTGTACTATTTCCCGTTCATCCAGTTTTCTGTCATATTGGCGTTTATAGCCATTGCCGTTATCACCCTGCTGATTGCACAGCGCAGCGAGCAGAACAACCTCTGGGTGGGACTGAGCAAGGAGACGGCTCACCAACTCGGCACCCCTATCTCATCACTCAATGCTTGGAACGAACTCCTCAAAGCCCGCTATCCCGACGACCCGCTCCTCCCGCAAATGGACGAAGATATACATCGCCTCCAAACTATTGCGGAACGCTTCTCCAAAATCGGGTCGCAACCTGAACTGTCTCCCACCGAGGTGCTGCCGGTTATCACACACGCTATCGACTATATGCGCGCCCGCACATCAGCCAAAGTGGAATATACATTAAAGGCAAATGGTTGCGAGCATACACGGGCTCTTCTTTGTCCCTCTCTTTTTGAATGGGTCATCGAGAACCTCTGCAAGAATGCCATTGACTCCATGGAAGGCAAAGGACACATCACTATCGCTCTCTCCCAAGATACCGACAAACTGCATATTGATGTCACTGACACCGGCAAAGGCATAGAGCGTCATCGGTTCAATACCATCTTCCGCCCGGGTTATACTACCAAAAAACGGGGCTGGGGCTTGGGACTCTCTCTCGCGCGACGTATCATCCAAGACTTCCACCATGGCAAACTCTTTGTCCGTCAGTCACAAATAGGAATAGGAACCACGTTCAGGATAACTTTGGATGAAGCACATTGAGTAATGAAAAACTATGAATGTGCAGATACCGGTTGGTAATGAAGTCACATCCTCAACTTGAACCCGCTCAATAGTGTGTCAGGGCAGAAATGGAACACCGATGCCATCTCGCCTGCCATACAGAAACCGCATTGACGACATTGGTCGGTACCATATCCGAGACACAGGCTGCGTTTGCCATCAGGATAGATAAAGTCTGTCACAAAGCACTCCTTGCCCAATCGTATCTTGCCCAAGGCATTGAGTTTCATCTTCTTCAGCCCCGAGTAACTGTTCATTATCGGGTACCCGCGATGCTTGTAGGCAATCACACTGTCTATGATGGCGGCTTTCTGTTCGGGTGGTAACATCAGGTACTCCGTACCCGGATAAGGCGTATGGAAATTGATGCTTATCTGCTCTATATATGGGTTGTTCTTCACATACTCCATAGCAGCACCCAACGACTCATAATTGAGCCTGTTCACCACCATATTCACACATACATGCTTCTGCCCTGAACGACGGATATTCTCCTCCAACCGTGCAAAAGTACCTTCCCCGCGTATGCTGTCGTGGTACTTGCCCACGCCGTCCATACTTACCCAGATACTATGCGGGTGTATCCACGAGAAGTCCTGCTGGGCATTGGTAGTAACCGTGACAGAGAAGAACCCTATCCGCTTTGCCTCATCAATAATATCATTGATAGTCAACTCTTTCTCCTTCCACAATGTAGGTTCTCCTCCTTCCAAATCGATAAACCGCGACCCTTGTGCATACGCATAGTGCATATCACCCACAATGTCTGCGAAAGAGCGTTGCCTGTACCCCGCACTGCCGTACACCGAGCAATGCTTGCAGCGCAGGTTGCACTTGTCCGTGATAAACAGCACTGTCTGCAAAGGTGCCTTGCGCCCGAAGAACCGTGCACGCAGAAACCATTGGGCAAGATAGAGGTAGTGGCTAAGCATACTCTATTCCACTATCAAATCAAACGAGTTGGATACAGGGGAGTACTTCGAGTCTGTTTCTATCGTCATCTTGATAGTGTGCGAACCGGCTTTCTTTGGCAACAGATACACTGGGAATGACGCTACATTATACCCGGGTACATACGACAAACTGCCATCTCCGAGATCCGTGGTGTCCGACAGTGCTTTCTTGATGTCATCATTAATACCGAACCATGCCTGCACGGTTGTGCTGTCCCATTCCACACGAGTAGATACCAGATTATTGCCTTGTGCGTCAAACGCTACGCCAAACATCACCGTATCACCTTGCAGCATAGTATCCGACATATACTTCTCACTCTTGGTGTTGTAGCGGATACTTATCGTGTCCCGTGCATAGAGCGTATCTTTCACGTAATAAGGATTGACGTATAGTTCCGATACCAAAATCCGCGGGGTGTAATCCGACTTCACGTTGTCCAAACAACTTGTCATACCACACACCATCATCACCATCATACACACCACCGATGCCTTACGTACTTTATTCATAATCTTCTTATTATTAGGATTATACATATCTACCGACCATCCGCTTTCAACTTTCCACTATCAACTTTCTACTGCACTCAACTCTCAACACTCAACGCTCCGCTTCTTTCAACTGCTTCCCTCTATTCTCTACTCTCTACCCGACTCCCCTCCTCGAAGGAGGGGACGGGGGAGGTCTCTCTTTTATAACAATCGGGACAACTGCTGTCCCGACCTTCTGTGCGGCATAAAGGACTCGAACCTTCACTCCGTTAAGAACCAGATCCTAAGTCTGGCGCGTCTACCAATTCCGCCAATGCCGCTATGCGCCTGCAAAGGTACTACAAATAATTGATGTGCACAAGCAAACCCGCAAAATTCCCGATATAGCACTGGAGGTACCGGATACTTGTGCAGGGCATCTACTCATCTCCGCCCGCATAATGTCCAATCACGCCAATCAGTTAAAATAAGTTACAATCCCCCATTACACACAAATCCCCGAGAGAACTTCGAGAGAACCTCGGGCAAACACCCGCCAACCACCACCCGTTTCCTACCCTATAATTGTATATTTGTTAAATTACCAAATTACCGTTTACGACTCTCCATAATTAAATCCCGCTGCTTTTGCCACTTGGAAACTACAAAAATACAAAAAGTTTCCAAGTGTATGCTGTTTGGCATAGTTGTTGTACAGCATATAGGGCGTATGGGAAAACTATACACAGCGTATGGATTAACTATACACAAACTATACACGAACCATATACATAATGGACGAACAATATATAAATAGGAGTGCAGAGGCTAACGTGTCGGAGAATGTCGATACGACCAAGGTGGGTATGGCAGAGAATACCGATGCCGGCAGGGCGAATGTGTCGGATGCGGTGCGGGAGGAGATACTCAATGCGGCAATAGAGAAGATGCAGATTGTGGGGATACGGTCGGTGAGTATCGACGACATCTGCCGACAATTGGGCATGAGCAAGAAGACCTTTTACGTATATTTTGAGTCGAAAGACCAACTCGTAAAGGATATGCTTGCCGTACATGAGCAGCAAATGGAACAACGCATGCTCCGTGAGGTGGAAGGCAAAAGCGTGATAGAAATCCTGCATCAGTGGGGACCTATGGCACGCAAAAACGAGAAGAACCTCGAACAACCGCCACCCATTATGTACGACCTGCAGAAGTATTACCCCGCCCTCTGCAACCTCCACAAAGAACATATATGCAGTATGATGTGCCGCAACCTGATGCGCTTCCTGCGCAAAGGACAGGCAGAAGGAGTCTTCCGCAAAGACATAGACGCCGACCTGACGGCACAACTGTTCTCCTATTCGCACTATCTCGTTATGGAGCAGATACAGCAATACCCCAAACGGCGCGAAGAGATAGTGGCAATAGCCCGACAAGGGTTGGACATACTCGGAACGGGTATCCTGACCAAGCAGGGACTGACGGCACTCAAAGCGTTGGAAACACCTGCCGAGACGGCAAAACAATAAGGAAACAAATACATTAAACCGACAACATATAAGAAAAAGAAAATCAATGTACAAGATGAAGAAGTTACTTTCATTGATGGTTGCCGCGCTTGTGATAAGCGGCGGTGCCATAGCAGAAGACCATGTGATGGCTGCCACAAAGAAAGCCCCGCAACGCAATGTGCCGAAGACGCTCAGTCTGAGTCTGGAAGAGGCGCAGGACTATGCCATCGAGTCCAACCGCAGTCTGCGCAATGCCGACCTCGCCGTGCAAGAGGCGTATGCACAACGCTGGCAAACCATTGCCGCCATGCTGCCGCAGGCAGAAATGAGTTGGCAGTATAACAACTTGCGCGACTCGGCTTTCAATGACTACCAACTGAGTTTTGGTGGTATGGGCGGTGGCTTTGAGATGTCCGATAATTCGTTGGGTATCTCTGCTTCTATCGGTATCAACGGGCAAGCCATAGTGGGTGCGTTGCTCAACAACATAGCCATCGATATGCAGAAGATAAACAAGGAGCAATCGGAAGTAAGTCTGCGTGCCAGCGTGAAGACCTCATACGCCTCGGTGCTGGTATTGCAAGACGTGGTGGCGTTGTTGGATTCATCGTTGCAAAACGTGGAGCAATTGGCGGAAATGACGCAAAGGAGTGTGGACGTGGGTGCTGCAGAGCAGACTACGGCTGACCAGATAAAAGTGCGTGTGAACACGTTGCGTAACAACATCAACTCGAATAAGCGTTCCACGCTGCTGGCATTGAACTCACTGAAGGTGCTGCTTGATGTACCTGTGGAGACGGAACTGACACTGACTACTTCGTTGGACGATATGCTGTCGGCAGATGCAGTATTGAAGTTGCTTGGAGAAGACTTTATCCCGCAACGCAACCTGAGTTACCAAACGTTGGAGAAAAATGTGGAGTTGGCAAAGACCAACGTTCACATGGCAGGCTGGGCGTATGGTCCGACTGTGGCATTGGCATACAACTATACCAAGCAAGGTCGTATGGATGGTTCGCCATTCTTCTCGATGAACCCGCCTCACACTCTTGCAGTGTCGGTGTCGATGCCTTTGTGGTCATCGGGTAAGCGTGCCGCGGGTGTGGTAGAGAAAAAGATTGCGTTGGAAGAGGCGCGCAACACCTTTGCCGAGACCGCTGACAACCTCGGCATACAGAACC
>DJSG01000057.1:1987-14444 GCA_002440265.1 Bacteroidales bacterium UBA6340 | reverse complement strand
TCGAGTCCGATATGCTCCACAATGTCTTTTTTTGCAAACATATTATCTCGGTTCAACAAGAAGGATATGGTGCTCACCCCCGAACTCCAAAAAATGAAAGAGTTCGAGGTGATGATACGGTCGCTATTGAGTGCAGACAAGTATGTAGCACGAAAAGATTATACGTGGCTACGAGACGGATACAAAGACCTTTACATTACATTTTCGCAACTTGTGTCCACCGGCATGCTCAATGCCTATTGCGAGACCAACCACGTAGAACAAGCACGGATAACGCAATTTCTCAATCAATACAGCCAAATAGCAGAACCCGATTCCCAATTGTTTGCCACACACAATGAACGGTTTATAGAGCGGCATTTGCGCCAAGACAAAACCTATTTGGATTCTATATTGGATGTAGTAGATCCAAACGTCAAATTGGACGAAGAACAGCGGAAAGTAGTGCTTTCCGACGAGGATTATATGCTTGTGATTGCCGGTGCGGGGGCAGGAAAAACCACCACTGTGGCTGCCAAAGTGCGCTATCTGGTGGAAAAGAAACGAATCAAACCCGAACAGATATTGGTTATCTCGTTTACCAACAAGGCAGTAGGTGAATTACGGGATAAAATTAACAAGTCGCTTGGTATTCCGTGCCCAGTAACCACCTTTCATAAAACCGGTTATGCCATACTTAAGCGTCAAGACGAGGAACGCAGAACTGTGGTCGATGCGGGATTTATGTACCACGTAATCAACAATTATCTCAAAGGCAACATTCTTGAAAACCCGGAATTGGTGGATAAACTGATTTTGTTCTTCGGAAGTTATTTTGATGCACCCTATGAGGGAGATGACCTCAACACATTCTTCAATTATATCTCAAAAGCCGATTTCTCGACCATCAAAGGCAACATCAACGAATACACAGAAAAGGTAATAGACCAACGTGGCAGGAAACATATCAGCATCGTACACGAGACCTTGCGTTCCAATCAAGAAGTACAGATTGCCAATTTCCTGTACCTCAACAATATAGACTACGTCTATGAAAAGCCCTATCCGTTCAATATCCTCCGTTCGCACAAACCTTACACACCGGATTTTACGATTACACAAGGAGACAAAGTGGCATATATAGAGCATTTCGGCATCTCGCAAAACGGACAAAACACACGCTATACAGAGGAACAACTAAACCGCTATAAAAGCGAAATCAACGACAAGATACTACTGCATCGCAAACATCAAACCAATCTCATCTATACTTTTTCTTCGTACAACGACGGACGCCCGCTATTAGAACATTTGCGCGAGGAACTGCTCCGACACGGGTTTAAACTCACTCCGCGTCCGTCCCGCGAAGTATTTGAGAAAATTGTCAGCACTGAAGAAAACAAGTACATCTCGCGTTTGGTAAAGTTGGTATGCACATTTATCCAGAATTTCAAGACCAACGGACTGACTATCGATGATTTCTTCCGTTTTGAAAATACAACAACCAATGAGCGTTCCAAGTTGTTTCTGGCTATCTGCGAACAATGTTACTACGAATACGCCAAGCGTCTGAAAGAGAAACATGCCATTGATTTTGAGGATATGATTAACGATTCCGCACGTATCTTACGCGAGGAAGAACTGAAAGGCACGAAGTTGGATTTCCGCTACATCATAGTGGATGAATATCAAGATATATCACGCCAGCGGTTTAACCTGACCAAAGAATTAAGCCGGATGTGCAACGCCAAAATCATTGCGGTGGGCGACGACTGGCAGTCGATATATGCGTATGCAGGTTCGGATATAACCCTTTTTACCAAATTCAAAGAGACTTTCGGCTATGGGTTGGAACTGCGAATAACCAAGACCTATCGCAATGCGCAGGAACTTATAGATATAGCAGGCGGTTTTGTACAGAAAAACAGCAGCCAGATACGGAAATCATTGGTGTCACCGAAGCATATAAAAGACCCGATTATCATACAGACCTACACGGAAGATGTGGACAGGGAGAAATATGAGGGGAAGGGCGGCAAGTTTTTCCTAATCGGCGAAACCGTACAAAATATTATGGACGAGATTTTAGCGGTTAATCCGAAATCGTCCATTCTGCTGCTCGGACGGTATAATTTTGATGCTTACAACTTAGGGAAATCGGCAGATTTTGTCTATGACGAGAAGACAGGCAATGTATGGTCGAAGAAATACAATGCCTACTATTTCGATTTTATGACGGTACACCGTGCCAAAGGATTGGGATATGACAATGTCATCCTCTTCAACAATATCGACAATGCTTATGGTTTCCCGTCCAAGATAGAAGATGATCCCGTACTGCGTTACGTGGTAAAAACAGACAGGGATATTGAGTTTGCGGAAGAACGTCGGTTGTTCTATGTGGCTCTGACGCGTACCAAAAACCGAGTGTATCTCGTTACCCCGCAACAGCGTCCATCGGACTTTATACTGGAACTGATACGCGATTATCCCAATATCGTGGTTCGCGGAGAGATAGATGCGGACAGGACACAGAATGCGGAACGGAAAGTATGCCCCATATGTGGCTATCCGTTGCAACTGCGCTACAAAAAGGCATACGGATTGCGCCTGTGGATATGTACTAACGAACCCGAGATTTGCGATTTTATGACCAACGACCTCAAAGGTAACGAGATGTCTATTTGCAAATGCGATGCGTGCAGAGACGGGTATTTGATTGTAAAGAAAGGGAAGAATGGCATATTTTTAGGTTGTACCAACTATAACTCCAATGGATATGGTTGCAATCGTACAATATCCTATATGGACTATAAAAAGAAACTAAAATCATCATTGTAATATGACTGGTACTCAATTGACACAAATGGCTTTATCTGCTATTATGCGAACTCAGGAACAATTAGACTTGTTCTCTCTCAATGATGTGCTATGTGGAAGAGAGACCAAAATCTTAAAACAAAAAGGGATTGACAAAATCAAAACATTTGGTGCCGGTAAAGCATTTTCAAGACGGCAATGGTATTATTTCTTGATTCAGATGCTTCAGCAGGAAGTATTTGTGATTGACTATAATAATTCTTGTTTCTTGAAAGTTACGGACAAAGGGCAGCAAGTATTGAAAGGACTAATTGAAATTAAACTGATTGCACCAACAGCCGCAGGACTTCATTTCATTCGACAAGGTAAATCGATAGATATAAATTGGGAAATACAGGATGCTATCGATTGGCGCGAACTAACTGATAGGATAGGACGTATCGCCTATTGGAATTACAAGGAAGAACAACGTATTGACATTAATACTCTGATACCACCAAGTACTCCGCAAAGGAGTGTAGTAGTTTCCAAATTTGTAGATATTCTTCGACAAGCATATAATCTCTCTATGGATGGTAACTTTATTATTATCCCTAAGAAAGTGGATTTGGATATGTATGGCAATGAGGTGCAATCTTTGCAACTGCCATTTGAAGAATGTTTAGCACGTTTTAAGCAATTTATTGTTACAACGAATCGCTATCCCAAGATGAATACCCTGTCGGAAGAGGTAGCGTTGCGCAAATGGTTTCGTGAAGTTGGTCATGGCTTAATTTATACAACTCCAGAGCAAATGGCTCAATTCCGCAAACTCACCGAGGAGTTTCCAATGGATAAGTATAAATAACCCCAAACTATAAGTATGAAGAATATAGCAGGAATGTTGAAATAATTAGTGAAGGAACATAATATATGGAAAAGAACAGCAAAATCTATGTGGCAGGACACCGCGGAATGGTGGGCAGTGCCATCGTGCGTGAGTTGCAGCGTCAGGGCTACACCAATATCATCACACGCACGCACCGTGAGTTGGACCTCTGTCGCCAGGAGGCGGTTGAGACATTCTTCGCCGAGGAGAAACCCGAATACGTCTTTCTCGCAGCCGCAAAGGTGGGCGGTATCGTTGCCAACCAGAACGCACTCGCCGACTTTATGTACGACAACATGACCCTCGAGATGAACGTCATCCACTCCGCATGGCAGAACGGCTGCAAGAAACTTGAGTTCCTCGGTTCCAGTTGTATCTATCCGCGTTTGGCACCCCAACCGATGAAAGAGGACTGTCTGCTCACGGGGGCATTAGAAAAGACCAACGAGGCGTATGCGCTTGCCAAAATATCGGGCTTGAAATACTGCGAGTTCCTCAATCGCCAGTACGGCACGGATTATATCTCCGTGATGCCGACCAACCTCTACGGACCCAACGACAACTACCACCCCGAGCACTCGCACGTGTTGCCCGCACTGATACGTCGTTTCCACGAAGCCAAAGAGAGTGGGGCGGAGAGCGTTACCTGCTGGGGCGACGGCAGCCCGCTGCGTGAGTTCCTCTACGTGGACGACCTCGCCAACCTTTGTGTGTTCCTGATGAACCACTACTCGGGCAACGAGACCGTCAATGCCGGCACAGGCAAAGAACTGACTATCAAACAACTGACCGAACTCGTAGCCAAGGTCATCGGCTACAAAGGTCGTATCGAATGGGACACCACCCGCCCTAATGGCACGCCCCGCAAACTGTTGGATGTCTCCAAAGCCACAGCCCTTGGCTGGACGTACAAAACCGAACTTGAGGACGGCATCCGCCTTGCCTACGAAGACTTCCTCCACAACCCCGTCCGTGCCGAGAGATGAGAACCCTTTGGCTGATAATCTATTACGCCTTTGCCCGTAAGTTACCCAAGTCCACGATACCTGTCTTGGGTAAGATGGCGTATCGCTTGCGCTATCGTTGTGCCAAGCACTTGTTTACAGAGTGCGGCGAGGCGGTCAATGTAGAACAAGGTGCTTATTTCGGCAACGGCAGGTTGTTCCGTGTGGGCAACCATATCGGTATAGGCAAAGACTTCTGTTCTCACAACCGTCCCCTAATTATCCACGATAGGTTGCTAATGGGTGAGAATGTGCTTTTTGAGGGGGGGGGCGCACTCCTTCGCAAACCCCGACGCGCCGATTGGTTCAGAGCCGGAAACGGAGACAAACACACCCTTGGAAATATGCGGCGATGTATGGATAGGTGCGCGGGTAATAGTCCTGCCGGGTTGCAAGCGTATCGGTGCGCATAGTATCATCGGTGCCGGAGCAGTGGTTACCCGCGATGTGCCCGACTATGCCATCGTCGGTGGCAACCCCGCGAAAGTCATCAGAATGAGAAAATAGCATGGCATATTAACGACACATTAACGGCAATTAACGGAGAATAAGACCCGATAATGGTTTAATGGTCTTTTAATGGTCATTAGCGGAGAACAAAATGCCTGATAATGAGTTTCATGGAGAACAACTCCCTTAACGGAATACAACGGAGAAAATGAAGATATTGATAGTCGCATCGGACAAAGGCAATCATTTTGTCCCATTCATAGAGGAGCAGATGGCTGCTCTGGCGCAAGAGGGTATTGAGGTAGAGCGTTTCGGCATTAAGAGGAAAGGGCTGTGTGGCTATTTGCGGGAGATACCGCGCCTATGCCGTACCATACGGGAGGTACACCCCGACCTCCTCCATGCCCACTACGGTCTCAGTGGCTTGTTGGCGGGGCTCGCCCGCCTGGTATGCCTTGCTTCCACCTCTTTGAAGAGGGGGCTGGGGGGAGTCCCTCTCGTTACCACCTATCACGGCAGCGACATCAACGACCCCCGAGTGCTGCGCCTGTCGTGTTTGGCGATGCGCCTGTCTGCATGGAATATCTTTGTCTCCAAGCGCAATGTGGATATTGCCGCCAAGGCGTGCCGTATCACGAACTATTCACTTATTCCTTGTGGTGTGGACCTCACGGACGACCAACTGCACACCCGCGAGGAAGCGCGCAGACAGTTGTCACAAATCAACCTCCCCTGTATCGTAGGCAATGGGAAAGAACGCAAAACCTGTGCTTTCCACGATATACAGGACGCTTCCATTATCCTTTTTGCCGGAGCATTTGACAATGCGGTAAAAGATGCACCCCTTGCTCAAAAATCCATGGATGTGTTAAATGCAGACGTCCCCCTCTCTGAGGGGGGAGGGGGGAGCCTCGTTGAATTGCGTGGCTACTCCCGCTCCGAGGTTAATCTGCTGATGTGCGCCGCTGACTGCCTGTTGCTCACCAGCAAGCGCGAGGGCAGTCCGCAGGTCATCAAAGAGGCTATGGCGTGCGGCTGTCCTATTGTTTCTGTGGACGTGGGCGATGTCGCCGAGCGCATAGCAGACCTTGACGGTTGCTTCCTTGCGCACACTCGTGATCCTCAGGAGATAGCCAACCTATTAGCCAAAGCCCTTGCGTACAAAGGCAAGACACAGGGGCGGCACCATATCAAGGACTCCGGATTAGACAACGCCCGTATAGCCCGCCAACTTATATCAATATACCGCCACATCACCCGCCAATGACAAACTACGACCCGACAACTCATCGGCAACCCGTCGTTATTCACTTATCACTGTTATAAATCGGCAGGTATAGAATAAAATTACCCACTTTTAGGGAGAAAGGTTGCGAGGGACATATTTTTTACGTAACTTTGCAAGTTTTTTGATGTGAGTGAAATTGGCAATGGCTGATTTGATAAAACATGACGGAGTGGTACTGTCGGTAGGCGATGGCGTGGCGCGTGTGCGGATTGTGCAGGCGAGTGCGTGTGCGTCGTGCAAAGCCAAACAGATGTGTATGTCTGCCGAGAGTCAGGAGAAGGAGATGGATGTCATTCCGTTGGAGCCGCTGCAGGTGGGGGATAAAGTGGAGGTGTTGGTGCAGCAGAAATTAGGGTGGAAAGCGGTGCTGTTGGCGTACATACTGCCGTTTGTGGTGCTGATTAGTATGGTGTTTGTGCTGAGCCGGTGGCTGAGTGAGGCGGCGGCAGGGACGGTAGCATTATGTGCGACTGGTGTGTACTACTTGATATTAAGTCTCTTCAAACGGCGACTGCAAAAGGGGTTCTGTTTTACGGCGAGAAAATTGAAAGAAAGGGGCTGATGAGTATGTATAATGCAACATGCTGATTTCTGCAAAATACCGAGAGAATACCGAGAGAACTTCGAGAGAATGTCGAGTGATTGAGCAGAACAAAGTGTAGTGCGGAAAAGAATAAAAACAAGAATAAAGTATGAATTTGATTTTGATTTCCTTACTCGTTCTGGGTGTGACGGGATTGGTGGCGGCTGTGTTGCTGTATCTCGTGGCTCAGAAGTTCAAGGTGGAGGAAGACCCTCGCATCGACGAGGTGCAAGAAGTGCTGCCGGGTGCGAACTGCGGCGGTTGCGGCTTTGCAGGTTGTCGTGCGCTGGCGGAGGCGTGCGTGAAAGCCGACTCGCTGGACGGTCTGTTCTGCCCTGTAGGAGGTGCGCCCACGATGCAGAAAGTGGGTGAAATCCTGGGTATGGCGGTGAGTGCCACCGAACCCAAAGTGGCAGTGGTGCGCTGCAACGGCACGTGCGAGGCGCGTCCGCGTACGAGCCAATACGACGGTGCGCGTACCTGCCAAATCATGCACAACCTGTATGTGGGTGAGACGGATTGTCCGTTTGGCTGCTTGGGTTGCGGCGACTGCGTGGCAGCGTGCGAGTTCGATGCCATTCACATGAATCCTACAACAGGGCTGCCCGAGGTGGACGATGAGAAGTGCACCAGTTGCGGCAAGTGCGTGAAAGCGTGCCCGCGCCACATCATCGAGTTGCGCAACAAGGGTCCGAAGAGCCGTCGTATGGTGGTGATGTGCGTCAACAAAGACAAGGGTGCTATCGCCCGCAAAGCCTGCACCAATGCCTGCATAGGCTGCGGTAAGTGCCAGAAAGTGTGCGCTTTCGATGCCATCACGGTGGAGAACAACCTCGCGTACATCGACTTCACGAAGTGCCGTCTGTGCCGCAAGTGCGAGGCTGAATGTCCGACAGGGGCTATTCACGCAGTCAATTTCCCGCCACGCAAACCCGCAGAACCCAAACCTGCACCAACAGCGCAACCCGCCAACGCACAGCCCGCTAACGTGCAACCATCAACCGCGCAGCCGGCAACGGCAACGCCCAAAGAAGAGGAGGCAAAAGTATGAATACGTTTCGTATAGGTGGAGTGCATCCACACGACAATAAGCAATACTCTGCACATCAGCCGATTACAGAGTGCCCGCTGCCACAGAAAGCCATCATTCCGCTCGTCCAGCACATAGGTGCGCCCGCGCAACCCGTGGTGGAGAAAGGGCAGAAAGTGAAGGTGGGCGAGTTGCTTGCCAAGGCAGGCGGCTTTGTGAGCGCGAATATCCACTCGCCATTCAGCGGTACTATCACCAAGATTGACTCCACCGTGGACGCATGGGGACTGCGTATGCCCGCCATCTTTATGGACGTGGAGGGTGATGAGTGGTTAGACAATATAGATCGCACGCCCGCGCTCGCGCGCGAGTGCCACTTGGAGAGCAAAGCCATTGTGGACAAGATTGCCGAGGCCGGTATCGTGGGCTTGGGCGGTGCTTGCTTCCCCACACACGTGAAGTTGCTGCCGCCCCCGGGTAAGAAAGCGGAAGTGCTGATTGTCAACGGGGTAGAGTGTGAGCCGTACCTCACTTGCGACCACCAACTGATGCTGGAACACGGCGAGGAAATCATCGTCGGTATTCAGATTCTGATGCGTGCCCTCAACATTCAAAAAGCCATTATCGGTATCGAGAAAAACAAGCCCGATGCCATCCGCCACATGCAGGAGTTGGCATCGAAAGTGCTGGGCGTAGAGGTGAAACCGCTGAAACTCAAATACCCGCAAGGCGGTGAGAAACAGTTGATTGACGCATGTATCGGTCGCCAGGTGCCGAGCGGTGCGCTGCCTATCGAGGTGGGTGCCGTGGTGGACAATGTGGCTACTATCTATGCCGTGTATGAGGCTGTGCAGAAGAACAAACCGCTTATCTCGCGTGTAATGACCGTCACAGGTAAGAGCCTCGCCAAGCCGGGCAACTACAGTGTGCGTTTCGGAACCCCGCTGAGCGACGTAGTGGCATTGGCAGGCGGTGTGCCCGAGGATACGGGGAAGATTATCGGCGGCGGACCTATGATGGGACGCGCAATGAACAACATCAATATGCCCGCCAACAAGCGTGTGAGCGGCTTGCTGTTCATGCCCGAGAAGGAGAGTCTCCGCGTGGAGCCTGAGAACTGTATCCGTTGCGGCAAGTGCGTAGGTGCCTGCCCGATGGGCTTGGAACCCTACCTGCTGAGCAGGCAGGCGCAACTGCAGATGTGGGACGAGATGGAGCAGCACAGCGTGATGGACTGCATCGAGTGCGGTTGCTGCCTCTACACCTGCCCCAGCCACCAGCCGCTGCTCGACTATATCCGTATGGGCAAAGCCAAAGTGGGCGGTATCATCCGCGCCCGCGCTGCCAAAAAGTAGTTAGAGATTAGGGATTAGAGTTTAGTGTTTAGAGAATTAGAAAGTAAATAGTTTATGAAACAACTAATCGTATCTCCGGCACCGCACGCGCACAGCGGTGATAGTGTCCGGAAAAATATGCTCTTGGTGATTGCGGCTCTGCTGCCTGCCTACGTGATAAGCGTGGCGGCATTCGGTTGGGGCGCACTCATCACCACAGCCATCAGCGTGGCAGCCTGCGTGCTGTTCGAGTGGCTGATAACCAAGTTCCTGCTCAAGCAGAAGCCCACTATCTGCGACTGCTCGGCTGTCCTCACGGGTCTGCTGTTGGCGTTCAACCTGCCCTGCAACCTGCCGTGGTGGATAGTTGTGATTGGTGCGCTGGTGGCTATCGGCATTGCCAAGATGACCTTCGGCGGCTTGGGGCAGAACCTGTTCAACCCCGCTTTGGTAGGACGTGTGTTCCTGCTCATCGCGTTCCCCGTGCAGATGACCACATGGCCTCGCCCGATGGGCTTTCACACCTCGTATGTGGACGCCGAGACGGGGGCTACACCGCTGGCATTGATGAAACAGATTGTCAAGAATGGCGATAGCAGTCTCATCAACCAACTGCCCGAACTGTGGGATATGTTCGCCGGTTGGATAGGCGGCAGTCTGGGCGAGGTATGTGCCTTGGCACTGCTGATTGGCGGTATCTCCTTGATTATCACGCGTGTTATCACATGGCATATCCCCGTAAGCATACTGGCTACGGTGGCATTGTTCGCAGCCGTTACAGGCTGGTGCGGGGCGTTGCCCGAGGGCATCACCACGCTGCAATATGTAGCGATGAGCCTCTGCACGGGCGGTATTATGTTGGGTGCTTTCTTCATGGCAACCGACTATGTGACGTCACCTATGACAGGGTGGGGCAAGATAATCTTCGGTATTGGTATCGGACTGATTGTCATGGTAATACGTACATGGGGCGCTTACCCTGAGGGTATGTCCTTCGCCATTCTGATTATGAATGCGTGTGTGCCTTTGTTGAACCATATCCGCCCGAAACGTTTCGGCGAGAAGAAGAAATAGGAGGTTACTATGGCAAAGTTGAAAAGTACATTTCCTAACATGGTGATTTCGCTCACGAGCATCACCATTGTGGCTGCTGCGGCACTGGGGGCTGTCTATATGTTCACCCAAAAGGCTATCCAAGAGCAGCAAACAGCCAAGCAGACCGCTGCTATCAGTGCCGTTCTGCCTGAGCATGAGCGCATTGCAGACCCCGATACCGTGAACGGACTCACGGTGTACAAGGCATACACGGGCGACCAATTCGTGGGTGCTGCCGTAGAGACGCAGGCTGACGGCTTCGGCGGTGTGATACGCCTGATGGTGGGCTTCGATGCTGACAGTCACATCGTTAACTACGAAGTCCTTGAGCAACAGGAGACCCCCGGTTTGGGTACGCATATCGTGGAGTGGTTCAAGAACGCGGACAAGCCCGGGCAGAATATCCTCGGTCGCAAGGCTACGGGGGCTTTCACGGTGAGCAAGGACGGCGGTGATGTGGACGCTATCACGGCTGCAACTATCTCTTCGCGCGCGTTCCTCAAAGCAGTGAACGCTGCATACTCCGCCTACACCGAGGGCGAGGTGGAGGCTGCTACGGGAGCAAGCCAATTGATTGATAACGAACAAAATTCAGAAACGGAGGTACCCCATGAGTAAGGCTCTGAATACCCTGACCAACGGCATATTGCGCGAGAACCCCACCTTCGGGCTGGTGCTCGGTATGTGCCCCACACTTGCCACCACCACATCCGCCATCAACGGCATGTCGATGGGATTGGCGACGATGTTTGTGCTTATCTGCTCCAACACCGTGATTTCGATGCTCAAAAACGTCATCCCCGACAAGGTGCGTATCCCCGCATTCATCGTGGTGATTGCCACCTTTGTGACTATCGTTCAACTGCTTATGCAGGCGTACCTGCCGGGCATCTACGAGGTGCTGGGCTTGTTCATCCCGCTGATTGTGGTCAACTGTATCGTCCTCGGACGTGCCGAAGCCTTTGCGGCTAAGAACACGGTCGGACTCTCCGCCCTCGACGGACTGGGCATGGGCTTGGGCTTCACCCTCTCGCTCACTGTCATCGGCGCTGTCCGCGAGTTGCTCGGCACGGGCAGTATCTTCGGCTTGCACGTCTTCAGTGACCAGTACGGCATGCTGATTTTCGTACTTGCCCCGGGTGCTTTCATTGTGCTGGCATATCTGATGGCAATCATGCAAAAAGTAATGAAAAAGTAAGGAGACATCACTATGGTATATTTTCTGATATTCATCTCGGCGATATTTGTCAACAATATCGTACTGAGTCAGTTCTTGGGCATTTGCCCCTTCTTGGGTGTTAGTAAGAAGATTGACACCGCCCTCGGCATGGGCGCAGCCGTCACGTTTGTGCTGACGCTCGCCACCGTGGTCACCTACCTGCTGCAGATGCTCTTGGTCAAGTGGCATGTCGAGTTCTTGCAGACCATTCTGTTCATTCTTGTCATTGCCGCCCTCGTGCAGATGATTGAGATTGTCCTCAAGAAAATCTCCCCGTCGCTCTATCAGGCGCTGGGTGTCTTCCTGCCTCTGATTACCACCAACTGCTGCTTGCTTGGTGTGGCTATTCTCGTGGCCAATGGCACCAACAAACTGCCTGTCGGTGCGGACCACAACCTGCTCACCGGCACCCTGTTCGCACTCGCTACCGCACTCGGCTTTGCGCTGGCACTGGTGCTTTTCGCCGGCATGCGCGAGCAACTGGCAATGAACAAAGTGCCCAAAGCCATGCAAGGCACGCCTATCGCCCTCCTCACTGCCGGTCTGCTGGCAATGGCATTCATGGGCTTCAGCGGCGTAGTGTAAATGTATAGGTGAACAAAGGTCGCCCTATAAAGGGGCAAAACAGGAAAGAAAAGGGGTTGTCTGACAAACTAAGGCGACCTCTTTTCTGTTTCGCAGAAACACCTTTGTCTCTTCCGAGGGAACCAAGGCTCCCTCCACTACCCTCACGGGCAGTATTCATACGTCAAAGAACACGGGCTGCTTACGTCTGCAGCCTACCGGA
>DJSG01000057.1:0-1964 GCA_002440265.1 Bacteroidales bacterium UBA6340 | reverse complement strand
CCGGATCCGACACCTCGAATCATAGTGCAAAGATTATGCATTTCCACTCTTTTTGTTGGTAAAGTAGTACCAGTAATGCACGCCTTGTGTTCTTTTTTACGACACACGGATTTTTAGAGGGTTCCGGAAATAACTGAATTGTCAATTAGTGGGCATTAACGGAGAATAAAAACTCCTCCACCCTTTTGAGATGGAGGAGTATTAACTACTACTTGTTAAGTATTACCTGTTTAGATGGTCTTCAAGTAAGTGGAAACATTACTTTCGATGCGGGAAAGGAGATTGGATGTGTCGGCTTTCTCAAATTTCTCGCCGGTGATGTGCTCGTAGAGTTCGATGTAGCGGTCGGTGATGCCGGCAACGATAGCGGGGGTCATCGCGGGAACCTGCTGCCCTTCTTTGCCTTGGAAGCCCTCGGACATCAGCCACTCACGCACAAACTCCTTGGAGAGTTGGCGTTGCGGCTCGCCGTTGCGGAAACGCTCCTCGTAGCCGTCAGCATAGAAATAGCGGCTGGAGTCGGGCGTATGCACCTCGTCCATAAGCAGAATCTTGCCGTTGTACTTGCCGAACTCGTACTTGGTATCGACCAGAATCAAGCCGTGTTTGGCGGCAATCTCCTGACCACGGCGGAAGAGCGCCAGGGCGTACTGTTCGATTTGTGCGTACTCGTCGGCATGCACCAGTCCGCGAGCGATAATCTCCTCGCGCGAGATGTCCTCGTCGTGTGTGCCGATTTCGGCTTTGGTGGTGGGGGTGATGATGGGCGTAGGGAAGGCTTCGTTCTCGCGCATACCATCGGGCAGGCGGACGCCGCAAATCTCACGGACACCCGATTTGTAGGCACGCCATGCGCTACCGCAGAGATAGCCGCGGACAATCATCTCGACAGGATAGCCCTCGCAGCGGAGACCGACCGACGCCATCGGGTCGGGGGTAGCGAGGAGCCAGTTGGGCACGATGTCCGCCGTGTCGCGGAGGAACTTGGCGGCAATCTGGTTGAGAATCTGCCCTTTGTAGGGGATACCCTCGGGCAGGATAACATCGAAAGCCGAAATACGGTCGGTAGCCACCATGCAGAGCAGGTTCTGACCGAGGAAATAGACATCACGTACCTTACCATGGTACACTCCCGTTTGACCGAGGAACGAGAAAGAGGTTTGAGTTAATGCGTTCATTATTTAATTATTTAGAGGACCTCCCCTAACCCCTCCTTCAGAGGAGGGGGATTCAGAGTATCTGAGCCCTCCCCCTTTGAAGGGGGAGTTGGAGGGGGTCTGTTTATTTATATTCATCCCATGAGCGGATGTCGAGGTCATCGAGGCGGATGGTACAGAAAGCGTTGATGAACGCAGCAGCCAGACGCGGGTTGGTGAGCAAGGGGATATTCAAATCGACTGCGGCACGGCGGACGGGGTACGACTTGTCCTGCGAGGGGTCGGAGACGATGTCCTTGGGGATAGAAACGACCATATCAATCTTGTGCGCGTGCATAAGGTCGAGCGCCTGCGGGTGCATATCCTTGTCGTGGGGGTGATAGACGAGTGTAACGGGTATGCCTATCTCATCAAAGAAACGCTTGGTACCCGGGGTGGCATAGAGCGTATAGCCTTTTTCCACGAGTTGGCGTGCCGCCTCCTGGAGAGCGACCTTGTTCTTCGCCCCGCCGATGGTGAACAGCACCGACTGCTTGGGGATACGCTGCCCGACGGAGAGCATCGACTGGAGCAGGGCATGGTTGGCGTCCTCACCGAGGCAACCGACCTCACCCGTAGAAGCCATATCGACGCCGAGGACGGGGTCGGCGTTCTGGAGACGGTTGAAGGAGAACTGCGAGGCTTTGACACCCACATAATCGAAGTCGAAGAGCGACTTGGCAGGTTTCTCGACCGGCAGATGGAGCATGATGCGCGTAGCGATGTCGATAAGGTTGATTTTGAGCACCTTGGAGACAAAGGGGAAAG
>DJSG01000019.1 GCA_002440265.1 Bacteroidales bacterium UBA6340 | reverse complement strand
TTTCAACATAGTTCGTACTAATAACCCGATAAACAATGCGCAATGCATAATGCGTAATGCGCAATGTGCAGTGAACAGCAGGCAACAAAAAAAGAGAACCACTTGAAAATGTCAAGCAGTTCCCCTTGTAATGTCTATATTTATGCGTATTATCCTAACATCGACAGCAGGATACCTGCAGCCACTGCGGAGCCGATGACACCGGCCACATTCGGACCCATGGCGTGCATGAGCAGGAAGTTGGTCGGGTCTGCCTTTTGCCCTTCTATCTGACTGACGCGGGCTGCCATAGGCACGGCACTAACACCTGCCGAACCGATGAGCGGGTTGATTTTCTCTTTGGAGAAGAGGTTCATCAACTTGGCGAGCAGCACACCACCTGCGGTACTCAGGCTGAACGCCACAATACCCATACAGAGGATGGCTATCGTCTTGCCATTCAAGAAGGTAGCACCTGTAGCGGTAGCACCTACCGACAAGCCGAGGAAGATGACAACGATGTTCATCAACTCGTTTTGTGCGGTCTTGCTCAGACGGTCCACCACGCCGCACTCCTTCATCAGGTTACCCAACATGAGGCATCCAATCAGCGGAGCGGCATCGGGCAATACGAGTGCCACGATAGCGGTGATGACAACAGGGAAGACAATCTTCTCGACTTTGCTGACCGAGCGGAGTTGTTTCATCTTGATTTGACGCTCTTTCTTGGTGGTGAGTGTCCTCATGATAGGCGGTTGGATAACCGGCACGAGTGCCATATACGAGTAAGCCGCGATAGCAATAGGACCGAGCAAATGCGGAGCCAGTTTGGATGTCAGGTAGATAGACGTAGGACCGTCGGCACCACCGATGATACCAATAGAGCCAGCCTCAGCGGGCGTGAAGCCGATGGCATTGGCGCAGAGGAACGTAATGAAGATACCAATCTGGGCAGCAGCACCCAACATCAGTGATTTAGGGTTGGCAATCAGCGGACCGAAGTCGGTCATAGCACCTACACCAATGAAAATCAAGCAGGGGTACAGACCCGCCTTGACACCTATATACAGTACGTCAAGCAGACCGGCATTCTTCATCACCGCACCGTAACTATGGTACGACGGGTTGGCAATAGCCAGCATATCACCGGTGCTATGAGCGGCATCCACCAACACACCGTGGCGGAACGCGTCCAATACATCGGTGATAGAATCAGGATTCACCACGTTAGGGTCATAGAACAGGTCCTTAGCAAGGAACAAGTCCCACAACTCTTGGTTGAACATATTGGCGTTGGGCAGGTTGGTGAGCAACATACCAAACGCGATAGGCAAGAGCAGCAACGGTTCGTACTGCTTCTTGATAGCCAGATACAACAGGAAGAACGATATGAGCAGCATCACACCTTGACGCCAGTCCATATTCATAAATCCCATTGTCCGGAAGAACTCTAATACTTGCTCCATATCCGGCAGGGGTTATCCGAGTACTACAAGCAGGTCGTCCTGCATCACGTTCTGACCCGGAGTTACGGCTATCTTGGTTACTGTGCCGTCGCACTCTGCCAATACGGAGTTCTCCATCTTCATACTCTCGAGGGTGAGCAGGAGGTCGCCTTTCTTCACAGCCTGACCTTCCGAAACCACTACCTTGATGATGCTGCCGGGCAGCGGGGAGACAATCTTCTTTCCGCCTGCGGGTACGTCAGCCGCCTTGGGGGCAGGAGCAGGTGCAGGATCAGCCGCGGGCTTCGGAGCCGGTGCTGCCTTGGGTGCTGCAGGAGCAGCGGCAGGTGCGGCTGCAATGGCAACGGTCTCAATCTCAACCAGTTTGTCGTCTTGCATCACGTTCTGACCGGGCTGTACGAGCACTGCCTTAACGGTACCATCCACCTCGCTGAGTACTTGGTTCTCCATCTTCATGGACTCCATTGTCAGGAGTAAGTCTCCGCGCTTAACGGCTTGACCTGCAGCGGCAACCACCTTGACGATGCTACCCGGCAGGGGGCTCTTGACTATGGTTATGCCTGCGGCTTGAGCCACTTTGGGAGCGGCTGCGGGAGCAGCGGCAGTGCGTGGTGCGGCAGGTTTGATAGAGGTGGCGTTCTTCATCCGGTCGATAGCCACATGGAAAACGGTACCATTGACTGTTACCTCAGCCATTCCACCGTCTATCTCGTTGACGGTCGTGTCGTATTTGCGGCCGTCGATGGTAAATTGAAATGATTTCATATTTTTAACGAGTTAAAGATATGTACTACAGGCTGCACCTCAACAGAAAACAAGTTATCTGTGTTCGGTTTGCACTATAGTTCATCTTATCTGTGAAGATTATTCATGCCGTACATCTTGTTGTTCCATTGTGTACGGTGGGGTTGAACAATAGTTTTTGTGGATTCCTCATCGTGCACACCGTTGTAGTAGAGGTGCAGAGCCAATGCGATGGCAGCCGTGCTGTCGGCAGTCAGGGTGATGCGCTCTTTGTCCTCCTTCTGGGTGTGTGCCACGGTCTGTGAGTGCTGCGGTTCGGCTTGTTTCTTGGGCTTTACGCGCGGTTGCATAATCCAGCCCATCAACTTCATCACATACACAAACACAAACAATAGCGCGAGTACCAGGCAGAAGCCCAGTCCCGTCACCATCCATATAAATGAATTTACTTCAAGGAAAATCATACTACAATGGGATATTTGAATGCTTCTTCAGAGGGTTGGTCAGGCGCTTGGTCTGCAGGTTCTCGAAGGCGTGGATGATACGCTTACGGGTGTTGCGCGGCTCGATGATGTCGTCGATGTAGCCGCGGTTTGCTGCCTGATACGGGCTTGCGAACAAGTCTTTGTACTCTGCCTCTTTCTCAGCAATGAATTTCTTCTTCTCTTCGGGGTCTTCGATAGCCTTGATAGCCTTGGCCTGAAGTACGCCCACTGCACCACCGGCACCCATGACGGCAATCTCCGCATTGGGCCATGCATAGCACATATCGCCGCGCAACTGCTTGCAACTCATTACGATATGGCTTCCGCCGTACGACTTACGAACGGTAATGGTTACCTTGGGAACGGTAGCCTCGCCGTAAGCGAACATCAGTTTTGCTCCGTGGTCGATGATACCTGCGTACTCTTGACCTGTACCGCACAGGAAGCCCGGCACGTCCACAAGGGTCAGAATCTGGATGTTGAAGGCATCGCAGAAGCGCACGAAACGTGCTGCCTTGCGGCTGGCATCGCAGTCCAACACTCCTGCCAACCAACTCGGCTGGTTGGCAATGATACCGGTCGAACGGCCATTGAAACGTGCGAAACCGCAGATGATGTTCTTGGCATAGTCTTTCTGAACCTCCATGAAGTCACCGTTGTCAACAATCAGGTTGATGATGTCCTTCATATTATACGGTTTGTTCGGGTCGTCAGGCACGATCTCGTTCAGGCTCTCTTCCACGCGCATGGGGTCGTCCGTGCATTTGAGAACGGGAGCGTCCTCCATGTTGTTTTGCGGAATGAAACTTACCAAACGGCGTACTTGCTCGAGAGCCTCCTCTTCGGTAGCAGCCACAAAGTGAGTAACACCCGACTTGGTTGCGTGAACCTTGGCACCGCCGAGGTCCTCTACGCTAACGTCCTCACCTGTAACCGATTTCACTACCTTCGGACCGGTGATGAACATATACGAGTTCTGCTCGGTCATCATAATGAAGTCGGTGAGCGCGGGGCTGTAAACGGCACCACCTGCGCACGGACCAAAGATGACACTGATCTGTGGTACCACACCGCTGGCAAGGATGTTACGCTCGAAAATCTCTGCGTAGCCTGCCAAGGCGCAAGCACCTTCCTGAATACGTGCACCGCCCGAGTCGTTGAGACCGATGATAGGCGCACCGAGTTTCATAGCCATATCCATGACGTTGCATATTTTCTGCGCCATGGTCTCGCTCAGCGAACCGCCGATAACGGTAGCGTCCTGTGCGAACACGAATACCAGACGGCCGTCGATGGTACCCGAACCTACAGCCACACCGTCACCGAGGAACACCTTTTTCTCCATGCCGAAGTCGTGGCAGCGGTGGGTGAGGAACATGTTCACTTCCTCAAACGACCCCTCGTCGAGGAGCATATTGATACGCTCGCGTGCAGTGTAACTGCCTTTTGCGTGATGTTTTGCGATTGCTGCTTCGCCGCCTCCGGCTGCTGCCTTTGCGCGATTGTCAATCAGTTTTTGCAATTTATCTTGATTCATAATTGTACTATGTACGTCGTGAATTACTTGGGTTGTTGGCACAACTCTGTCAGCACGCCCTTTGTGCTTTTGGGATGCAGGAATGCAATCATCAGGTTCTCGGCGCCTTTGCGTGGAGCCTTGTCGATGAGTTGGATACCGGCAGCCTCTGCCTCTTTCAGAGCCTCCTCAACACTCTCTACATTGAATGCTACATGGTGAACGCCGCCGCGACCACCGTTCTTCTCAATGAATTTGGCGATAGTGGACTCGGGGCATGTGGGCTCCAGCAACTCGATTTTTGTAGGACCTACTTTGAAGAACGCGGTCTTAACCTTTTGGTCTGCAACCTCTTCAATAGCGTAGCATTTGCTACCGGTTAAGAACTCGAAGAACGGCATTGCGTCTTCCAAACTTGTCACAGCGATTCCAAGATGCTCAATATGAGTTGGTTTCATTGTTTATTGATTTATAAGTTAAACTATATTTTTATATCCTTTTTGTCTGCATTTGCCTATATCGCAATGCCTTTTGACACCCATTCGGCAAGAGCGTTTCCACTTTGGTTTTTCGCCTCTTTTTGCACACTTCCCACAAAACCAAATTTGGCACAAAGGTACATAATTTTTCTCAAACAGGCAAACAAATAAACGTTTTTTACCTGTACGACATGATGGGGTGAGTGCGAGGTTCGGAAAGTGGTGTAACGGTGTAACGTGTAACGGGGCTTTTCTAATACTTTATATATTTATAGGGCAGAGAGGTATATATTATAATAGGTACAGAAAAGCCGCGTTACACCGTTACACCATCATGTCTGAGAGGTGAGAATGAGGTAGTTATGATAATTTAAGAAATACACTGTCAAGAGGAGTAAAACGGGTGGTGATTTACAGATGTTTGCTCGGGGTTCTCTCGGAGTTCTCTCGGGAATATGTGTGTATTTGTGTGTTATAATCAATTTTAAGCAATTGGTGTATATAAGCACTATGCGAGGGGAGATAAGGAGGGGGCGGGGTGTGTAACGCGGGGGCAATGAGAAGAGGCAAGAAGACAGGGGTCGTTACACCAAGTGAGGAGACAGGGAAGGCGGCTCAACCAAGGGGGTTTGTATGTATAATAGTATGTATGACGACGCGGGACGTGTCGTTCCCCATGTACACCGTATCGTTATACGGTTTGTGCCAAACCGACCGCGGACGAGGAGAGCACCCCGCTACGTACACGGACTTGCGGGGACCGTGCAGGGTGTCTGCGTCCCCGGTGAGGGACAATTTGGGTGCGGTTGCGCTGTTTTGGAAAACTATTTTTGCACAAGTCACGGAAATTCAGTAACTTTGCAGACTATTAAGAGGTGTTATGAATATGAACTTTATCCGCCATACTATCTACAAAATCGCATTCTGTACTGCGGTGCTGTGCCTTTTGTGCATTTCACAAGACCACCTCTCCGCACAGACCAAGGTGACTATTGCCGACCCGCAGACATGGAAGTACTCCGACCTCAATCCGTATAGGGGGCAGACCATACAGTTCACCACGCCCTTCTACGTCACAAACAACTACTACAACGGCAGACTTATCATCTCACCGAGACGCACATATTCACCTACTAACCAAGCACTTCCGCTTTCGGTAGAGTACAACAAGATACTCTCTGCCAATACTACAGGCGAAATTACCCTGACGGGCATTGACGATTACCACCGTATGGGGGAACGGCTGCTCAACCTCACGGTCTATGTCAGCAGTACGAGCAGCGTGCAGTTCAAGTCGTGCACGTGGGCGGGCAATACACGCGCCGAATTGGAGAAGGGCTACGACACCGGTGCCATTGATATGCGCGGGCAACACACCCTGTTGGTATGCGCTATGAACTGCGAGTACTACCTTACGCAGAACTTCTCGTCACGCGGCATGGGACCTGCAGACAATGCAGAGCATCAGAAGCAGCGTACCAAAATCAGCAAGGCACTCGCCCTGATACGCGCCGACATCTACGGGCTGGTGGAGGTGCAACAAGGTCAGGATGCCATGAACGAGATAGCCGCAGACCTCACGCGCAACACAGGTCGTAACTACGTGGCTATCAACGACGGGAGTTCCGTCAATGGCACTTACACCAAGTCGGGGTATATCTATTGCAGCGATGTCGTTGCCCCGCACGGCACCATACGCCACAACAACACCGGTGTCTCCAACCGCAAGAAGACGCAGGGTTTTACCGAGAAAGCCACAGGGGAGAAGTTCATCTTCTCCATCAACCACTTCAAAGCCAAGAGCGGCAGCGGCAGTGGCGACAATGCCGACCAGCACGACGGTCAGGGCACCTATAACGGCGACCGCAAGCGGGAGGCACAGTCCGTTCTTGCCAACTATCAGAAGGAGACTGTCTATTTTGAAGACAGCGACTTCCTCATCATGGGCGACCTCAACGCCTACGCTATGGAAGACCCCATCACCATTCTGCGCGAGGGGGGTATGATAGATATGCACCGCACCTTTCATGCCGACAGCAGTTACAGTTACACCTTTCACGGGCAGGCGGGCTACCTTGACCATGCGTTGTGCAACTCCACCCTTTACCCGCAAGTCACGGGCATGGTGGCGTACCACATCAACTCTGACGAGCACGACCGCTACACCTACGACAGTTCCGATGACCTCAGTATGTTCCGCTGCAGCGACCACGACCCTATATTAGTGGGCTTGCGCTTAGACAGCAACGCCACCACCCGCCACACCGAGCCTTCGCTGAACAACTACGAGGTGTTCTACGAAGGTGCCACGCCCTGCATACGCAATGCCGAAGGCGGGTACTATATCGTCTATCGCGTTGATGGGCAAGTGGTTACGCAAGGTCGCATTACCTCTATTGAACAGAATATCGACGGTCTCTCGCAGGGTATCTATATTCTCAATATCTACGGTCAAGGCACTTGCCTGTCCACCAAACTGATTGTACGATAGGTGGTCTGAGACGATGGTGGA
>DJSG01000049.1 GCA_002440265.1 Bacteroidales bacterium UBA6340 | reverse complement strand
CGGAACTTTTACTATGCGCCCTATTACTTTTCTGCATCAGGATACAGACGAGGCTTCTGCAAGATGACCTTAATATAAAAAAACAGACGGATTAATACTCTGTCTGTTTTGCTGTAAATTACTGATTTTACAGTTTTTTTGTAGTGCTACCCGGACTCGAACCGGGGTTTACGGCGTGAGAGGCCGTTGTCCTAGGCCACTAGACGATAGCACCCTATTGCTCTTCTCGAAAGCGGGTGCAAAGGTACTGCTAATTTTTGACATGCGCAAACAAAAAAGAAAAAAAACGTATTTTTTTGTCAATCCACGGAAAAGCACTACCTTTGCATACTTAATCTAAATGTATTGCATACTTAATCTAAATGTATAGTCGAATGGAAAAGAACTTTGGATTTGTTCGCGTAGCAGCCGCCGTACCACAAATGCGGGTGGCTGATTGTCAGTACAATACCACGGAAATCAAACACCAAATCACCGAGGCCCTGCAAGAGGACGTGCAAGTGATTTGTTTCCCCGAATTGAGCGTAACGGGGTACACCTGCGAGGACCTGTTTTTCACTCAGCAGTTGCAGCAAAACACCCTCCGTAGTCTTGAGGAGATATGTGCCTATACGCGCAATCAGCCGATTATAGTATTGGTAGGTGCGCCGCTAAAGGTAGATAACAACCTGTATAACTGTGCTTTTGTGATGACGGACGGCGAGGTGATTGGAGTAGTGCCTAAGGTGAACCTGCCTAATACGGGCGAGTTCTACGAGAAGCGCTGGTTTACTTCGGGTCGTGCGGCAATGGAACACTGTGCCAACGGTCTGCAACCCCGTATTCCAACAATAGAACTATGGAGTGGTGATGTGCCGTTTGGTCCTGATTTGCTGTTTGTTACCAGGGATTATTGCTTTGGCATTGAGTTGTGCGAGGACCTTTGGTCACCGTTGCCCGCGAGTACGCAATTGGCTATTCAAGGTGCAGAGATTATCTTCAACCTGTCGAGCAGCAACTGCGTGACAGGCAAGCATGCTTTCCGCCGTCAGATGATAACCCAACAATCCGCACGTGTGCACTGCGGGTACGTGTATACATCGTCAGGTATAGGCGAGTCCACCACTGATTTGGTGTTCTCAGGCAGCACTTATATTGCGGAGAACGGCGACCTATTGGAGATGGGCGAGCGTTTCCAAATGGAGAGTACTATGGTTATTACCGAGATTGATATTGAGCGATTACGTATTGACCGTCAGCGCAATACGAACTTCACCAAAGACCAGCACGGGCATTACAGAAAGATAAACGTGGCTCCGATAGACTCGGAAGACGGTTTTGTGGAGCCTATCCATAGGAATTTCTGCCCGACCCCGTTTGTGCCACGCGAGTCAGACAGCCTGAGTTACTGCGAAGACGTATTCAGCATACAGACTTGCGGACTTCTCCGCCGTTGGCAACACACCCATGCTGAAAGCCTGATAGTAGGCATTTCCGGCGGGTTGGACTCCACGTTGGCTTTGTTAGTCAGCGTTTTGACCGCGGACAGATTGGGCTACAACCGCTCGCAAGTGATTGGCGTTACGATGCCCGGTTTCGGCACAAGTGACCGCACATACCACAATGCCATAGCACTTATGGAGCAACTCGGCGTCAGCATTCACGAGATACCCATCCGCGATATGGCGACCCAGCACCTTCACGACATCGGGCATGACTTAGAAACGCATGATGTGACCTACGAGAACGCACAAGCGCGCATACGCACGCTCGTACTGATGGATATGGCGAACAAATACAAAGGAATAGTGGTTGGCACGGGTGATATGAGTGAACTGGCACTCGGTTGGGCGACCTATTGCGGTGACCATATGTCGATGTACGGCGTGAATGCGGGCATACCCAAGACCTTGGTGCGTTGCATGGTGCGCCACGCAGCAGAGAATGTGTTTGGGGAGGAGGTGCGTCGCATATTGCTTGACATCATTGATACGCCGGTCTCACCGGAACTGCTGCCGCCTGACCAGCAAGGCAACATCGCCCAAATTACCGAAGACAAGGTGGGGCCTTACGAATTGCATGATTTCTTTCTGTACTACTATCTTCGCTTTGGTTTTACCCGCGAAAAGATTGCCTACATGGCGACTTTGGCTTTTGAGGGGCAATACAGCAACGAACAGATTCACCATTGGTTGGATGTGTTTATGCACCGATTCTATACGCAGCAGTTCAAGCGCAGTTGTCTGCCGGACGGACCAAAGGTAGTAGGCGTAAGTCTGTCACCACGAGGCGATTGGCGTATGCCAAGCGATGTCGGAGAGTTGTAACTTTAATTATACATCAGCAATACGAATACAATAATTATTTATAGAGTTGTATGTGATTTTTTTCGAGGTTCTCTCGGAGTTCTCTCGGGGATAACCCGATAAACATGGGGGGAAGGAAGGGTATATGTCATTTATAAATAATAACCTTTTGGGGATTGAATAGCAACAGCCCATCGGGTTGGCACAAAGTTGTAAGAGTGAATATGAAAAAGTGGTGCATAGTAAGTTTGTGTATGCTTGCGTGCTTCATCAGCGATGCGCAAGCACAGATAGTGAATACCGTCCATTGGTCGGGTACACAAGTAGGTGACAGTGTGCAAATTACAGCCACTATCGATGCCGGTTGGCATATCACGCTGATTAGCGTGAACGACTCTGCTGTCGGCGTGGAGTACAGTGATACCTATACGCTCACCGTCCCCTATTCGGGGCAAGACATCGCCATCCGTTACAATACTTGCAACGACCGTATGTGTACCGCGCCCGAGGTCTGGCACTACGCGCAAGACACCCCTGTGGTCACCACAACCACTTCGGCAACTGCCGATACCAACCTTTGGTGGATATTCCTTATGGGCTTGTTGGGTGGTCTGTTGGCGATATTTACACCCTGCGTGTGGCCTATTATTCCGATGACAGTATCATTCTTTCTCAAACGCTCCGAGGAACATGGTGTACGCGATGCTCTGCTCTATGGTTTGGCAATCATTGTCACATACGTCGGGTTGGGACTACTCGTGACGGTTATCTTCGGCGCATCCGCACTCAATGCATTGGCTACCAACGCGGTAGTTAATCTGTTCTTCTTTGCGTTGCTGGTGGTGTTTGCGTTGTCGTTCTTTGGATTGTTCGAGATTCAACTGCCCTCGTCATGGTCCACCAAGTTGGACGCCAAAGCCCGCAATACAGGTGGTATGCTCAGTATCTTGATGATGGCGCTGACCTTGGTTATCGTGTCGTTTTCATGCACAGGACCTATTATCGGCACGCTGCTTGTTGAGGCAGCGGGGCATAGTCTGTTGGCACCCGCCATCGGTATGCTGGGCTTCGCCATCGCTTTGGCACTGCCTTTCTCGCTCTTTGCGATGTTCCCGAAATGGATGAAACAGATGCCCAAGTCGGGTGGCTGGATGCAATCGCTGAAGGTGGTGTTGGCTTTCGTAGAACTGGCACTCTCGCTCAAGTTCCTTAGCGTCGCCGACCTTGCCTATGGCTGGGGGATACTGCCGCGATGGCTGTTCATCGCCGTGTGGATAGTATGTTTCTTTGGCATTGGCGTGTACCTGATTTGGGGTATCAAACGTGTTTCCACTACACGCAAAGTCATTCGCAGTATCGTCATCATTGCCTCATGGCTCTTCACCGCTTACCTTGTTCCCGGTCTGTGGGGCGCACCTGTCAAGGCGATTTCTGCTTTTGCACCACCGATGCCTATAGAGGGCCGCGAGGTCTTCAATGATTACGAAGAGGGGCTGCAATATGCTATGCAAACAGGCAAGCCTGTCCTGTTGGACTTTTCGGGCTACGGCTGTGTGAATTGCCGCAAGATGGAGGCATACGTTTTGGACGACGACTCTGTTAAGGCACACCTACGCAATTATGTGATAATCACGCTTTTTGTTGATGACAAGCAGCCCCGCGAAGTAAAACCCGCAGCAGGTGCTTTCGGTTTTGCTGCTAATGATGTGCAACCCACTGACACGAAAAAGGAGAGCATAGGCGACTACAACTCGCGCATTCAGCGTGAGCAATACGGCTCGAATGCACAGCCGTTCTTTATCCAACTCTCCCCGCAGGGTACTCCCATTAGTGAGCCATACGCTTTCTCCACGTCTGTGGAGGATTTTCTACAGTGGTTGAAGTATTAAATTACACTACACCGATGCGGAGTTTCTGTCCGGGGCGAATCATGTCGGACTTGAGACCATTCCACGCTTTGAGTTGCTTGACAGAGACGCGGAACTTCTTGGCAATGCCGCTGAGGGTGTCGCCGGACTTGACCTTATAATAGGTGACGCCATTGACAGAGTAGCCACCATTGACGGATGTCTTCTGCAAGAGGTCTATCTCGGCACGGCGATTGTAGATGAGTTCCTTGGCCTGATAAGCGAGGATAGTATCCTGATTATCAATATAGGAGCCCGATTTCTCTATGGGCAGTGTGAGGGCATAGGGCTTGCCACCCGGGAGTATGTCGCGGGCATACTGCGGGTTGAGCCGTCGCAGTTCGGCAAGGTCTAAGCCGAGGTTGGCGGAAATCTGCTTGAGGTGCTGGCGTTGGTTGGTCATGATGGTGTCGGTGCGCATGGTATGCTCGGCAGGTGCAGGGCAGATGCCATGGAGGTCGGCATAGTTCATAGAGTACGCAGCCGCCACAAAGATTGGCAGATAACCGCGTGTCTCACGGGGCAGGTATGGGTAGATGCTCCAGAAATCCCGCTTGCCGCCTGCACGATGAATGGCTTTGTTGACGTTGCCCGGTCCGCAGTTGTAGGCAGCGATGGCGAGGTTCCAGTCGCCGAAGATGTTGTAGAGTGCGCCCAAGAAACGACATGCCGCCTCGGTGGAACGGACAGGATCCATGCGTTCATCGACCAAAGAGTTGACCTCCAAACCGAATTTCTTGCCCGTGGAAGGCATGATTTGCCATAGTCCTGCGGCACCCATAGGCGAGTGCGCCTGCGGATTGAGGGCAGACTCAATGACCGCCAAGTAGCAGAGTTCGTAGGGCAGTCCGTAGCGTGCGAGGATGTCCTCGAAGATGGGGAAGTAGTACTCGGCACGGCGTTGCAGACTTGCCAACTGGCGCGGGCTGCGCTTGATATAACGGAGAATGTAGTTGCGCACGACGGCATTGTAGGGCACCTCCACCACATAGGGCAATGCCTGCAGACGCGCCTTGAAGACGGAGTCGGGCAGGTCGGTGATGATGGTGTCGGACTCGCACTCGGTGGTGTCGATCCACGCCAAGGCCTCGTCGAAAAAGAGGGGTAACTCAACGGCAGTGAGGCTGTCGGCAATAATGGTGTCCGCTTGTGCGGTCTGTATGGTGTCGGGGGGTATGTTGAGCACGGTGTCGGTGATGACGTCCTGCGCATACGCACACAGGCACCCGATGTATAAAAGGAATAGAAACAGGTATCTCTTCATTAGAATGCAATGGCTACTTTTACTTCTGCAGTGCGCTGATTCTGAAGGTCGTAGTATAGTTGCGGCGACACGTTCAGACTGAGGTCGGTGGATATGTCGAAGTCAAACAACTGCGCATCCACGTAGGCATCGACCAACGTCAGCGCATAGACAATGACCGTTGCCAAAATGGATATGTCGCGATAGCGTCGGGATGTGTTCTGCCAATCGTTGAGACGGGTGCTGTAGGTGTCCACGCCGCCCATGCGCTCGATAGTGTAGCCTTCGGGCAGAATGGCGATGTAGGACTTGGCGGGGTCCTCGGTGACTGTGCCGTCGCGCATATCGTAGTAGAGGTCGCGATAGGCGTTCTTGTAGCCCGTGTAGCGGGTGGTATTCCACGTGATGGCATAGGCACAGCCCATAAATCCGCCATAGACAATGGGCAGTTTCCAGTAACTGCGGTTGTAGATTTGCCCCATACCGGGCACCAATGCCCCCAACCATACGGCACGTGCGGGGTCGGGTTTCCAAAAGAGGCGGTCAATCTCCTTTTGGGTCAGTTGAGCCGTGTCGGTCTGCTGATGGTCGGCATCGTGGTGGTGCGTGTCCGCGTCCGCTGCTACGTGCATAGCCTTCAACTCCTCCTGCGTGTGCCACTCGGAGACATCAATACTGTCCGCGGGTTGCTGCGCCCAAAGGAGTACCGGCAATACAGATAACAATATGAATATCAGTCGCTTCAAGAGAGGCGTTGTATCAGGTCGTTGAGTTCGTTGTCGTCGCGGAAAGTAATGGTGAGTTTGTGTCCCGCTATTTTCACATCCTTGCCAAGATGCTCACGCAGATAGTTCTGCTGCTCGGTGTAGTCGGCAGTCTCTTTCTTCTTGGGCTTTGCGGATTTGCCGGCACTGACGAGTTCTTCCACCTTGCGCACGGAGAGTCCGTTTTGCAGAATGCGCTTGTAAATAGACAGTTGCTGCTCGGGTGAGGGCGAACCGAGGATAGCACGGGCGTGCCCCATGTCTATCTTCTTCTCTTTGATACCCAATTGTATCTCGGCGGGCAGTTTGAGCAGTCGCAGGTAGTTCGCCACGGTAGCACGTTTCTTGCCCACGCGCTCGGACATACGCTCTTGTGTGAGTTGGTACTCGTCCATAAGCCGCTGATATGCAAGGGCTATCTCGATAGCGTCCAAGTCCTCGCGCTGGATATTCTCGATGAGTGCCCACTCCATGACCTGCTCGTCTTTGGCGGTGCGGATATAGGCAGGTATGGCATCCAATCCCGCCAGTTTGGCTGCACGGAAACGCCGCTCACCCGCGATAATCATATAGCGGTCGTTGCTGTCCTTGCGCAGAGTGATGGGCGAGATGACACCGTGTTCGCGTATGGATTGCGCCAGTTCCTCAAGTGCCTCCTCGTCGAAGGTGTGACGCGGCTGGTCGGGGTTGGCATAAATCTTCGACAATGGTATCTCGTTGATAGACGAAGAGCCGCTTGTAGTTACATGGGTGGTGTCGATGAGCGCGTCCAATCCACGCCCGAGTCCTAAGGTCTTTTTCATTCAGCAGTCCTCCTAATCAGTTCTTTAGCCAGTTTGATGTAACTCTTTGCGCCCTTGCTGTTCTTGTCGTATTCGATGACCGACATACCATGGCTGGGTGCCTCGCTGAGGCGCACGTTGCGGGCGATGACGGTGTCGAACACAAGGTCTCCGAAGTGGCGGCGCACCTCGTCATGCACCTGCATGGAGAGACGCAGACGCCCATCGTACATCGTGAGCAGGAAGCCTTCGATACGCAATGCGGGATTAAGGTTCGACTTGATTATCTTGATAGTATTCAGCAGTTTGGCAATACCTTCGAGGGCAAAGAACTCGCATTGCACGGGGATAATCACGCTGTCGCTTGCTGTGAGGGCATTGATGGTGATGAGCCCCAGTGACGGCGAACAGTCGATGAGGATATAGTCATAGTCAGGGCGCAGAGGAGACAGAATGCGCTTGAGGATATTCTCCTTGTCGTCGATGTTGAGCATCTCTATCTCGGCACCCACAAGGTCAATGTGCGAAGGTATGAGGTGCAGGTTCTCCACCGAGGTCGGCATGATGGCGGTTTTGGGGTCAATGCCCGTAACAAGGCACTCATAGATGGTCTTGTCCAAGTCGCGAATTTCAATGCCCAAGCCCGATGAGGCGTTTGCCTGCGGGTCGGCATCGACCAACAGCACACGCTTGCCTTCGCCCGCCAATGCGGCTGCCAAGTTGATGGCAGTGGTGGTCTTGCCTACTCCACCCTTTTGGTTTGCTAACGATATTATCTTTCCCATTTCAGTTGATTATTAACTAATTGTATTACCTCTTGCGCCGAAATGTCGGTACAAGCAAAGTTGTTATATTTGCATCTCTTGGTGCCGTGCACGGTACACGGGCGGCAACTCAGATTGGTCTGCAGCATACACTCCGCAGGCTGTTTCCATGCGGCAAAGCCCATAGCGGGGTGCGTACCGCACCAGATACTGACGGTGTGTGCCCCCACCAATGCCCCAAGATGCTTGTTGGCGGAATCCATACCCACCAATACATCCAAACGGCGCATGAGTTCCAGTTCCTGCTCAATGGGCAACTGCCCCGCCACACTCACCACATTGGGGAAGATACTCGCCCATTGGCGCAACATCTCGCACTCTATCCGTCCCGCTCCAAACAGATAGACGCGTGTATCCGCCTGATGGCTGTAGTGGGCAATGACCTCTTTGGTGACGCGGTACGGCAGCATATTGGAGCGGCTTTTGGCAAAAGGTGCAATGCCTATCCATGTGCCGTTTTTTTCTCCGAAGCGCTCTATCACAGCCTGTTGTGCAGGTTCGTTGACAGGTATGGCGGTGAAACTGTCGTCACTCTCCAATCCTGCCAGACGGAACGTGTCGGCATACCGCTGAAACTCCGTTTTCAAGGGGGCGCAATGCTTGTAGCCACGCATAATGAGGTGCCGTTTTTCCTTGCGTCCGTAGTCAATGACATACACAGGCACCCGACTCCAACGGAACAACGTCCGCAACACATACGAGCGCAATGTGTCCTGCAAATCCACCACGGCATCAATGTGACAGGCACGCAACTCATGAAACAACTGCACAATCGACTTGACGCCGTTTTGCAGTTCCGCCTCATGAAACCGCACATTGGGCAGCCCATAAAACAGCGGTGCCAAGCGGTTTTTAGACACCACCACAAAGGTATCATCGGGGTAACGACGGCTCAACGATGTGATGACAGGAACCGTCATCGCCACATTGCCCACTGAACTGAATCTTATTACCAAATACGTCATGCCGATATTTCCTATCCTCTGCTACTTCACTTTCACCTGCCACATATAGGCGAAGTTCAGGCTCAAATCCATGGGATTGGCACTGCTGAAATAGTCGCCCAAATGCGTATTGAACACTCCGCCCATGCTGTAATTGAACCGTGCCTCCAACTGAAACAGCCCTACCCGCTCATGGCGGTAGTAGAACCCCACTCCGCCCGCTATGCCCCAGTCGAACCGCTGTTGTATGGGGTCGTATTGATGTGTATCTGTTGCGGATTGCGTACCCGACTGACGGTCCAAGAAGCAGTAGCCCACTTGCGGTCCGAGGTTGATAAATCCCCGCCAATGCTCCTTGCCGAAGTACAGATGCATAAGCAATGGCACCTCAACGTAGTGCAATTGCCGGTGATAATCCACGCCCGCGGTGGAGTCCGTGGCAGCAATACCCTCATGCCAACCGCGTTGCATATAGTTGAGTTCCACCTGAATAGCGCACACCTTATGCCCCGCATAGCGGAACACCAATCCGCCATTCGGGGTTAGCGGTGCCGTCAGCGGGTCAATGCCCTCCACCGTGGGTGAGAAGTTCACCATCGATGCCAATACTCCCGCCTGCGCCCCCACATATATCTCCGGCGTGCGCAACCGCGGTTGTGCCACTAGTGCCATGCCCGACAAGAGCAGCACCCATATCGCTATGTGCCGATGCCCCCTCATTTGCGAATGATGTGGATATTCTCGTTCTCATACCCGCCCTGCCCGCCGAGGTGCTTGTAGCGGATATTCGACTGCGTGCCATAGAACACATCCCCGGTGATGACAGTCGGCATATCGGCATGCCCATCTGCCCGCAAGGTCTGTACGATGTGCAAGAGGTGGCGCGTCAGGTCATAGCCCAACAAATCAAACCGCGGGTGGTGCGACACCAGTTCATGGTCGAAATACTGACGGAACGTATCCTCATAGTAGTCCGACACATTGGGACTGAGCGAGAATACTGACGTGTATATCTGCGGGAACGGGATATTCTGCCGCTGCCACGAATAGCGCGATAACAAAGTTATCGGATACGCCTGTGCCGCCAACGACAAGTGCGGCAGCAATGCCTGCAAGTTGCCGTAACGCTCTGTATTGAAGACAAATATATTCTCCACGTTGGGGCGCAGTACGCCATCCAGCGAGTCCTGCAATATCGCCCGAATGGAGGTGGTAGTGGTCGGCACATGATATTCCGCCAATGCGCGGTGCAACGCTGCTACACCTGCGGGTACGGACTCACCCTCTTTGGTCTCGATGAGTATGCAGTTCACACTATCTCCACGCTGCGCAAGGTAGCGCGCCAAGGTGTCCGCCTCTGTCTGCTCCGACGGGTTGAACTGCAAGATATACGGGTTGTGTGCAATCCCCTCGATGTGCGAGATAAACGGCACCAACAGGAGTGTGCTGTCGCGCTGTGCGAACTCCGCAGCCGTTGCCACTTGAGCATTGTACACAGGTCCGATGATAGCGTCCATGCGTTGCATCTGCGGTTGCTCCAACACCTCGCTGACCTTGTGCGCCGTCTTGCCCACGTCGTAGGTATAGACCTCAATGGGTTGCCCTGATGCCTGTACCTCGTTCACCGCTATCAGCACGCCCGCATAGAAATCGTAGAAACGCTCCATATCCTTCTCGCGTTTCACGGCATGGGTGTGGAATGGCAACATCACCGCAATGCGAATGGCGGTGCTGTCCATAACAAGGCTGTCCATTGCCACGGTATCGTCGCTATTTATATATAATAAGGTGTCGTCTATTGGCGGCTCCATGTCACCCAATAGTGCCGACTCCTCCTCCACTTTTGTTGGTGGTTGGTTAGAGGTTGGTTGTAGGTTAGCGGGTTTCTGCTCCACCACGGGCTGTGGTTCGGGCTGCTCCTCTACGGGGGGTGCCACCACTACGGGTTTGCTCGGCTGGGGTATAGGCAGTGTGGTGACAGGCAAGTCCTTGGCAGGCACCAATATCTCCTCTCCGTAGCGCAAACCGCGCTTCTGCAACTCGGGATTGGCACGCAGTATCTCCTCTTGCGACACACCGAAATTGACGCTGATACGATACAGCCCCACACTCTTCTCCACCGTGTAGCGGTAGTAGATGTTGCCCTGTATGGTGTCCAAAGGGCAGTCGGAATGTGTCTGTGCCATCATTGCCAAGGAGGCTATCAACGCACAGATTGTCAAACAGATATATCTCAATTGTTGCTTCATACTCATTTTGTATAGCGGCGTTTACGTATCAGCAGCACTATCCCGCCCGTGATGGCGAGCAGCACGAGCGGCACCACAATGCTCACCACTTGCGCCATTACCCGTTGGTTGCGGGCACGTTGGTCATTCAGCAGGCGCAGTGTCACCTCTTTTTGGCGGAGGGACATCCACCCTGTATCGTCAGTCAGGTACAGCACGGCATTGACCAGGAAGTCGCAGTTGCCGAACTGTGTGCGTGTGTAGCGGTCGTAGCCCAATGGCACCGGTCGTCCCTGTTGCCATTCGTTGCGAATCACGCTGCCCGCTGCCACCACCACCTGCTTGGTCGGCTCACTGGTCTTGCGCAATGGTGCCGTGACCGTCAAGTCTTCGGGCGGCATCTGATGGGCATACAGCGACGGGAACACGCCTTCAAGGCTTGCTGCCACAGGAATAAACGAATAGCGATACTCCTCTTCGTTGCCAGTGGCGAGGCTCAAATCCACCTCTGCGGGAGTGCCTGTCAGTTTGCTTGCCGACGAGGTCGCCAACAGTATCTCTTTGCGCAGTCCGTCGTCCTCTCCCACAAGGTCGAGACACGATGCCATAGTAGCCGTAACCTGCATCACGCCACGTGTGATGGGCGATGCCTGCGAGGTGAGCAACAGCGGTGCATACGTCCACGGCATCGGTTGCCAATTAGGCTGATTGGGGTCCTCCGACACGTCCACCGGCACGGGCAGGCACTGCAAGTCCTGCACCAGAGCAGGATTAACCCGCATGCCGTAGCGGAACAACATATCGGTGAGGTTGAGGTCCAGCGGAATGACAGGTGTCGTCCCCTGCTCCGACAGGTTGTCGGTGGAGAACTGCACCCCGTTGAGCACCCACAGGATACGCCCGCCCTGCATGAGGTACTGGTCGAGGATATACTTGTCGTCGTCAGAGAACGGCTTTTGCGGGTCGGCGATGATGACCGCCTTGTAGTCGTCCAGCACGCCCGTCTCCTTGCCAAGCGTGCCGCGGTCTATCTGGTAGTAGTGCGCCAACGCCTGACTGATGTCCCACACATTCTCTTCGGGCAACTCGCCGTGCCCTTCGAGGAACACTACTTTCTCCACCTTCGTCTGCATAAGACTGCGGATACACTCCACAAAGGCGAATTCGAGGTTCTCAATGCTCAGGTTGAGGTTCTCCTCGCCGCTCAGACCGCGGTTGTTGCGCAGCAACTCCACCACGGCAGACTTGCCCTTGTATTGCACCACGGCATACGGATAGACGGTGGTCTGCGCTGTCTGCCCCTTGCGGGTGCGCTCATGAATGACGGTCGGCTTTAGTCCTTTGGGGATATTCTCCGTCTCGTGGCGCACGGCGACGGGCGTAGCGGCATACACGCTCAGTTCCTCCACCATCTCCTCGGTGGCGCGTTTGAGCCGTGTGAACCCCGCATTGAGGTCGCCGTCCAACAGCAGCGTCACCTGCATAGGGGCGTCCAACTGTCCGAGCAGCGTCTTGGTCGGAGCCGACAGACTATAGCGGTGGTCGTCCGTCATATCCCACCGCCACACGCAGCGCTGCACCAGCACATTGGCCAGCACCAGCACGCACAGCGAGGGCATGAGGACACGCCACTTCATTTACTTCGTGTATTTGGCTTTCAGTTGCTCAAGCACCTCATGATTGATGACCACGGGGTACTTCTCACGCAGCGAAGCCACCCATTGCTTCTCCAGATAATCCTGATAATCGGTAGTCACTTTGCCGCGCTCGTCGGTGTACTCCTGCGGGGCTTTCAGCACTTTGCCCACCACCATCACCACAGGAAACTCCTCCGTCGGGGTGTATTCGGCAGTCTTCGACTTGAAGCCGTACACGTCCGCAGCGGCGTTCTTGCCCTCGGTCCACAGACCGCGCTCCACTTTGACGTAGGTCACGCTGTCCACGTTCACACGGCGGTTGAGGTAACTCATGATGGAATCGGGGTTTGCACTCCTGATGATTTGCTTGGCACTGTTGGCTGCCACCTTGTTCTTGGCATAGATGACGAAGCCTTTGTAGCGCGGTGCGTCCCACGTGTATTCTTTTCGGTGCTGCTTGAAGTATCTCTCCAGCCCCTCTTTGTCCTGATTGGCTTTGTCCCACACCTCACGCAGCGACACATCGAACAGCAGAATACCATCGTGGTACTCCTGCACAAGATGACGCAGGTCGGCATATTTCTCCTCCAGATGAGCATCTGCATACGCACGCACATCGGCATCGCTCATCGTGGCGGGCAGGTTGTACTCAGCACGGGTCTTACGCAGGAAACTCTTGTCCGCCTCTTGCAGACGCTCGTCGCGCTGCACGTTCTTGAGCAGTTGCGGGCGCAGGCTGTCCAACGGTTGGATACCACGCTCATCGTACTTCTTGATGATGTGCCAACCGAAACGGGTAAGGAACGGTTCGCAGACAGTGCCCTTCTCCATAGCGAAAGCAATACTGTCAAACGGCTGCACCATCATACCACGCCCGAACCAGCCGAGGTCACCACCGCGCATTGCCGAACCACGGTCTTCAGAGTTTTGACTAGCCACTTCGGCAAAGTCCGCACCGCTCATCACCACCTTGTACAGGCTGTCTATCTGCATTTTGGCACTGGCAGCCTTGTCGGCATTGCCACGCGGAGTCATCTTCATAATATGCGCTGCATGTACCTCCTCGTAAGGACGCTCTTCCTCCACCTTGGCGATGTGGAAGCCGTAAGGTGTGCGGAACACCTCTGTCACACCCCCCACGGGCGTGTTGTAAACAGCATTCTCGAACACATACACATAGCGGAACGGTTGTATCCATCCCACTTCGCCCTTGGTCTCTTTCGCCTGCGGGTCGTCCGACACCTCCATAGCCACGGTGCCGAAGTCCTCCGGCACCTGCACCATTTTGGCACGTTTGCCCTTGCCTACTTTCTTGGGCACACCCACCGTCACGCGCTCACGGGCGATATTGATACGCTCCAACGCGTCTGCCACGGTTGCCGAGTCGGCATCCTGGTGGCACTCGATGGCGATATGTGCTGCACGGCGCGGGTTCGCCATACGCTTGTAACTCATCAGCACAAGGCTGTCGATGGCATCGTTGTCCTGCATATACTTGGGAATGGCTTGCGCACGATAGCCGCGCAACTCCTTGCGGAACGCCTCTGTGGTGTCCACGCCCTGCGCTTCCGCCTCAGCCACTTTGAGTTTGAAGTTCACGAACAAGTCCAGATACTCGTCCACCGACTTCTGGTCGAGGCTGCTCTCCTGGTTGTTCTTCTCGTAGATGTACTCAAACTCCGATGCCATCACGGGTTGCCCGTTCACGGTCATCAACACTTGGTCTTCCTGTCCGAACGCCGACACCCCAAGGCTCAGCGCCAACACGGTTAGAAATGTTTGCTTCATATTACACTATTGTTTTTATATTCCACTATATTGCCTTAACACTAATACCTTCTTTCATTGTTACTCTCTCCCTCTTCTATCCCCTACTCCCTAATCCCTACTCCCTAATCCCTACCCTCTAATCTCTATCCCCTACTCACCCCCATACATATTTAGCCTGCAAAGTTACGCATTTATTTTGAGATACGCAAGCGGATGGAATTTTCGGGCGCATAGTAAAAGTTCCGTGTTTAGGCAAAGATTTTAGCGACTCTGTAGAGGAAGAAGGTGAGGTCATTGACCCCATGGAGTTGTGCTCTGAATGCTTTCA
>DJSG01000073.1 GCA_002440265.1 Bacteroidales bacterium UBA6340 | reverse complement strand
ATAATTGTCTCCTGTTGCCGCCCTTTTTCCTCCCTCTCTTCTGCACAAGACCTACTCCACCCTTATCTTCTCTTCATATTCACGTCTCCCTCTTTTCCTCTCTCCCTTTCCCACCCTTCTCTTTCCCCACCCCTTCCCCGAACATCCTCGGATACATACCCATACCCAACCGGACAACTCCCGGAACCTCCCCGAATCCACATCGGATGAACATCGAGTCAAGACTATGATATTAGTATATGATTAGTATGTGATTAGTATGTGATTAGTATGATATTAGTATGTGATTAAGCCGTCAATATCGGAACCATACAAGTTCCGCAAAAGATAAATGCAACACTTCCTCCCTGCGGACAGTCACTCCGTCTGCCACAAAACAAAATGCCCTCTCCTGTTTGGGAGAGAGCATTCCTTCTCGCATACACAAACCGGACAAAACCAATCTTCCCTTTTTGTACAAAGGATGATGAAGCCGCCCTGCTACGGATGATGAAGTCACCCTACTGCATAGGGGTGGTTGGGTCAGTTCCTAATCCGGCAAATATCTCAGGCTTGTCCACACTCACGGCTATCGGTTTCTTGCCTTTGCGGTAGATAATGCACACATTCTTGCTCCTTGATACCAACGAGTAGTATGTCCCGCACACCTCGCTGTTGAATAGTCCGAGATTACCGAAGAACTGCCCCGCACCACACAGACGGACACTCGGGACACCGCACGGATAATACCCTACAGAGTCCACCTCTTGCACAGGAACATGTATAGTCCGGCAAAGCAGTCGTATGCTTATTTCTTCCTGATTCACAGCCACTTGTCTTGGCGTATGCACCACGGTCACTATCATTAGCATCGCCAATAGTCCTGCCACCACCCCCTGCAGTATCTTGATACCGGTAGAATAGTGGCTCACCGTCGCCCCGCGTACCAACGAAATGATTGCCACAATGATAATCACCGAAAACACAATCGTAATGACCTTCGTCGAGGTGCTCATAGCACAGCACTTGGAAATTGTTTCCATAAAATGTAGATTTTTAGAGTTAATAAAAACGATTCACTTGCAAGTACAACATATTCTTTATACTTTTGCCGCTGCAAAGGTAGAGCAATCGTGTGACATAAGCAAACGGACAGTCACTTAAATTCTTACCTGACAGTGAATACAATATACTATAACTTATTGATAATCAATATACGCATTTTATCGCAATGAAAAATAATTACCTGACAATGCGCACCGTATTTTCGTTTGCTCTATTAGGAGTAACGCTCTGTTTTTCAGACCATTGCACAGCGTCAAACTGCACGTCCATTGCCATGAATACCGCCTCAAATACCCCATATCTCATGTCTCTTGGCGTAATGGGCATACATATCCCCGCAGAATGGCGCGATATCTTCACCATCGCCTGTGGCGTATGCATGATATTGCTCATGTTCCGGTTGTGGGAAGAACACCAAAATCAAAAACGCAGTATCGAATATATGAAATATGAAGCGGAAAAAGCCAAGTTAGCAGAAGCGCACAGATTAGAGCAACTCCGAGCAGAAGCGGACAAACAACTGGCGCAAGCCCGCATCAAGCGTCTGAACGCAGAACTCAACACCAAACGTGAGGCCATGCACCGTGTGTTGGTGGAGCGCATAGAGTTAGCCCGACATATTCGTCAATATGCACAAACTTCCAATACGGGCATTCCCAAGTGGTTGCAGCAGTATCTGGACGGCTATTCTTTTGCCAATCCTGTTAAGTGGCAGGCTTTTATGAAGGAGTTCAATCAAGCATACAACGGCTATATACCATACCTGCAGCAACGCTACCCTACCCTTACCGACAGCGACCTGCAATACCTCGTCCTGGCTACGTTGGGTTTCGACTGCTCCGACATTGCCTATCTGCTGAACAAGACAGACCGGACAATATGGAATCGCAGGGACATCATCAAAAACCGCATATCCGACACATCTCTCCACCTCGAAGAGTGGCTATCCCGAACCATAGACGAATACAAGACTCTACAACTGTCTGCTGTGGATATTTGTACACATTGAGCAGCAAAACAGCCGCTTATTGCAAAAAAACAGAACAACTGCTTGCATATATGCGAAATAAGTTGTACCTTTGCAGCCGAATTGAGCGAGGGGACCCGAAAAGGTTCCCTCGTGTTATGTAGAAATCAGCAACAGACGATGATGGATAAGCAACAGATACAGACTTGGATTGAGGAGAAACTGGCAGGCACGGGCTATGAGTTGATAACGCTCACGGTGAGTGCGCAGAACGACATCCTTGTGGAGGTGGACAGGCTGGAAGGCGTGGATGTGGACTTCTGTGCTGAACTGAACCGCTATATAGTGGAGCAGTTGGATGCCGCCGGCGAGGATGACTACTCGCTGGAAGTGGGCAGCGTGAGCCTGACCGACCCGTTCAAATCCAAGATGCAGTACACCAAGAACGTCGGGCACGACGTGGAGGTGCTGGCAGCGGACGGCAAGAAATACCGCGGTCAGTTGGTGTCTGTGGACGACGATACATTCAGCATTGACGCCGAAGTGATGGTGGCAGTGGAGGGCAAGAAGCGCAAACAAAAGCAGATTCAGACACTCACTTTCCCGTACACCGGCGTCAAATACACAAGGTACGACCTCAAAGTCTGACCTCTAACCCCTAACGAATTAAGAATAAAAAAGATACAAATGGCAACAAAATCGCAAAAGTCAATCAACCTGATTGACATCTTCTCGGAGTTCAAAGAACTCAAGAACATTGACCGCCAGACGTTTATCAATGTGCTGGAGGATTCTTTCCGCAATGTCATCGCCAAGATGTACGGCTCGGATGCCAACTACGACGTGATTATCAACCCCGACAAGGGCGACCTCGAAATCTACCGCAACCGCCTGGTCATGGAGGACGACGACGTGGCGAACCCCAACACGCAAATCGGTATCACCGAGGCGCTGAAGTTGGACGACGAAGCCGAAGTGGGCGAGGAAGTAACTGACAAAGTGGACTTTATGTCGTTTGGTCGCCGTATGATACTGAACCTGCGCCAGACGCTTGCAAGCCGTATCCTCGACCTGCAGAAGGAGAACCTCTATTTGCGCTACTCCGACATGCTCGGACAGGTGGTGAGCGGCGAACTCTATCAGGTTTGGAAGAAAGAGATGCTGCTCCTCGACGAGGATGGCAACGAACTCTACCTGCCCAAGCAGAACCAAATACCCAGCGACTTCTACCGCAAGGGCGACACCGTGCGCGCCGTAGTGGTACAAGTGGATAACAAGAACCAGAACCCCAAAATCATCCTCTCGCGTACATCGCCGCTGTTCTTGCAGCGTCTGTTTGAGCAGGAAGTGCCCGAGGTGCACGATGGTCTGATTGCCATCAAGAACATCGCCCGCATACCGGGTGAGCGTGCCAAAGTGGCAGTGGAGTCATTTGACGACCGCATTGACCCTGTCGGTGCCTGCGTAGGTATCAAAGGTGCCCGTATTCATGGTATCGTGCGCGAGTTGCGCAACGAGAACATCGATGTTATCCACTACACCAGCAACCTCAACCTCTATGTGCAACGCGCCTTGGCTCCTGCCAAAATTTCGTCGATGAACATCAACGAGGAAGAGAAGAAAGTGGAGGTATTCCTCAAACCCGACGAGGTCAGTCTGGCTATCGGTAAGGGCGGCTACAACATCAAGTTGGCAAGTATGCTAACAGGCTATCAGATAGACGTTTATCGTGAGATGGACGATGCCGAGAGCGAGGACATCTACTTGGACGAGTTCAACGACGAAATCGACCAATGGGTACTCGATGCCTTCAAGGCTGTGGGCTTGGATACCGCCAAATCGGTATTGGCTCTGTCCAAAGAGGAACTCATGAAGCGCGTTGACCTCGAAGAGGAGACCATTGACGACGTACTGCGTATCCTCGCAGCCGAGTTCGAGGAGAACTAATCTCCTAATATATATATATATAAGGTGTAACAAAAACAATAAAAATCAGATTCACGAGATGGCAATAAAACTTATCAAGGCTTGTAAAGAATTGAACATCGGCATGTCCACCGCCGTGGAATTCTGTAAGAAGCAGGGTAAGGAAATCGCTACGGACCCGAACACCCGTATCGAAGACGACTTGTACCTGTTGCTTGCTAAAGAATTTAACAAGGATATGGCCCTTAAACTCGAGGCAGAACGTCAGGCACAACTGCGCCAAGAACGTGAAATACCCAAGTCCGTCACCATCGAGCCCAAGCAGCCCGAGCATATCCCCACCGAGGTACCAAAGCCGAAGTTGGTGGGTAAGATAGACCTTGACGCTGACAAAAAATCCAAGGAAGAGGCTGTCCGCAAGGCACAAGAGGAGGCAAAAGCACGTGAGGCAGAAGAAGCCGCACGCCGCGCCAAAGAGGAGGAAGAGGCACGTGCCAAAGCCCAAGCAGAGGCACAAGCACGTGCCGCAGAGGCTGCGCGTGAGGAAGCAGCACACAAGGCTGCCGAAGCGCAAAAGGCTGAACAAAAGGATGTTAAGGAAACAAAGACTCCTGAAGCACCCAAGGCAGAGCCCGCTCCCCAAGCCCAAGCAGAGGCTCCCAAGAAAGAGGAGCCCGAAGTCTTCACATTGGGCAAGCCCGTTCTGAAGAATGCGCCCAAGGTAGTCGGAAAGATTGACCTGAGCAGCATCAACCAGGCTACGCACCCCAAGCAGAAGACCAAAGAGGAGAAACGCCGTGAGCGTGAGGCACGCGAGCAGCAGCGCAAGGGCGGCACCCCCGCTGCAGCAGGTCCCAAGCAGGACGGCGAGAAACGTAAACGCGAGCGCATCAAGCAAAACAAGGTGGACATCAACGATGCGCGCAACCAAAAACCCAAGAACAAACCGCAGAAGGGCAAAGGCTTCAAGCCCGAGGTGGACGACGAGGCAGTACAGCGTCAGATAAAAGAGACCATCCAACGCCTGCAAGGTCAGAAGGGCAAGACCTCGACCAGCAAGCACAAGCGCGAGCGCCGCGAGCAGGAACGCGAGAAGATGGCACAGGCGCATGCACAGGAGCAGGCACAGAGCAAAGTGCTGAAACTCACCGAGTTCGTAACAGCCAACGACCTCGCCGTGATGATGAACGTGCCTGTCACCAAGGTCATCGGCACATGCATGATGCTCGGCATCATGGTCAGCATCAACCAGCGTCTTGACGCCGAGACTATCAACCTCGTGGCAGAAGAGTTCGGCTACTCCACCGAGTTCGTGGCAGCACACGTGGTGGAGGAAATCAACGCCGACGAGGAGATACGCGACGAAGACCTCGTACCGCGCTGCCCAATCGTCACCGTCATGGGTCACGTGGACCACGGTAAGACCTCGCTCCTCGACCATATCCGCAACACCAACGTCATCGCCGGCGAGGCGGGCGGTATCACCCAGCACATCGGTGCTTACAACGTCAAACTCAAGAACGGACAGCACATCACCTTCCTCGACACCCCGGGGCACGAAGCCTTCACCGCCATGCGTGCGCGTGGTGCCAAGGTCACGGATATCGCCATCATCATTGTGGCTGCCGACGATGCTGTCATGCCGCAGACCGTCGAGGCCATCAACCACGCACAGGCTGCCGGCGTGCCGATGATATTTGCTATCAACAAGTGCGACAAGCCCGGTGCCAACCCTGACAAAATCAAGGAGCAACTCTCCAACATGAATATCCTCGTCGAGGACTGGGGCGGACCCTACCAGAGTCAGGACATCTCCGCCAAGACCGGCGCGGGCGTCTATGAACTTCTCGAAAAAGTCCTCCTCGAAGCCGAGATGCTCGACCTCAAAGCGAACCCGAAACGCCGTGCCAAGGGCTCTATCATCGAGTCTTCACTCGACAAAGGGCGCGGCTATGTGGCTACTGTCCTCGTCAGCGACGGCACGCTTCACATGGGCGACATCGTCCTCGCGGGCACCTACCACGGCAAAATCAAGGCGATGTTCAACGAGCGCGGACAGAAAATCACCGAGGCACTCCCGGGCGAACCGTGCCTTATCCTCGGTCTCAACGGTGCGCCGCAGGCGGGTGACGAGTTCAATGTCCTGCCCACCGAGCAGGAGGCACGCGAGATTGCCAACAAGCGCGAGCAACTGCAACGCGAGCAATCCATCCGCACCAAGAAGCACGTCGGACTCGATGAAATCGGACGACGTCTCGCTATCGGCGACTTCAAGGAACTCAACATCATCGTCAAGGGCGACGTGGACGGTTCTGTGGAAGCCCTCAGCGACTCGCTCATCAAACTCTCCACCGAGAATATCCAGGTCAATGTCATTCACGGTGCCGTCGGTGCCATCTCCGACAGCGATGTGCTGCTCGCAGCCGCTTCCGACGCCATCATCGTGGGCTTCAACGTCCGTCCTACCGGCACTGCGCGCAAGATGGCGGACAGCGAGGAGGTGGACATCCGCATCTACTCCATCATCTACGACGCCATCGAGGAAATCAAGGCGGCTATGGCAGGTATGCTCTCCCCCGAAATCAAGGAGGAAGTCACCGCCACCCTCGAAGTCTTGCAGACGTTCCACATCTCCAAGGTGGGCACTATCGCCGGTTGTATCGTGCGTGAGGGCAAGGCGAAACGCGCCAACAAATGCCGTGTCATCCGTGATGGTATTGTCATTCACACGGGCGAACTCTCGTCGCTCAAGCACGGCAAGGACGACATCAAGGAGGCGGGCGTCAACACCGAATGTGGCTTGAGTATCAAGAACTTCAACGACGTGGTCGAGGGCGACCTCATAGAGACCTTCGAGCAAGTGGAGGTTGCCAAATCGCTATAAACCAATCAATAAGAGGCTATCTGACTGTAATAGTTGGTTAGCCTCTTTTGTTGTGCAATTGTCAGAGTGAATCCCTCGGCATTTTATCGCGGGTCTCTCGCGGGTCGCCCGAAATTTATAGACACCTATAATATGAAAACAATCAAATTGTGCCTGTCCTTGGCACTATGTATGGTCCTGACGGAAGCACTTGCTACGCCGGGGACGCGGGCGTCTCGCCCGCGGTCAATCGTCACAAACGCCGCGGACTTTCGTTCCCTGACCCACTCCGCCGACTCCTGCTATATGGCGGGTGACTATGCCGGAGCCAGTGCTTTCTTCGCCGAGGCACTGAAATACCCCGAAGCCTGTGCCGCCAACTACTACAATGCTGCCTGCTGTGCCGCCCGTGCGGGCGAGACCGATACAGCTTTTCTTCGTCTGTCGAGGCTTATGCAGCAATTCCCCGACTGGTACAGCCGCAGTCTCGACACCGATGCCGACCTGCTCTCCCTCCATTCCGACCCGCGTTGGGAACCTTTTGCCACCGCGTGCAAAGAGCGTCAGACCCGCATCGAGTCGGCGTACGAGCACCCGCTCTACGAGCAACTCCACGCCATCTGGAACGAAGACCAGTCCATCCGCCAACGCTACGTACAAGCCTACTACGCCAATGCCCCCGAGAAGGACAGTCTCAACCGCGAAATGCTCCGTCTGGATACCCTCCACATGCACTTCGTGGACTCCCTCTACACCGCGCGTGGCTGGCTGGGCAAGAAGCAGATAGGCGACGCCACCTCTGCGATATGGATTGTCGTCCAGCACTATGGTATGGACAAGTGGCAGCAGTATCTGCCCGTCTTCCGCAAGGCTGCCGAGCAGGGCGACCTCACCCCGCAACAGGTGCAACTCTTGGAACAACGGATACAACAATACAGCAAATAGCATGGCACTACGCAAACCCATCCTGTTTCTCATTCTGCTCGCCTGCCTCACGTCCTGTTCTGCCGTGCAGGGCTTGTCGGTGTCCTCCCGCTGGTCGTACGATGCTCGGTCGGGGCGCATCGCGGACAGCCTCTCGCATATCTACTGGCATTTCACCGACTACCCCCAACTGGAGCAGAACACCGCCGACGGCTCGTATGGCGCGCACTTCATTCCGGCGGACAGCCTGTCCGAGTATGGCGGCAAACGCTTCGTGGAGAGCATACTCCTCGACCTGCCTTTCCGTCCCGACTCGCTCTGTTTCATCTATCGCGACGACGTGCTGCTCCTGCAGACCGACCAACCCATCCGCCTTGCGCCCGACTATGCTATCTATGCCGACTCCGTGACTATTAACCTCCACGGTGATGTCTATCAGCCCGAAGCCGTGCAGCGGGCGGACATCGTCTGGCGCAATATCTTCGTCAGTCGCCGCCACCACCGCATTATCTGCCTCGACCGTTTCCACATCGGCAATCGCTATTTCTGCGTTGCCTACGTAGTCCAAAGCCGTTGCCGCCAACTCCGTCGTTGGGCGGTGGACGACTGGTTCGGCTTCCCCGCATGGGATGTCAGCGATCCCCGCAACATGCAGAGTGCCGCATGGTACCTGCAACACTGGGGCGACTGCTCGGTGCAGATACTTCGCAATCACTCTCTTTATCAATAACCCCATGCTTAATGGCTAATTATATGGTAATTAATGTTTTATAGCAAAATAATTAATGGCTAATCACACGGTAATTAATGTTCTATATATTTATATGTATTAATCAAGGCAATCTCGTGTCAAACAGCAAGGGATAAGCAACCCTTGCGCAAGGGATACGCCACCTATACGAACCCGATACAATAATCATTTTTAACATCTGTCATGTTCTTAAACGCACTCACAGCCATTCTCACCCTTATTGCAGGTATCGGTATCTTTCTCGTTGCCTGCCAGATGATGTCCTCCAACCTTGAGACTGCGAGCAGTTCGCGCCTCAAAAGCCTGTTCTCCAAGGTATCCAACAGCCGCCTTATCGGGGTCGGTATCGGTGCTTTGGGCACGGCGGCGATACAGTCGTCGGGTGCCACCACGGTCATGGTCATAGGCTTCGTGAATGTCGGCATTATGTCCCTCGCGCAGGCTGCCACGGTCATCTACGGTGCCAACATAGGTACCACGGTAACCGCCCTTATCGTAGCCATGGGTCTCAGCGGAGGCGGCGGCATATCCACCACGACTATCTTCGCAGCCCTCACGGGTATCGGCGCATTAATCGGACTCTTCTCCAAGAACGACAATGCCAAGACGTGGGGCGGCATCATCACCGGATTCGGTATGCTCTTCGTCGGCTTGAGTATCATGGAGAGTTCTATGAAGTCATTTGCGGAGATGGAAGAGGTACGTCTCTACCTTGCCGGCGTGGACAATGCGCTGCTGCTCGTCATGCTCGGTGCAGTCCTCACCGCCATCATACAGTCCTCATCGGTCGTAACCTCTATCGCCATCACGATGGTGGTTACGGGTCTTATCACGCTCAACCAGGGCATCTTCCTTACTATGGGTTCCAACATCGGCTCATGCGTCGTGGCGATTATCGCAGGTATGACCAGTGGAACCAATGCCAAACGAACTGCCCTTATACACTTGTTTTTCAACTGTTTCGGTGTCATCGTCTTCATGTGTGCAGCGGGTATCATGTACCTTGCCTCGTCCGGCACATTCGGCTTCGGAACTATCTTCGAGGACCTTTTCCCGGGTGTGCCGCAGTTCCAGTTGGCATTGTTTCACACGTTCTTTAATGTGACGACGGTACTCATTATCCTGCCGCTCACCGACTACTTGGTACGCCTTGTCTGCCATATTATCCCCGACTCGCGCGACGCTGCCAATGGGCAAGCCGCACAACCGCACTTCTATTTTGTGGACGACAAGATGCTCCGCACACCGATTATCGCGGTGCATCAGGTGCAGTTGGAGATTGAACACATGGCGGCAGTCGCTATGCACAACTACGACATCGCCATCTACACTATCTCGCGCCTCGACTTCTGCCAGATGGACGAGTTCCGCGCCAACGAGGCTCAACTCAACTACCTCAACCGCTCCCTTATCCCGTACATTGTGCGGCTCAACAACTTGCCTGTCAGCGAGGAAGACCATCGTTACCTGGCTACTGCCATACGTTCTGTCGGAGACTTGGAGCGCATTGGCGATTATGCGGTCAATATCACCGAGTACGCTGAAGATTTGCATAAGTCGGGTGAAGCCTTCACGGGCGAGACCTTGGACGAAATCGAGCAGATGCGCGAAGCAATTTTCTCCGTATATCAGTTTGTGATGAAGGCGTACATGGAGAAGGACTTCAAGGCGTTGGACGAAGCCAATGCGCACGAGGACGAGGTGGACAACCTGACGGAGAACATGGAGAAGCAGCACCTTCGCCGTTTGACGGACGGGGTATATTCAGCCAATGTCGGTGCCCAGTACCAGGAATTGGCTTCCGATTCCGAGCGTATCGCCGACCACCTCATCAACGTCGGCAAATCCATCCGCACCCTCACCGGCAACTAAAGACATTCCACACAATATATACTATGCAACAAATAGAAGACATACACATTGGTGACGAGGTCCGTTTCCTTGATTCTGTAGGCGGCGGTCGTGTAGCACGCATTGATGCTGCCCGACGTCTCATATATGTAGAAGACGAGGACGGTTTCGAGATACCCACGCCCCTCTCGCAGGTTGTTGTAACGGCACAGGTCAGACAGGCTGCCGCTGCCCAAAAGGAGGTATCCCCTACCCCTCGCGATATGCAGACCAAAGCAGCAGGTACTGCCGCCATTCCTTCTGCCATCGAGCGTCGTGCCAAGGGCAAGAAAGAGGCAAAGAAAGAGGATATCATGGAGACAGACCTGCACATCAGTGCCATTGCCGACAATTGGCAACAGATGGAGCGTGGGGAGATGCTCCACCTGCAGATGGATGTTTTCCGCCGTACCATGCGGGACAATATCCGCTACAAAGGCAAGAAAATTGTCTTTATTCACGGGCGCGGAGAGGGTATCCTGAAGGCGGCTATTGCTTCCGAACTGCGACAGCACTACTCCTCGTGTGAATACCAAGACGCCTCCTTTGCACAGTACGGATTTGGTGCTACTATGGTGATTATCAAATAACTGAGTATATTGTATGTATTCCAAAGCAAATGCCGTCAAGGCTTTTATCGAGCGTAACGCATTGGTCCTTGCCATGCTGATCGGTGCAGCGGGTTATCCGTGGTTCAGACACCTGACATGGATGCTTCCACCGCTGATATTCCTTATGCTGTTCTTCACATTCTGCAAGGTTAACCCATTGGATTTACGCTTGCATGCGTGGCATTGGATAGTGCTTGTCGTGCAGGTGGCACTCACTGCCGCTACGTACTACGGACTACTGTATGCTCTTCAGGCACTCGCCACGGTATGGAACATCACGGATAGCGACATTGCCATCATCACACAGGGCATTATGGTTTGTATCATCATGCCCACTGCCACAGCGGCACCCATTATCGCAGGCAAGTTAGGAGGCAGCATACAGAACCTCACCACCTTCACCTTGCTCAGCAATATCGCTACGGCAATCGTTGTTCCCGCTTTTTTTCCCGTTGTCAATCCCACGTCCGGCATACACTTTGCCGAAGCCAGTTGGCTGATACTCTGCAAGGTAGGTCCGCTACTGCTGGGACCATTCCTTGCCGCATGGCTGCTGCGTATAGGCTATAACATCTGCCAACGCCGCCTCGGAACAGACAAGACTTTTGCTCTCACCCGCACATGGGCATCTATGCCTTTCTACTTATGGGCAGCGACCCTTGTCCTGCTCATGGCAGACCTTACCTATACGCTTGTCACCCAGCACTATAATTGGTGGACGGTGCTCGTGCTCTGCATCGGTGCCCTGCTGACGTTCATTCTGCAGTTTGAGTTGGGCAGATGGATAGGCAATCGTTTTCCCGCTCCCAATCGCGGCGAGGACTACCACGATGTACTCATTAATCCGGAGGCCGCCAATTATACCATGCCGCAGGTCAGCCGCATCACAGCCGGTCAGGCATTCGGGCAGAAGAATACCACCCTCGGTGTGTGGATGGCACAGACCTACCTGCAACCCATGTCAGCAATAGGACCTGCCGCCTATATCATCTGGCAGAACCTGATCAACTCCATTCAACTTGTCATCGCAGCCAAGCACGGCCGCGAGGGTAAACCATAATCTATTCATCCGGTACTTATGCAACGTATTCTTATTATCGATGATGAGGACGACATCTGTATGATTCTGTCCTATAGCCTTCGCCAAGCGGGCTACGAGGTGTTCACAGCACATTCCGCCGAGGAAGCCCTGCCAATCATCATGACCCAATCCCCGAACCTGCTGCTTCTTGACATCATGATGGACGGCATGTCGGGCACTGAACTGGTTGCCTATATGCGCGACCACAATATGCTCACGATGCCTATTATCTTCCTCACTGCTTTAGGCGACGAGACCAGTGTGCTGAAAGGGTTCTCATTGGGAGCCGATGATTACATTGCCAAGCCCTTTCATATTCAGGAGGTTATTGCCCGTGTGGCAGCAGTGCTCAAGCGCACTTCCACTGCGAAAGCCGACCCCGACCTGCTTACATTCGAGGGGGTGAGTCTGAATCTCCACGACCGTTCCCTCAGTGTGGACGGTACTCAGGTGCCTGTTACCCGCAAGGAATTTGAGTTGCTGTACTACCTTATCAGTCACGCGGGTAAGATATTCTCTCGTCAGGATTTGCTTGCCACCATCTGGGCAGACGGGGGCAGTTACGTTCTGGAGCGCACAGTTGATGTACATATCACCCATCTTCGCCGCAAATTGGGGCAATATGGCACGCATATTGTGACGAAATCCGGGTACGGATATATGTGGAACAAACAATAAACAACACTTATGAAAGCAATCTATATTTGGATTATCCTTGCCGTAGCAGTTATCATCGTTCTCAGTATCATCACATATCGCTATTGGATGCAGCGTCGTGTGATGCAGGCGCGTGAGCAGCAACGCCTGTCGCTGACCCAGAACATATCGCACGAACTCAAGACTCCTGTGACCAGTATTCGCGGCGCATTGGAGACCATTCTTATGCACCCCGAGATGCCGGAAGAACAGCGTCATCAGTTTCTGGAGCGCGCTTACCAACAGGCGGGGCGGCTGAGCAACTTAGTTGAGGATATTTCCACCATCAACAAACTTGACACCCAAGCCGAACTCTATAACCGTTTGGAGATAGAACTGTATGCAGTGGTCAAGAATGTGATTGAGGATGTCTCTATCCGTGCCGAGCAATTGGGTGCAACCATCACCTACCATGTGCCGCAGCACCTCATCATCTCGGGCAACTATACGCTGCTGTACTCTATCTTCCGCAATATCGTGGACAATGCTCTCACTTACGGCGGTCAGGGCACGCATGTGTCCGTGGACTGCACCGGTCAGGATATGGAGCATATCTATTTCTCAATCAAGGACAACGGTCCCGGAGTTCCTCCCGAGAGTCTGCCTCACCTTTTCGAGCGTTTCTATCGAGTGGACAAAGGTCGTAGCCGTAATGCGGGCGGCACGGGTCTGGGGCTATCCATAGTGAAGCACGCCGTACAGTTTCACGGCGGTACTATCACCGCTCTCAATCGTCCAGAAGGAGGGATGGAGTTCCGCTTCTCCCTCGCCCGCCGCGTCATAGCCAAACAGGACACCAACTGATTTCTGCAACAAGATGGTGTTCTGTGGGGATTGGCGCATTATAATAATTTAACATTCTGTGGATTATTCACCCTGAATGGAAAGATGATTACCCGAGGTTCTCTCGGAGTTCTCTCGGGAAATTCCTGTGGTATGTAAGTGTTAGATATTTTAAGATTGCGCTTTAGGTTCCCCAACGTATAGTACAATTATTTTCGTACTAAACGACGCGGGACGCATCGTCTCCCAAGTGCGTAGCATCGTCATCCAGTTTGTGCCAAACCGCCCGCGGACGAGGCGTCCGCGTCCATGGCACGTCCTCGGACTTGCGGAGACTCCGCAGGTCATCCGCATCCAGGGAGAGAAGTGGCATTTAGGTTCTGGTTGCTATGGAAAAATCGAGGTGGCGTTGCAAAAATCAGAAGAAAACAGTATCTTTGCAGGCTAAAACCAATTTCCATTGACTGCATATGGCAAAACGAATCACCAAGCCAACCCGCACCACTGCGGGCGATACAGATACGAAACCTATCCGCGTAGAGCGCGAGCGCAAGTTCGACCTGCAGCAGATTTTCAAAGGTCTGTCGGACATCCTTCACAGTACCCGTTTTCGGCTGATAACGGGCATCGTGCTGTTGGCTGTGGCGTTGATGCTGCTTATCGCCTATATCAGTTTCTTCTTCACAGGTGCCAACGACTACTCTATCATCGAGCATGCCGCCGACCGCCGCGCGATGCGTGCGGGCATCACCAACGCATTGGGGCTTCCCGGGGCGGTGATTTCACGGGGGTTGATAGACGGAGCCTTCGGCATTGTTGTCATTCTGCCCATTCTGGCATTGGGCGTATATGCGGTGAGGTTGCTGTACGAGTTCCCGATAAAGGGGTGGAAAGTGCTGTTTATCACGTTGTTCGGCATGTTTTGGGGTTCTATCGTTCTCGGGTTTGCACAGCAGATGACGGGCATCGGTTCGTTCTTCCGCTGGGGCGGTGCGCACGGTCAAATCATCTCCGAGTGGGCGACCTCCTACATCCAATGGCTGGGACTTCTGCTCATTCTGGTGGTTGTCCTCGTGATATTCCTCATCGTCATCGACCGTCATTTTGTGGACAACTGCCGCCGTTTCGGGCAATGGTGCAAGCATCTCTTTGCGCGTAAGCCGAAACCCCAAGAAGAGCAGGAAAGTGATGATGTTCAGGAAGATACAGACGACGCTCCTATTGAGATACATATAGAGCCCAACGGCGAGGACACCAGCGGGAATACCATTACCATCGACATTCCCGATGCAGAAAATTCCGTTGCGGATACCGCTCCCACGGGCGAGATTACCGTCACCATTGAGAATACGCACACGCCAGATGACCTTCCGGAAGAGTTTTCCGAGCCGGAGCCTGAAGACGAGACGGGCGATGCTCCCCTCGACATCGAAGAGCCGCAAGACGTGGAACTCAGCGAGCAAGACCCTGATTTTCTGCTGCATAAACTCGGTCCCTACGACCCGCGCAAGGACCTTGAGAACTACCATTTCCCGCCGCTGAACCTCCTCAAGGTCTATGACAACGAGACCGCGCCCGTCATCAACCAGGACGAGCAGCAGGCGAATGCCAACCGCATCGTGACCACCCTGCGCAACTTCGGCATCGAGATAGACAGCATCAAAGCCACCGTCGGACCGACCGTCACGCTCTACGAGTTAGTCCCCAAGGCGGGCATCAAGATATCGAAGATAGCCAACCTTGAGAATGATATCATGCTCTCGCTGTCCGCCACGGGCATCCGTATCATCGCCCCCATGCCGGGCAAGGGGACCATCGGCATCGAGGTGCCCAACGAAAAGCCGCAAACCGTGAGCATGCACTCGGTGATAGCGTCCAAACGCTTTCAGGACGAGCAGAAGATGCGCCTGCCCATCGCCATCGGCCGCACCATCACCAACGAGGTCTTCCTCTTCGACCTCGCCAAGACGCCGCACTTGCTGGTGGCAGGTGCCACGGGTCAGGGTAAGTCAGTGGCTATCAACGCCATACTCACTTCGCTGCTCTACAAGAAGCACCCCGCGGAACTCAAACTGGTGCTGGTGGACCCCAAGATGGTCGAGTTCTCGCCCTACAAGGAACTCTACCGCCACTACCTCGCCGCCATGCCCGATGTGGAGGAGAAGGACATCATCATCACCGACTGCGACAAGGTCATCAACACGCTCAACTCCCTCGTCATCGAGATGGAGAACCGCTACAAACTGCTCATGGACGCCGGAGTACGCAACCTCGAGGACTACAACGACAAGTTTGTCAAGCGCCGTCTGAACCCCGAAAAACTCGTGGCGGACGCGCTACATCACCGCTATCTGCCTTATATTGTGATAGTTATCGACGAGTACGGTGACTTTATCATGCAGGCGGGCAAGCAGGTGGAGACCCCCATCGCCCGCATCACGCAGAAGGCGCGCGCCGTGGGTATGCACATGATTCTCGCCACCCAGCGCCCGTCCGTGAACATCGTCACGGGTGTCATCAAGGCGAATATCCCGACCCGCATCGCGCTGCGCACGCAGTCCGTCATCGACTCCCGCACCGTCCTCGATGCCAAGGGAGCCGAGCAACTCATCGGTCGCGGCG
>DJSG01000058.1 GCA_002440265.1 Bacteroidales bacterium UBA6340 | reverse complement strand
TTTAATGGGATTTAATGGAGAATACAGACAATCTTTTATACGGAAAACTATGATTTTGAAACTGATACGCAAGCAGCCGCAGGGCAACGCCATCCGCGGCGAACTGTACATAGACGGCGTTCTATGGACAAAGGTGCTGGAAAGAAAAGGCGTGGAGATACTCGCACTGTGGTACACCGTCAGCGTGACCATATCCCCTAAGTTCCGCCGCCTGCTGCCGATAGTGAACAGCGTACCGGGGCGGTCGGGAATCCGTTTCCATGTCGGCACACGACCCGAGCACTCCGCGGGGTGTATCCTCCTCCCCAACCGCGAGATAGAAAACCGACTCACACAAACCCTCTTACAAGCCCAACAACGACATGAAACGATTTATCTGGAAATCATTGACCCCAAGGCTCCTGCTCCTCTGTATGATGTGCCTTGCCCTAAACGGATGCAAAACCCAGACCTCAGGGACCCCCTCCGTCTCCCCCTTCAAAGGGGGAGAGTGCAGAGCGGAAAACAGGATGGCAGCAAGGGCATGGCAGGATAGCACGTACCACCTCATCAAAGACAGCGTAGTGGTGTATGTGGGAAGACCTCCTCTAACAACAAGACCCCCTCTAACTCCCCCCTCTAGGGGGGAGAACTCAGAACATCGGAATCCCCCTCCTGCGGGGTCCCCACAAGCCCGTGGGCGAAGTGGGGTGCTCTCGAAGGAGGGGTTAGGGGAGGTCTTGGAACTGGGGAGGTCGCACTACCACACCGAGTATCGTGACCGAGTGGTTACAAAGACCGATACCGTCTTTTGCGACCGCGAGGTGCAGATACAACTGCCGCCCGAGAGGTATGTCCCCCGGGCGGTACGATGGTTGGCTTGGGCAGGCGGTCTCGCCCTCTTCGCCCTCCTCCTGCGACTGCTGTGGAGACTGAAAGGTTAAAAGAACTCTAATCCCTAATCCCTAACCTCTAACCCATGGATTGCTTTGACAATACACAATAGTTTCCATTAGGTTTTGGTGCCCCATCGGACTCTTATTTCACCTCCACGCCGGTGAGGGTGTAGGTCTTGCCACCACGCTCGATAAGCACTTGTCCGTTGCGGAGGACTTTGCAGGCAGGGGCGGTATCTGCGGCAGAGGGGTGAGAGAGGTCTGTGCTTACGTTGGAATAGTTCTTCACCAGGCGGACTGCGTACCCGTAGAGACTACCTTTTCCATATTTCGAGAAACATGAATAAGAACTGAAACTCATGTAATACGCTTCGTCTGAGGCGGCAGGCGTAGCAGACCAGTAAAAGCCGTAGTACTGCACGCTGAACACAGACGCCCCGTAGCGGCTACCCGAGGCAGGCAAAAAAACAGCACCCGCAGACTCCAACAACTGCCAATCACTAAAGGTGAAAGTCTGGTAATCGGCATACGCCTGAACGCTATATGTACCTGCCAAACCCGACTTGAACGTTACACCCGCAGGGCATATCCAATTGTCGGGGAGCAAAACAAGACCATTGACATACTTGCTGCCATCGGCATTGAGATTGATACGTGCCGCACCTGCAAGGTTATAGGCATTGGTACGTCCGGATAGAAGGTAACCCCATTCGTCCTTTGTCAATGTACGCCATGTGTCAGGAATGTCCGTGCCGATAGTATTCTTGCCCCAATCCACAAAGTCGCCCGAGTAATCCGTCTCGTCTGCGGATGTACTAACGCCCCACTTGGCACTGCCGGTACTACCGCTCCAACCGAACAAGTCTATCTTATCGGCTAAAGCAGTACCGCCTTTGTAATAATAGCCAAATTTGGTATCTGTCTGCTCGGTACCGCCATCCACATTGTCCGTACCCAACATATCATACTGCTGTTCCGCAAATGCCCACGTCTGCGTGCTTTGGGTGTATTGCAGGTTGCCTTTGGCGAAGGTGATTTGCTTGCCCTCGGCTACCGTGAACGGCTTGGCTACATAGGCAGACTCTGCCTCTTCTTCCTGTTTGTCCTGCACAGGGCGCACAGGCTGACCGCCGTCGCGGCCGAAACTGCTCCCGCCCACGTAGCCCGAGTAGAAGCCGATGCCCCATGCATAGTCCGGGCAGTCCGTGCCGAGCGACGAAGACCAGTAATAGCCGCAGGAGCCGGCACTGCTGAGGTCCGCGTCGGCGCGATAGCCCGCAACGGGGATGAAGATGGAGTTGCTGTTCGTCTTACTTGCTACTCGGTAGCCGTTTACGCCGCTCTGTGTTGTCCAAGTCCATGTGCAATTATCTTTGAGTTCGTCCACCTCTGCAGCAGTAGGCATTCGCCATCCTCCGCCCCAGTTCACGTGGGCGACATCATCTGCGGGTTCGAGGGTCGTCTTGCCGTCGGTGAAGCCGTTGTCGCCATAATTTGCATCGGTGCAGTACTTGGTGAGTTTGTTATACGCCCCATTGGCGTACATGTAGGTTGCCCACGAGTAGTCGGCTTTGGTTTCCGTCTCGCCCCAAGCGTAGTAGTTGCCGTAGTCTTCGGGTGCGGTGGCACCGATGTTGCATGAAGCCCATCTGATGCCGCTCGGCAGACCGAGGTCAACGGCTTGTACACCTGCGGGGGCTTGTGCGCTTGCCTGTATGCTTGCGCCTGCAATGGCAACTATTGCCAATGCGAGAGAATGTAAAATCTTTCTCATTGTTGTATAGGATTTAGTTTGATAAAATCAGTTCGTCTTGCGGTTACTCCGTGTCCTTTGTAGCGGACACATTTTGCTGTTTTGTGTCCGTTGCAGCGGACACGGATACTATCCTGTACTCTACGTTGCGGGCTTGGTTGGGGAGCGGAGACAGCAATCCTTTCCCTACAAGGTCGTGTATGTCGCGTGCCGCCGTGTCGGGCGAGACTTTTGCCAGACGGCTCCAGTTCTTCACCGTCAGTTTGCCCTCATAGCCGTCCAAATAGACATTGAGCATTGCCGTTTGCCGCTCTGTGAGTGCCACGCCCGTATGCCGTTGCCAGAATATGGCTTTCTGCAGCACGGTAGTCACCAACTGTCCCGATGCCTCTACGGCACGCAACATACAGCCCAAGTACCACACCACCCACTCGGTGATGTCGCCTTTGCCGTGCTGTGCACGTTCCAAGACAGTATAGTAGCGTTTCTTCTCCATATTGATTTGGCGCGACATACTGAAATAACGCCTTGCCGTGTTGTCCGCCTGTGCCAACGCCATATCCGATATGGCACGGGCAATACGTCCGTTGCCGTCATCGAAAGGATGGATACACACAAACCACAGGTGCGCCACGGCTGACTTGACATAGTCGTGCACAGGGGTCGGGGCATTGAACCATTGCAGGAACTCCTTCATCATCAGCGGCACCTGTTCCGCTTCGGGGGCACGGTAATGCTCTTTCTCTCTGCCGAACATACCCGACACCACTGCCATACCACCATGCCTGTACTGCGCTACGTCAATGGGCATGGTGCCGCTATGTCCGGCAGGGAACAACGCTGCGTGCCAACCGAAAAGCCGTTCATCGGTGAGCGGTTCGCCGTAGCGCATCGTGGCATCCAACATCATCTCCACAATGCCGTCCACATAGTGCGAAGGCTCTGTCTCCGAGGTAATCTGTACGCCTAACTTGCGTGCCACCGACGAACGCACTTGGTCGCTGTTGAGTACCACCCCCTCTATCTCCGACGAACTGACCACATCGCGCGTGAAGGTGTCCACCGCAGCCAACTGCCTGTGGTCGAAACCGATATGCTCCAACTGCCCTATCAGGAAACCGATGGCACGGTTGATGTCAAGCAGCAGAGGACGAACAGCCGCTTCGTCCCACGTAAAATGAGGCCATTGTGATGATTCGTAGATGTACATTGCTCTGTCTTTTTTGTTGTTTATGCGGTTAATAAGCCGCATATTTTGCGGCTAACAGACCGCAAAGGTAGTACATTCCGATGATATACGCAAACTTTTATTGTTTCAAAATACTGATAGTAAAATCATTACGCTGCGTGAGCGGTTTTGTTACTCCACCTCCACGCCGGTGAGGGTGTAGGTCTTGCCACCACGCTCGATAAGCACTTGTCCGTTGCGGAGGACTTTGCGGGCAGGGGTAGTGTCGATAGCAGCCGTGCAGCCAAAGCCGGTACCTGTTCCGCAAGAGCAAGGACTGCAAGGGCGATGGTGAGGATTGATTTCTTCTTAATGCGTTGGATTTAGTTGGTTTGATAAATTCTAATAACAAATAAGTTATGCCGTTCAATCGGTATTTTTGCGGCATTTTAATCGGCATTTTTGTGGTGTTTCAGTCGGTACTTTTGCGGTAAGTCAGGCATATTTCTCCAATACCTTGTCCAATATATGCACATAGTAGAACGGCACGCTGAGCAAACGGAACGGCTTGCCCTGCGGTGTCTGCACCTCGTCCACCTGCATCGGTTGCGCCCATACACGTACGGCGGTATGATGGTCGGTGCCGTCCATGAATATCTGCAACGATTTGAGGTGCGCATTATGCCCTGCTTTGACCTCAACGGGTATCACCTTTCCACGGTACATATACACGAAATCCAACTCCGCCGTGGAACTGGGCGTGTTGCGCACCCAGAAGTCGCGGTGCGTGTCAGCGTCCGTCTTGCCCGACAGCAGTTCCTGCGCCACCAACTGTTCTGCCAACTTGCCCCGCCATATATCCATGATGTTGTCCGAGAACATCACCTCTTGCTGTATGTTCGCCGCATAGTTGACAAGCCCTGCGTCCAGCCAAAAGAGTTTCGGCTTGCGGCGATGCTCTTGTATGGCAGGCAGTACGTAGGTGGTTATGGGATAGGTCAGTTCCAGCAAATAGGTTCGTTCCAATGTGCGCAACGCCTCTCCCATCTCGCGTGCCTTGTAGTTCGACTCGGCAAAATTACCCAATGTGATTTGCTCCGTCGAGTATGTCCAGCCGCTTTTGAGCAGCAAGCGGATAACATTCTTCATGGTTTCCGTTTTGGCATATTTTTCTACGTCCTCGCTGTAACTGCGGAGCAGAGTGTCATACACATCGTGCAATGCCACTATGTCACGGTTCTCGGCATAGCGTGCCACGGCTTCGGGCATACCGCCCACCAAGGCAAACTCTGAGAAAAGCCGCATTGTCATATCGTGCAACGCTGTATTGACGGACAGACTCTCCACCTCATTGCGCAGCAACTCATTCCCTGTCGCTTGCAGAAAGTCTGCAAACGAACAGGGATTGAGCCGCATATACTGCACCCGCCCGACAGGGAACGAGATGTGCTGCTCCAGCAAGGTCAAGAGCAGCGACCCCGCAGCAATGACGTGTATCCACGGATAGTCCTCGTAGAAATAACGCAACAACGCCACTGCATTGGGCGAGTTCTGTATCTCGTCTATGAAAAGCAGGGTTCTTTTGCTCCTGTCCATCGGGCGACGCGCCAGCAGAAACACCTGCCGCACCGTATCATCGATATCATAATCGAAAAGACGTGCATGCTCTTTGCGCTCCAGATTGAGCGGGATAAACACGTCGAACTCACACCACAACTCATTGACAAGGGTCGATTTCCCTACCTGCCTTGCACCGCGCAACACAAGGGGTTTGCGGTGTTCGGATGCCGCCCAAAGGCGTAAATCTTCAATGGCTTTTCTCTGAAACATAGACTGCTGTGGTTTGTCTCACCTGTTTTTGTGCCGCAAAGGTACTGATTTTATTTGAGTTGTGCAATAGCGGCGACACTATTTTGTTTTATTTCACAAGTGAAATGGCGAGATATTTGTTCCGTTTCACAAGTAAAATCAGCAGATGTTTGTTCTGTTTCACAAGTACCACATCGCTTCACCGCTGTGCTTACTTCACCTCCACGCCGGTGAGGGTGTAGGTCTTGCCGTTGCGCTCTATCAGCACTTGCCCGTTGCGGATAATCTTGCGCACGGTGGTGGCAGAGGTGTTGTCATCGTCCGAAGAGGGCGAGAGGATGCCGGTGCCTTTGTCGCCGAACTCTGCCGTCAGCGTCATATCTGCCATCACAGTAACAAGGCGCGGGTTGTCTATACTACCGTCCGACCAGCGCACAAACACACGCTCCTTGTAACTCGATGCCGCCGTGATGCGCACCTGCTGCCCTGCGTGGCAACGCATCCGGTTGGGCTTTCCGCACTCTCCCGCATTCACCGTCAGTGTGCAATACGACGACTTGGGGCGTGCCGAGTTAGCACATACAGGACGAACAGACATGCCCTGCTCACGGGTATCATTGGCAACAACATATAATCCATCCTCAGAAACCTCCGTGTAGAGAAGCCATGCTGCTGATGGCTTCTCCGTGTTGAGTTCGGATGACCAATAGTGGTTATTTGCATTGACAGACTGAGTATCTGTGCCGAAGAAACATCCCGCAGCGGGCAGGAAGATAGACTCGCCTGTATCCTCGCTCTCCACCTTGTAGCCGGTCACCCCATCCTGTGTGGCGGCTGTCCACGTGCAGTTCGTCGTCAGTTCGTCCCACTCCGCCTTGGTCGGCATACGCCATGCGCTGCCCCAGTTGGTGTATGCGGCATCGTCTGCGGGTTCGAGTACGGTCTTGCTGTCGGTAAAGCCCTCATTGCCAAGGGCGGCATTGCTGCAGTATTTGGTGAGTTTGTCCTTGCCGTTGGCGTAGCGGTAGGTGTCCCAACTGTAGTCTTCCTTGGTCAGCACCTCGCCCCATGCGTAGTAATTGCCGTATTCTTCGGGGCGTGAGGCACCCACGTTGTATGACGCCCACGCCACGCTGAGTCCGAGGTCCACCACCTGTACGTTGTCGGGCATGGGGGTGATACCCAGCGACTTGCCGTTCAGTGTGCAGTCCTCGTCCACGCTCATCTCCCATACGTCGGCAGAGGGTGCGATGTCCTGTACCAGGCGTACGCAATTGCCTACCACGCGGGCATCACCGTTGACCAATCCCGTCTTGCCGTCTGCCACACAGAATGCGTCGGCTTTCTCGGGGTCAGACGATGTGGATGACCAATAGTAGGACTTCCAGTTCATGCTGCTGCCTGCTGTCGGGCTGATAAGCCGTGTGCCGCTGCGATAGCCATATACGGGCAGGAACACCGCCCCTGCGTCTTCCATCTTGTGCCATTGGTCGAGGTCATAGACATTCTTCGACCAGTCGTCCTCTGTCAGGGCTTGGTCGGGGTTCCACGTCAGCCCATCGGGCAGCGAGAATACGTCGGGAAGCAGCACGACACCTATCCGGTTATGCACTTTGGCATGCCCGAAGAGGAAGGCTCCGTTGTGCTTGCGGTTGAACAGATAGGTCCATTCGTCGGCAGTGGGTGTGCGCCATACTCCTGCTTGCGCACCCTCGCCACCGATAGGCAGTGTGCCCCAGTCCACGAAGTCGCCCGCATAGTCGGCGTTTTTCTGCGATGTGCTGATGCCGTAGGGTGCCGTGGTGTTGTCGGCACTCCACCCGAAGAGGTCTATCCCGTTGTCGGTGGCAAAGTCCGTCACGGTGCAGACCTCGTACTGCTCCGGGTGGAAATACCACTCCTTCTGGTTGCGGAGATAATACAGGTTACCCTGCGAGAAATACACTTGCTTGCTCTCGCTGACGGAGAACACGCCCTTGGCTGCGTCTTGAGGCGCCTGCGCCTCTGCGCTTGCAATGGCACCTATTGCCAGTGCAAAAAGAATAATACTCTTTTTCATGTTTTTTGTTTAATTAGTTTATTGGGTTGTTAGTAAATTGATTTCTGTTTACTCCACCTCTACGCCCATAAGAGTATATGTCTTTCCCCCTCTTTTTATCAGCACTTGTCCGTTGCGGATAATTTTGCGTACCTCTGTATTCGTTGCGGACGGATTGACTATGCCCGTATTGACTCCGGAATAGTCCTTCACGAGACGGACAGAACGTCCCCAACTACAGAACGACCAACCCGTATAATTGGGGTCAAGAACTGCTCCCAAATCTTCGTAGTGAGCGAATTCACAGTATCCTGCCATTTCTCCTGCAAAGTCACCTGTTGTCACAGGAGTGGCTGACCAATATTCCCCTGCTTCCAATCTGTTAGGGCTTGTTCCCTGTCGATGACCGGCGACGGGCAGGAACACCGCCCCTGTGGTTTCCATCTTCTGCCATTCGGCTGCCGTATAGACATTGTCTGTATAATGGTTGGTTTTGGTTGTTGAGTCCCCATATAATTTATGCCCATTACTTTCCATCCATAATACCATACCTTTATCGGTGCTCGGTGTGAAGGTAACGCCGTCGGGAGTAGTCCAACCGTCGGGCAAAAGGATGAGCCCATTGGTGCCGTCCACTATGGCAAGTGCAAAGAGTTTGTCGGCATTGGTACGGGTGAGGAACAGGTACTCCCATTCATTGGCAGCGAGGGTGCGCCATGTGTTGGCAGCGTCGCCGCTGATGATGTTGGTGCCCCAGTCCACGAAGTCACCGCGATAGTAGTCCCTTACAGTGGAGATGCTTACGCCAAAGGGTGTCATGGGGTTGTTGGTGCTCCAGCCAAAGAGGTCAATCTTGTCAGCAAGGGTGTTCTCACTCTCTGCGGCAGCAATGATTAAGTTCGCCTCACCAATGATGTCTGTCTGATGTTCAGCAAACACCCATGTTCTGGTGGATTGCGTGTACTGCAAGTTACCCTTGGAGAAATACACTTGCTTGTCTGCTGCTACGGAAAACTTGCCCGCGATAGCGTTGGCAGGCACTTGTGCCTGCGCACTTGCAATGGCAACGATTGCCACTGCAAAAAGAATAATACTCTTTTTCATAATTGTAAAGATTCCGACCTCCCCAACCCCTCCAAAGGAGGGGCTATCAGAGAGGACACATTAGTTAATTAGTTATATTTGTTTTACTGTTCATTCTATTGACTATTGAGCCCCTCCTTTGGAGGGGTTGGGGAGGTCTCTACCTAATATCGTATAGGTCTTTCCCCCTCTCTCTATCAGCACTTGTCCGTTGCGGAGCACCTTGCGCACCTCGGGGGCGGGGGACAGGGTGGTGTTGTCCACTGCCATGTGTTCGTCCTCGGCGAACTCTGCCGTCAGCGTCATATCGTACGCCATAAACAGCAGGCGCGGATTGTCTATACTGCCGTCCGACCAGCGCACGAAACGGTGTTTGTCGCGGGGCAGTGCCGTGGCTTTAACGTATATACCGGTGCGGCAGGTTACCACGTTTGCCGCCTCGCAGCCGTCGGCTTGCAGGGTGAGCGTGTAGCACGGCTCCGCCTCGGGCGTAGCGGTACATACAGGGCGCACTGAATGTCCCCTGTCGCGCGAACAGGAAGCGACGGCAGGCTGCGTAGCGTAGTATTCCATGCCCCATGCGCTTGCAACGTCTTCTTCATTGAGCGAAGCGGACAGGTAGGTAAACGCTTTCCCCGTCATGAAACTGCTCGTATTGCTCTTGAAGCCCGCCAAAGGCAGGAATATACTGTTGCCGTTGGTGGTGCTTGACACCTTGTAGCCGTCGGTGCCGTTCACCGTTTGCAGTTCCCATGTACATTTCTCGAGCAGTTCCGAGCACTCTTCGCGGGTAGGCATACGCCATGTGCCGCCCCAGTTGGCAGTGGCTGCATCGTCGTCCGCTTCCAGCAGCACCTTGTTGTCAGGCTTGTGGGCGGGCGTCATCAGGTTGGTGTACTTGGTGAAGTCTTCGTCGTTCCCGTCCGAATACTTGTAGTTCGTCCACTCGTAGCGTTCCTTGGGTTCCGCCTCGCCCCACGCATAGTAGTTGCCGTACTCTTCGGGGTGTGTGGCTCCTACGTTGCACGACGCCCATAGCACGCTCAGTCCGAGGTCGATGGCTTGTATGTCGTTGGGACGCACGCCAATGCTGTCCCGGGTGCCGTTGTGGTCGCAATACTCATATATCTTGACCTCCCGTGCGTCTTGCAGGTCGGTCTCGGTGGGTACGTTCTGCACCAAACGGACGCTGTGCTTGATGTTCAAAGAACTGAGAAAAGCCATAGATGACTTGTCTCCGAATACCATATTGTAGGCAGCGGGCAAGTCTGCGGTAACATGGGTAGCCGACCAGTAGTAGCCGCAAGTGGTCACATTGGTTACATTGCCTTTCTCGTCGCACAATCCTGCAAAGGGCAGGAATACCACGCCGGCGGCTTGCAGACGCTTGAAGTCTTCCGGCAGGTACCTGTTCATAGCGTATTGCGCAGGGGTGTAGGTCTTCTGCGCCTCGGTCTCTGCCATGTTGCCGTCCGACAGATACTCCATAGTGAGGTCTTCCGGTAGCACTGCCCCGTCGGGAACAAGTACCCAGCCGAACATACCCGTGCCGTCTATCTCGGCGACAGTCCAGCGGTTGTGCCGGAAGAGATACTTCCATTCGTCTTGTGTGAGCGTGCGCCACTGATAGGGTTGGTTGCCGCCGTTGCTGATGGCGTTTATGCCCCAGTCCACAAAGGCGGTGCCTGTGTAGTCATTCGTCTTGGCGCACGGAATACCCCACGCGAGGTCTGTGTCCGTGGTGCTCCAGCCGAAGAGGTCCGTCTTGTCGGCTGCTACGGTGTTGCCCTCGGCGTCGGTGGTCGTGTTGGCAGTCCCGAGACAGTCGTATTGCTGTTCTGCAAACGACCATATTGCGGTGGATTGGGTGTACTGCAAGTTGCCTTGCGAGAAATAGACTTGCCGTGTCGGTGATACTGCGAAACGGCCGTTGATTGACCCCGCAGGGGGTGTCGCGTCGGTAGTCTGTGCCGTAGCGATTACCACCGTACACAATGCTAGAAAGGATGTAAGCATATAGGTTGATTTAAGACCTCCCCAACCCCTCCAAAGGAGGGGCTATCGGAGAGGACACGTTAGTTAGTTTTGTTTTATTACTCATTCTATTGAGCCCCTCCTCTGGAGGGGTTGTGGAGGTATTCTATTACTTCATTTCTACGCCCGTGAGAGTGTAGGTCTTGCCGTTGCGCTCTATCAGCACTTGTCCGTTGCGCAGCACCTTGCGCACTCCGGTGGCGGAAGCATCGTCCTGCTGCGGAGTGGTAATGCCCGTACCTGTTTTGTCGGCTCTCACAGGGCGGATAGAGTGACCGGAAGTGCGATCGCGATCGCTTCCAATCACGAGGTCAGACCTGAAATAGACATACCATGCTCTCTGGCTGTTATCGTAGAGCGAAGAAGACCAGTAGTAACCGATGGAACCGTCATCACGGAGGTACTCGCCGCCGCGATACCCCGCCGCAGGGAGGAAGATAGAGTTTCTGTTTATTTTGCTTGTTACTCGGTAACCATTTACATCGTTTTGCGTTGTCCAAATCCATGTGCATTGTTCGCGCAACTCTGTCCATTCGGCATGGGTGGGCATACGCCATTCTTCGCCCCAGTTGACCATAGCGGCATCGTCTTCGGGCTCCAAGACCGTCTTGTTGTCGGTGAAACCATTGTCGCCATAATTCTTATAAGTGCAATACTTGGTCAATTTGAAAGTACTGTTATTGGCATACTTATAAGTTTGCCACGCGTAATACCCACGGGGTGCCACTTCGCCCCATGCATAATAATCGCCATATCTTTCGGGTGACTCGGCACCGAGGTTGCACGATGCCCATAGTACGCTTAGCCCGAGGTCAATAGTCTCTACGTGAGCGGGTGCAGACACACCTGTGTCTGTCTGTTCGGCTTTTGTGCCTTGCGCGAGCGTCAGCAACACCGATGCCAACGCCATGATAAGTAGATGCTTGTTCATATCAGTAAAGATTCCGACCTCCCCAACCCCTCCAAGAGCACCCCACTTCGCCCTGTTCGGGCTTGTGGGGACCCCGTAAAGGAGGGGCTTTCAGAGAGGACACATTAGTTAATTAGTTAATTAGTTATATTTGTTTTTATTACTCATATTATTGAGCCCCCTCTCTGAGGGGGTTGGGGGAGTCTCCCCATTCTATTTGGAGGGGGTGGTCAGTTCTTGTCCCGTTATGGTATATACCTTTCCCCCTCTTTCAATCAGCACTTGTCCGTTGCGGATAATCTTGTGCGCATCGGTGGCAACAACGTCAGCAGCCGTGTCGCCAATACCTGTACCGATCCCACTTACTTGCACGGGGCGGACAGAGAGACCGTTGCCGCGGTTGTTGTCGTAACTGCCCACGTCGTCCGAATCGAAGTAGACGTACCACGCGTTGAGCGGGCTGCCCGTGTAGAGCGACGAAGACCAGTAGTAGCCGTAGGAGACGGCATTGCTGAGGTACGTGCCGCTGCGATACCCCGCGGCGGGGAGGAAGATAGAGTTGCTGTTGGTCTTGCTTGATACTTGGTAGCCGTTTACACCGTTTTGCGTTGTCCAAGTCCATGTGCATTGTTCGCGCAACTCCGCCCATTCGGCATGGGTGGGCATACGCCATTCTTCGCCCCAGTTGACCATAGCGGCATCGTCTTCGGGCTCCAAGACCGTCTTGTTGTCGGTGAAACCATTGTTACCGTAACTTGCATCGTTGCAGTACTTGGTGAGTTTGTTGTAATTACCATTGGCGTACTTGTAGGTTGCCCACAAGTAGTCCTCTTTGGGTGCGGTCTCGCCCCAAGCGTAGTAGTTGCCATACCCTTCGGGCGTGGTGGCACCTACGTTGCATGATGCCCATTTCAGCCCGCTCGGAAGACCGAGGTCAACGGCTTGTACGTCAGCAGGTGCTGTCTGTGCGCAGGCCTGTGTGCTTGCGCCTGCAATGGCAACGACTGCCAGTGCGAAAGAAAGTAGATTTTTTTTCATAATAAAATAAATAAGACTCCCCCAACCCCCTCAAAGAGGGGGCTTAGCGGGGGTACATTGTTAAATGGTTAATACTATTATTATATTGATATATTTGTTGTTCATTCTATTAAGCCCCTCCTTTGGAGGGGTTGGGGAGGTCTGTGCGCCCGCGTTTGCTGCACCGGCGAATGTTATCGCTGCGAGTGCCAAAGTGAGTAAGGTTTTCTTCATATCTGTTGATATATTTTATATTATGCTGTTGTTTGCGTCGGTGCGGCCGTTTGTTATAGGTTGCTTATAGGTTGCTTATCCCTTGCGCATCCCTTGCTGAATGGTTGCCGTAGAGTTGCTGTTAATCATGGTTAACAATTGGGCGTTGCCCGACATTTGCGGACAACGTTTCGGAGATACTGCTGCTTTCTCTGAAGATTGGGTTGCGGATACTATGTAGTTTTTCCGGTGATTCATTTTGGTGTAGTCGGGTCTGTGGTGGGGGAAGGTCGCTACAAAATGCCACAGCGCCCGTCAGGCACAATATGCCCGACAGACGCTATGAGAGGATAGACTTTGCCCGCTCTGCTCTTCGCAGCCGTCAGATAAGCAAATAGGGGGGGGGTAAAACTGCTGATATACAAGCAGTTATGTTGTAGCAATACACTCCGTTCATACACGGACACGCCTTTGTGCCTTCCATGGAATGGAAGACCGTCGGGAGGGTTGTGAGGTATGAATATCTGCGCATGCCTAAATTGTATGCTGATTTCGTGGGCAAAGATAGTGCTTTATTTCGATATGCACAACAATACACGGCAAAATATAAAGAATAGACTACGTTTTCTTAATAACAGGAGACTGCCACACCAGACAAACTCCTGTTGTTATTTATACTATGCCCCCTCGCGCAACCGCTGCTTGCAAGGGAGACGGTTGGAAGGCGGGCGACGGCAAACACTACGGAGTTCTACTCCGCCCACCGAGCGTCTTATCCCGCCAAGTCTCGAACGGTTATTTCGTGTCGCTACGAAAGCCCCCCATTAAGCCAACGGGTCTAATAAGCCCCCCGCAGACACTCAGTGCGCAAGTGCGAACCTGCCTTACGCTTCATGCCCTGCTGAGAAACAATAGGAAAAAGGGATGGAAGAGTAGATTTTTTTGATGAGGGCGAAAATATGTGTATTTCCACACATTTTCGCCCCTGTTGTATATAGCGGAGGATTGGTTGCGCATTATGCAAGCCTACGCATTTAGCGCAAGGCTACTTCACCTCCACGCCCTGCAATGTGTACATCTTGCCACCACGCTCTATCAGCACTTGAGCGTTGCGGAAGAGTTTGCGGGCAGGGGCAGTATCTGTGGCAGAGGGGTGAGAGAGGTCTGTGCTTACGTTGGAATAGTCCTTCACTAGGCGGACGGAGAGACCGCCTTTGCAAATGAAGTTGTCCGTAGGATGGAGAGATTGATTGCAGAAATACAGGATGTATGCGGTGGATTGGTTATTCGGCGTACTTGACCAATAGTAGCCATTCTGCTGTACGGCACTTACTTTCTGACCACGTCCACCGGCGGCAGGAAGGAACACCGCACCTGCTTCTTCCATATTGCGCCACTCTGACAGGGTGTACGTATTATCCTCCCAATGGCTGTCTGTATTAGTGCTGTTATAGTAACCGCCCATATCTGCCAAGCCTTTCTGTGTACTCGGGTAGAAACGAGCACCTGTAGGGAGTACCCAATCGTCAGGCAGCAGGATAACCCCATACACATCATTCACTATGCCTAATCCCCAAAGCGTAGATGCATGGGTACGAGTGAAAAAGAGATATGCCCATTCGGTGCTTGCCAGCGTGCGCCATGTGTCAGGGGCATCGGTGCCGATGGTGTTTGTTCCCCAATCGACAAAGGTCTGGTAGTCGTTGATATCGGAACTTGCATTGGTCGGGTTGTCGCCGGTCCCCCAGCCGAAGAGGTCTATCTTGTCTGCAAAGACTTTGTTGCCATTGGTGTCGGTGGTGATGTTGTCAGTTCCGATATAGTCTGTCTGCCGCGTGGCAAATGCCCATATCTGTGTGCTTTGGGTGTATTGCAGGTTGCCACCGGAGAAGGTGATTTGCTTGCCCTCGGCTACCGTGAACGGCTTGGGTACATAGGCCGGCTCTATATCTTCTTCCATAGCGCAGTTCTTCACAAGGCGTACTGTGTGCCCTACATAGCGGTTATTGTTACAACCTGTACCCGCTTGTCTCGATGTAGTATATTGATAGTTTGCATAACTTGCACCGTTAGGAGTAGCAGACCAATAGTAACCATTGCTCTGTATGTTTATAACATCCGCTCCGATTCGTATACTCGAAGCCGGCAGGAATACGGCACCGGAAGACTCCAATTTCTGCCAATCAGAGAGTGTGAGTATTTGGTAATTGGCATAAGCCTGCACGCTCTCTTTATTGGCAAAGCCCGATTTGAACGTTACACCCGCGGGGCAAATCCAACTATCCGGCAAAAGAACAAGACCATTTGCATATTGGCTACCATCCGCATTAAGGTTGATACGCGCTACACCCATAAGGTTCTTCGCATTGGTACGATACTTGAGTAAATAAGCCCATTCAGCCACATTCAAAGTGTACCAAGTGCTACCATCACCGATATTCGTTCCCCAATCCACGAAATCACCATTGTAATCCGAATATGACTGCGAGGTGCTGATGCCCCACTTGGCGGAGCCTGTACTGCCACTCCAGCCGAACATATCTATCTTGTCGGCAAGAGCACCATTACTTACATTGGCTTCGCCAATCATATCATACTGATGTTCCGCAAACGACCACGTCTGCGTGCTTTGGGTGTATTGCAGGTTGCCTTTGGCGAAATATACTTGTTTGCCGTCCGAAACGGAAAACCTGCCCGCGATAGCGTCTGCGGGGTCTTGTGCGCTTGCCTGTGTGCCTGCGCCTGTGAGAACAATGGCAGCAAGTGCCAGAGTGAGTAAGGATTTGTTCATAATGCTTTGGATTTAGTTTGGTGGTTATATGTTGATTGAAACTATTAGTAGGTAAAGCCGATGAGCCACAAAGGCAGTTTGTGCCCGATAGGCAGTTCAATGTCGTCTGCCAAGATGTAGGAGTCGGGCAGGTCGGCTATTTGCGTATAGTCCTTGCTGCTGCCACCGACTTCAAACGTGTATTTGCCGTCCACAAGGAAGTCCCCGTTGGTCTTCTTGTACTCCACCTGATGGCTGTGCAACAACTGATTGACGGCAAACGTCTCGCGCAGGTTGCCCTGCTTGACAGGATTGTCCGCCAAAGCATACAGGAGGTTGGTGTTCTCCATGTATATCTTGTCCGGCTTTTGCAGTTTCTTGATACCGGTGTTGTCGCAATAGAGCAGATTGAGCAGTTTGGCTTTCTGCATATAGTTGAGATAGCCCAAGAGGGTCTCCCGCTTCATGGCGGTCTGTGTGGATAGTTTCTTGATGTCCACCTCAAAGGGTTCGGCAGACGCCAACACGTTCATCAGTGCCTTAATCTTGCGCGTATTCGCCACCTCCACACCGCATATACGCGGCATCTCGTCGTCGATAATATGGGCTATCACTTGCTCTACGGCAGCGTAGTAGTCAATCTTGTTTTTGATATAGTAGGGGTAGTAGCCGTATTGCAGATACTCACGGAAGAATGCCAACGGACGGCACAGGTCGTTAACCTGCAGGCATACCGGCATCGGGTTATGCAACATATCCTCCAAAGAGCAAGGCTGCAGGTTGATATTCTTGTAGAACTGTAAATACTCGCGGAAGGACAAGCCTTGTATGTCGTGGTTGATACACCGCCTTGACAAGTCTGCATCGCCGGACATCATATCCAGCAGAGAAGAGCCGCTGAGCACTACCTGCATATCGGGGTAGGAGTCATACGTTTCTTTCACCTCCTTTGCCCAGTTGGGGTACTTGTGTACCTCGTCCAGAAAGAGGTGCTTGCCGCCGTTCTTGTAGAACCTGTCCACAAGGTCAAGCAAAGTGTGATTTGCAAAATACGCACTATCCAACGAACAATAGAGCACCGATTGGTCCTGCAACGAGTAGTGCTGCTTGATGTATTGCAGCATGATAGTGGTCTTACCTACACCCTTCGGACCGCGGATAGCCAACATCGGCGCATCCCAATTGATAGACAATGCACACTGTCTCACTATCTTAAGCGATGTGAGAGCCAATAACCTGCTTTGCTTTTCAAATAACTTGTCCATATCCTTTTGTGAATACTGTGATTACATATTACGGAATTATTATGTCCTTTGCATCAGGCATATTTTGCTATTTTGTGTCCTTTACATCGGACACATTTTGCTGTTTTGTGTCCTTTGCAACGGACACGCCGCAAAGATACTGCTAATTCCCGATATGTGCAAATATAACATACATAATCATAGTATTTTACTGCAAAATATGGTTACCAAGCCATATTATTGCGACTTGGTAACCATAAGAAACCGCTATTTCACCTCCACGCCCGTGAGGGTGTAGGTCTTGCCCCCGCGCTCAATCAGCACTTGCCCGTTGCGCAGAACCTTGCGGGCAGGGGCGGTATCTGCGGCAGAGGGGTGAGAGAGGTCTGTGCTTACGTTGGAATAGTTCTTCACAAGGCGGACGGAAAAGCCATTGCGCACATAGAGATATTGTGGTTTCGCATAATCCGAACGAAATTCCATATAGGCGGCACGCTCCGTCCCGTATGGTGTCGCCGACCAATAGTAGCCGCTATTCTGCACAAAAGACACCTTCATCGCATAGCGGTTACCCGCAGCGGGCAGGAATACAGCACCGGAGGCTTCCAGCAACTGCCAATCCGCAAGTGTGAACGTCTGATAATCAGCATACGCCTGTACATTCCATTCACCGGCGAAACGAGACTTGAAGGTTACGCCTGCAGGGCATGTCCAGCCGTCAGGCAACAAAACAAGACCATTGACATACTTCGTGCCATCGGCATTGAGATTGATGCGTGCGACACCTGTCAGGTTGCTTGCATCGGTACGATTCCAACGCAAATAATACCATTCGTCGTATGTTAATGTGTACCACGTGTTGCCGTCATCGATATTCGTACCCCAATCCACAAAATCACCCGAGTAATCCGCATTGTCTATGGATGTGCCGATGCCCCACTTGGCAGAGCCTGTACTGCCGCTCCAACCGAACAAGTCTATCGTGTCGGAAAGGGCTGTGCCGTCTCTCTTGTATCCGTATGTAGCATCAAATTCCTCTGTACGCCCCTTTGTATTATCCGCGCCTATTATATCATACTGGTGTTCCGCAAACGTCCATGTCTGTGTGCTTTGGGTGTATTGCAGGTTGCCGCCGGAGAACGTGATTTGCTTGCCCTCGGCTACCGTGAAGGGCTTGGGTACATAAGCAGACTCCACCTCTTCTTCCTGTTTGTCCTGCACAGGGCGAACAGACTGACCGTAGTAGCGGTAGCCGTCGCCGTCCCTGCTCACGCGGTCCGAATTGAAGAAGACGTACCACGCGCTGCTCGGGCTGCCCCCGCTGAGCGACGAAGACCAGTAGTAGCCGCCGGCGCCGGCACTGAGGAGGCCCGTGCCGCTGCGATACCCCGCAATGGGGAGGAATATGGAGTTGCTGTTGATCTTGCTGGTTACTTGGTAACCGTTCACACCATTCTGCATTGTCCAAGTCCATGTGCATTGTTCACGCAACTCTGTCCATTCAGCATCGGTAGGCATACGCCAATCGCCACCCCAATTCACGTGAGCGGCATCGTCCTCGGGGTCTAACGTAGTTTTGTTGTCGGTGAAACCATTGTCGCCGTAACTTGCATTAGTGCAGTACTTGGTGAGTTTGTTGTAAGCACCATTGGCGTACATGTAGGTTGCCCACGAGTAGTCGGCTTTTGTGGTGGTCTCGCCCCAAGCGAAATAGTTGCCGTAGTCTTCGGGTGCGTTGGCACCGATGTTGCACGATGCCCATTTGGTGCCGCTCGGCAGACCAAGGTCAACGGCTTGTACGTCAGCGGGGGCTTGTGCGCTTGCCTGTATGCTTGCGCCCGAGATAACAATGGCAGCGAGTGCCAAAGTGAGAGAAAGTATATTTCTTTTCATTGTCGTATTAAAATTAGTTGTTAATAGATTCGTTAGTTTTAGAGTGAGAGTCTCCGTCAAAAGGCAGTTCCTGTGCGGTGGTATCTTCGACAGAACGGATGTAGTCGGCTGCCCTCATTCGAACAGGGGTACAAATTGTACCCCACTTCGAATCCAACTCTGGGTCACGCGCACGCATACGCTTGATATATTGTTTCACATCGGTGCTGTCCGTAAGGATTTGCACAATGTCGGCAATAGAGAAATAGTACTTCTCTTCCTGCTCGTTCCATACAATGCGGACATTCTTGTCGTCAAAGACTTGTATGACAGATTCGTTAGGCATAAGACTATTTTATTATTCATGCGGTTAATAAACCGCATAATTATAAGAAACCAACTTACTTCACCTCCACGCCCGTGAGGGTGTAGGTCTTGCCGTTGCGCTCGATAAGCACCTGCCCGTTGCGCAGCACCTTGCGCACCTCGCCGGTATCTGCAGCAGACGGGCGGGCGATGTCTGTACTCACGTTGGAATAGTTCTTCACCAACCGGACCGACTGCCCGAGGCTGCAATCGTACCAACCGTTCGCGAACGCGTTCCACGAGCCGAAGTACACGTACCCCGCGCGGTCCGTATCGCAGGGAGTAGCCGACCAGTAGTAGCCGACCGACCCGACATTGCCTACACTCGAGCCGCGGTGGAAGCCCGCACAAGGCAGGAAGACCACACCCGCAGACTCCAACTGCGAGAACTGGCTTACGGTATAGACATTGGCGGAGTAGTCCGACTCGCTGAAATTCTTGTAGTTATCAGACATATTGCCATCGCCCAAAATACTGATTGTCAGTCCGGCAGGCACAACGAAATCAGCGGGCAGAAGCATAAAGCCCAAGG
>DJSG01000065.1 GCA_002440265.1 Bacteroidales bacterium UBA6340 | reverse complement strand
AGTGGAAGAAGATGGCAAGACAAAAGTTACGGGCATTGTAGAACCCTATGATATGCGCATTTATTCGGAAGAATACACCAATATGGTTGATGCAGAGAATGCACCGCGCAAGGTCAAGATGCAGGCATCTGAAGAACCACAGTATTTCATTGGTGACCAATCGCGTGTACACCTTGGTGAGAACCCGTTCCCCACAAGTGCAAAACGTGTGGTGAAGAAATAATGTTTTGTCAGATTTGAAACAGGGCGACTGCTTGGTGCAATACCGAGCAATCGCTCTGTTGTTTTTAGGATAGATGATTTTTGTAAAAGTACTATTGGACTTACAAGAATCCGCTCTATGCGGAATTCAGAGTTTGGATTTCAGCCATAGTTCCATAATGGGGTCGGAGAAGAATAGACCGTTCGGAGTGGATACAATATAGTCTTTTTCGCGCAGGACGTTCTGAATACGCTCCACATTGGACTTGCTTCCCAGTTGATATTCCTGAAGCACGGATGCCGATGTGAACTGATTATGTTGCCCCGCAGCAATGGCTTTCAAGAAGTTCATTTGGTAACTTGACAGCCCTCCTGTTTGCTCCATAAAGAGCGGCGTACATTGGATAAGCAGGTCGCTGATACCTGCTTGTATGGTCTGTTCCGTAACTTCGGTATCGGTGTTAATCATCACGTTCCACGCCAATTGCTGGACATAAGACGATTGATTTTGGACCGTATTGCAAATGGTACGGATATGCTCCTCGGATATTGTCAGTCCCTTGTCGGTGAACTTCTGATGAATGAACGGTATCCAGTCTTCCGTAGGGATAGGTTGCAGGTAATTTGGTTCGCCAAACTGGTAGAACGGCATTGACTTGCTTTGGAAGAGTTGGTTCATCATGTGCTGTCGGCTACCGAACAGGCAGTAAGATACATGTTTCTGATGCTGCCATACGCCACGCATACGTTTCTGTATCTGTAATGTATCGTGCCATTCCGCCACTTGCTGGAACTCGTCTATGCAGACCACGATATGCTTTCCTATCTGCTGCGCAATGAGTTCCGGCAACTGAAGTATCTCCTCCGGAGCATATTCCTTTGGGGTAATACCCAGCGAAACCGAATACTCGGCAGTAGGATCATGGCTAAAGGAAATTTTCGGTGTCAAGCGCGTCAGGAATTTCTTGGTCTTTTCCAAGAAGATTTCCATTCTGCCTGAGGTTTGCTTGAGTATAGATTCAGCAAACTTGTTGTAGAAATCATATTCCGATTTGCAGTCGTAGATGTCCAGATACACGGTGTGAACTATCGACGAATCCACTACCTGTTGCACTTTCTTCACGAGGGAGGTTTTCCCCATCCGTCGAGGAGAGATGAGCACCACATTGAGACCGTTCTCAAAGTCCATTTTCAGACGGCGCGTTTCTTTGATTCTGTCCGTAAAGTTGTCGCCGGACACCGAAACGCCATAGATAAATGAGCGATTAATTCCTTGTACCATATTCGATTACTATTGGTTCACACTTTTGTGGTCCACAAAGTAGTGTACTACATAAAGTGGTGCAAAGGTACTACAAAAAAATGGAAGAGACAAATATCCGGGCAAAAAGGCAAGGCACGTGCATGAAAATGATACCATAATGATATTGTTTTGAAAGCAATCCATCGGGTATGGAAATACTCGCGTTTTGTGCAGTGGTCCTGATGATATAATTTTAGGGTTGCAGATATGAGGGATTTTATGTAATTTTGCGGCAGAATCTGCTATGTTGGTCCAGATGGCCAAAGGCATTGTATATAGAGAAAGTTGCATTAGGTTCGGATTTTGATACCTCGTGAGACCATAGAACGTGTGTTTGCAGCCGCCAAGATAGAGGAGGTGGTGGGCGATTATGTCACACTGAAGCGGCGTGGGGCGAACCTCATCGGGCTATGTCCGTTCCACGACGAGAAGACGGGGTCGTTCACCGTGTCGCCCAGCAAGGGTATCTTCAAGTGTTTCGGTTGCGGCAAAGCAGGGCACGCTGTGGGGTTTGTGATGGAGATAGAGCAATGCTCGTATGTGGAGGCGATACGGCTACTTGCCAAGCGTTACCATATAGAGATAGAGGAGCGCGAACTGACACCCGAAGAGCAACAGCGGCAAGACGACAGGGAGTCGATGTTCGTGGTGAACGAGTTTGCCAACACATGGTTTCAGAATCAGTTGTGGGGTACCGAGGAAGGCAGGGCTGTGGGTATGAGTTACCTGCGTGAGCGCGGATTAAGAGAGGATACCATACGGAAATTCCAGATAGGTTATTCGCCCGAGCGGGCAAGCCTATGGGCAGCAGCCAAGCAGGCAGGGTATCAGGAGAAGTACCTCGTGAATGACCCTGACAATGAGCCTCATATCGGTACGGGCGTGTGCCTGAAGAGCCCGGACGGCAGGTTGTATGATAGGTTTCGGGGTCGTGTGATATTCCCGTTCTTTTCTGCCAGTGGCAAGGTGGTGGGCTTTGCAGGGCGATTGCTGAAGAAAAGCGACAAGGCGGGCAAGTATGTGAACTCGCCTACTTCGCCGTTGTTCGAGAAGCATAATGAGTTGTTCGGTCTCTATCAGGCCAAGCAAGCCATCTCCAAGAACGACTGCTGCTACCTGGTGGAGGGGCAGATGGACGTGATACAGATGGTGCAGTCGGGCATTGAGAACGTGGTGGCGTCAGGCGGTACCTCGCTCACCACCCCGCAAGTGAAACTGATGCACCGCTATACGGAGAACGTTACCATTCTGTACGACGGCGACAAGGCGGGTATCAAGGCAGCACTGCGCGGCATAGACATGATATTGGAGGAAGGAATTAACGTCAAAGTGGTGCTGTTGCCCGATGGCGAGGACCCGGACTCGTATGCCAAGAGCCACAATGCAGCGGACTTCATTGCGTTTATTCAGGCTGCCCAGACGGATTTTATCCGCTTCAAGACCCATCTGCTGAGCAGTGAGGCGGGTGATGATCCCGCCAAGCGGGTGGAAATGATTAACCAAGTGGTGCAGTCCATCTCGGTGATTCCCGATATTATCAAGCGGCAAGTGTATATCAAGGACAGTGCGTCGTTCCTTGGTATCCAGGAGGATGTGCTTACCCGCAAGGTGGTGGAGGTGCGCAAGCGTATGTTCGATGAGAAAGACAAAGGGAAAGAACGTGCTGCGCGCCGCGAACAGACAGGCAATGAAGAGGTTGCATCTCTGCAAGAAGATGAGACGATGACACCCCTATCGGTGGTGCACGGGAGCCTGTCGCGCAAGGATGAGAACCTGCAGAACCTGATACAGGTGATTGTCCGCTACGGCGAGCAGCCGCTGTATGCAGGCGAGGACGGTTCGGTTTGCTTGGCAGGAGAGTATATCATCTCGGAACTGACCAACGACAACATTGAGATAGCCAACCCCTTGTACCGCAAAGTGATAGACGAGTACACCGCCCATTGCAGGGAAGAGGGCTTTGTGGCGGCTACGTTCTTTCAGCATCACCCCGATGTAGCATTGAGCCAGTTGGCGGTGAACCTGATAGCCGACAAATACCAACTGAGCAGTATCTACAGCGAACGCAGCATATCGGAGAACGTGAAGCAGGAAGTGAAGGTGCAGACCGATGCCGATGTGCTGCCCGAACTGATACAGCGACTACTGCTGGAACTGAAATATACCATTGTGAATGAGCGCATTGACACGCTGCAGAATATGCTGAAGGATGCGCAGACCCGCGGTGATTGGGAGTTGATACGTACCATTCTGGAGCAGCAACCGCTGCTGATGAGTATGCGGCAGCAGTTGTGCCGCGCCCTTGGTAATCGCGTAATCGTTTGAGTGTAAACCGATAAATCGTACATAAATATGTTGTTTTCCAATATCGTTTATGGTCCTATCCACTCGCGCCGGTTGGGCATGTCGCTGGGTATGGAACTTATGCCGCTGGAGCATAAACTATGCACCTTTGACTGTGTGTATTGCGAGTGCGGTTTCAACCAACCTGTGTCACACCCTGTACTACCCACACGCGAAGAGGTGAAACAGGCGTTGCATAGCAAACTGCAAGCCCTGCAAGAAGAGGGAACACCTATTGACGTGATTACATTCAGCGGCAACGGCGAGCCGACCTTGCACCCTGATTTCCTTGGGATTATACGTGACACTTGTGCGCTGCGGGACAAGTATTTCCCCACGGCAAAGGTGTCGGTGCTCAGCAACTCCACGCAACTGGCGCGTCCCGATGTGGTGGAAGCACTACGCCTGTGCGATAACCGTATTCTGAAACTCGACTCCGCTATTGACAGCACGATGCGCGCTATAGACCAACCCGTGAATAAAGAGTTGACGGTCAGCAAGATAATGGCTATGCTGCAGCAGTTTGACGGCGACTTTACCTTGCAGACCTGCTTCTTGCGCGGCGAGCATAACGGTGTGCATATCGACAACACCACGCCTGAGGAGGTGCAGGCGTGGTATGAGGCTGTGGACGCTCTTCACCCGAAGCAGATTATGATGTACGTCATCGACCGCGCGACACCTGTGAAGACCTTGGAGAAAGTGGCGCGTGAGGATATGGAGCGCATTGCAGCCCCCTTGCAGGCAAAGGGGTACGAGGTAATCGTCAGTGCATAATTACGTGCATAAGATTAGTATCATTTTGCTATCTGAAAACGGGACAAACACTTGCACACCCCAAGAAAATGTTGTACCTTTGCGCGTTCAATTGGTTTCTATGAGAAATCCGATTGAGAGCAAAGCAGAAACAACAATAAAAAATTAATATCATGGCACAACAATTTCGTGTAGAAAGCGACCTTATCGGAGAGTTGCAGATTCCTGCCGATGCCCTTTACGGGGTACAAACCCTCCGCGGTATCGAGAACTTCCCGATTAGCAAATTCAAACTCAAGGATTATCCTACTTTTATCAACGGCTTGGCATACACCAAGTTAGGAGCCGCGATGGCGAACCATCAGTTGGGTCTTCTGACCGATGAGCAGTTCCGCGCCATCAAACAGGCGTGCGAGGAGATACTGGCAGGCAAATGGCATGACCAGTTCCCTGTGGATATGATTCAGGGCGGTGCCGGTACCACCACCAATATGAACGCCAACGAGGTTATCGCCAACCGCGGTTTGCAAATCATGGGTCACCAACCCGGTGAATACACCTATCTGAGTCCTAACGACCATATCAACCGCTCGCAATCCACCAACGACGCCTATCCGACGGCTATTCACCTCGGTCTCTATGCCCTGCATCAGGACTTCCTGAAGCACTATGAGGCACTGATTCACGCTTTTGAAGCCAAGTCCGAGGAGTTCAAGAACGTGCTGAAGATGGGTCGTACCCAGTTGGAGGACGCAGTGCCTATGACACTCGGTCAGACTTTCGGGGCGTTTGCGTCTATCCTTCGCGACGAAATCAAGCACCTCAACGACGCTGCTGACGAGTTCCTGACCATCAATATGGGTGCTACTGCTATCGGTACGGGTATCTGTTCGGAGCCGAACTACGACAAACTCTGCACCAAAGCCATTGCCGAAATCACGGGTTGGAACATCCGTGAGGCGGAAGACCTGGTGGCTGCCACCAGCGATACCAGTTGCATGGTAGGCTATTCGAGTGTATTGCGCCGTATCGCTACCAAGATGAACAAAATCAGCAATGACCTCCGTCTGCTGGGTTCGGGTCCGAAGTGCGGTCTGCACGAGATAGACCTGCCTGCACGCCAGCCGGGCAGCAGTATCATGCCGGGCAAGGTGAACCCTGTTATTCCTGAGGTAATGAACCAGATTTCCTACAAGGTGATTGGCAATGACTTGTGCGTAGCCATGTGCAACGAGGCAGCGCAGATGGAACTCAACATGGCAGAGCCGACCATGGCACAATGCTGCTTCGAGAGTATGGAGATTATGATGAACGGCTTTGACGTGCTGCGCAAGTACTGCATCGATGGTATCAAGGCCAACGAAGAGCGTTGCCGCGACTATATCAAGGGGAGTATCGGTATCGTGACCGCCCTCAATCCTATCATTGGTTACAAGAACTCGACCAAGATAGCCAAAGAGGCACTGGCTACGGGTCGCCCTGTATATGACCTTGTCATTGAGCACGGCATCCTCACAAAGGAGGAGTTGGATACTATTCTCGCACCTGAGAATATGATACGCCCTGTGAAATTGGACATCAAACCCCGCAAGTAATTCAAGGGGTTGCGCTCTGACAGGAGCAAGCCAAAGAACCAATTCATCATCGGAACAAGCCGTTTTGGCGGTCTGTTCCGATGATTTTTTTGCCCCTGACCGTGCAGATTGTGTCGGTTGGGTTTCTCATTCGGGTTTGGCATTAGTGGGCGATAGAGGGGAATGTATGTTGTATATTTTTAATAAATGCGATTTTTTGACGTTAGAACACCCCGATGTTCACTCGGGGTTCACTCGGTATTCTCTCGGCAAAAGTTGTGATTTACGTTTGTTTACAAACAAGAAACGATTAGCGATAACGGTAGGTTTACACACATACAGGAAGGAAAGGCTTCGTACCGGGGGCTGTCCAACAAGTCAAAAAGAATGCCCGTTCTTCAGAAAAAGACTGCTATTGACGACGCGAGCCGCGTTGTCTCCCAGCAAAGCCATGTCGTCTCCCTGCAAAGCCGCGTCGTCTCCCATCCCTACAAAAAAAGAGACTGTCTACACTTGTCAGGCAGTCTCTTTCTTTGTTAGGATTGAGGGCAGTCAGGGTTATTTCTTCACAATCCTGCTGCCGCCGAGTTCCATCTTCTGTTTGATGACGCGGGGATTGCCGCGGTAGGATATTTTGCTTGCGCCGGAGGCTTGTGCCCAGAGTTCGTCCTGCACGTTAATCTCCGCCTCGCTTGCGCCTGCGCAATTGATATGCATGGATTGGACGATGAGGTCTTTGGCGTCAATCTCGCCTGCGCCATTAAGCGTGATATCCGCCTGAGTAGCAGAGCCTTGCATATCGAGTTCTGCACCGCCGTTGATATTCACGGTGAGCATCTGCACTGCCATATTGAGGTCCACCTCCGCCGCGCCCGAGCAATCCACGGTCAGTACGGGTTGCTGCAGTACGCCGATGTTCTTGACCTCGCACGCTCCGGCGGTGCGTATCATCCGCAGTTCGGGCACGGTGACGTCCACTTCGAGTTTGGAGTAGCGCACGTTTCGCAAGTCGATGTACAGTACGCTGTCGCGTACTTCTGTGGTTACCCTGTCGAGGTTGTTGCTACGCAGGAGCAGTTGCTGCTCGGGAGCCGTGTGCACACGCACCTCTGCCGCGCCCGTGACACTGATGGCATTGAACGCGGGCATATCGCGCGTCTCGGATGCCAGTGCCTCGTGGTCGTCATCGTCGTCCCACACCTCGTTTATCAAGGGTGTGAGGTCGAGCCCCATCTGCACCGCCTTGACAGAGAGTGTGGCTGTCCCGACGATAGACAACGCCCACAGTATCAGCGTAATCCACCAGAAGCGCGCTTTGGGTCCGCGGCGGGTTCGCATATAGGACACTATGCTGCAGATAATCATCACGATAGGCAGCACGACCGCTGCGAGTCCGCAGATGATGAACAGCGCGGTCAGCCATGTGGTGCCGCCAAACAACTCGATGCCCATAAACGGAGCCGCCCCGATGATGCCGATACTGGCACCAAACAGCCCCACAATCAGTGCGATGAAGCCAGCCAGCAGCGGCAGCAGTACAGGCAGTGCCATGACGGCAAGCAGCACCAATACGGTGATACCGAACACGCGCCAGCAGCCTGAGTTGTCGGCTTTGCTGTTCTTGACGCGCGGGCGTTTGTTCTCGCCGAAGTCCGACGGGGCTCCTATGCGTGCCTTGACGGTGTTGACAATATCCATGCTGATGACCTGTATGTTCTTGGCAAACAGTGCCTTGGAGAAGAGTTCCGCCATACGGGCTTCGAGGTCGGACATGACATCGTTCTTCTCGTCGATAGGCAGGCGCAACTCGATGTCGTGCAGGTAGTCGCGCAGTTCTTGATAGGCATCGTAGTCGATGTTAAACGCGATGCCGTTGAGGTTAATCGTACGTGTCTCTTTCATTTTGCTTATGCTTTATTGGTTCTAAACAACGGGTCGGCATCGGTGTAGGGCGTCAGTGCCTCTCCTGTCGGCTCGGAATTGATAATGGTGTTGATGGACGTGCTGATGGCAGCCCATTCCTCGTCCAGTTGTCCGAGGAGCGTCTGCCCTTCGGTCGTCAGGCGGAAGTACTTGCGCGGCGGTCCTCCGGGCGATTCTTCCCAGCGGTAGTCTAACAGTCCGCTGTTTTTCATGCGCGAGAGCAGCGGATAGACCGTGCCTTCGACCACCAGCAAGTCGGCTTTGTGCAACACCTCCAGTATGTCGGAGGCATAAGCCTCCTTCCTGCTGATGACCGTCAGCAGACAGTATTCCAGCAGCCCCTTGCGCATTTGTGATTTGATGTTCTCAATCATTTTTTCGTATCCCTTGCAAATGTCGGTTGGCAGCCATTGACCACCAACCCACTATTCGCGGTTATTGTCAGCGATGCCTATTCGCAGTTGTTATAATCAGGCATGAGTATCATCATTACGATGTACAACAGCATGCCCGGGAAGCCTGCGGTGAACAGCGTCAGGGCGGCATAGAGCACACGCACGACGGTTGCGTCCACGTCCAGATACTCTGCGATGCCTGCGCACACACCGGCAAGCATCTTGTTGGATGAACGATGAAGTCTTTTCATATTGCTGTTTGTCAGTTGCCTTTGTATCAACGACATCAGTCTTCAACACGCAGGAAGTTCCCTTGTTTGTCGAACTCCAAATCCAACGAGTTGTTGAGTTCCACTTTCAGTTCTCTGCGGTCAATCTCGTACTTCACGATGAATGCTCCGGCGAAATGCTCAGCCACGTAGGTGGTGATTTTCTCGGGTACGATGCCCGCAGGCACGGCTTTGGTATTGCAATCCACCTGTTCCAACGAGCCGTCGTGGTCGAAATCAATCTCTGTGCCGTCGGTCATTCGCACGTCGTAGTCGTTGTGCAGTCCGTCTTTCTCCATCTTGACAAACGATATGTCCGCAGCATTGAAATAGGTCTCAATGAACGTTTGTGCCTTTTGTGGCAGTTCGTTGAACTTTACCAATTGGGTCTTCTCTGCGCATGCACTCATGCACACCACTACACTTGCCATTGCGGCGATAATCATTTTCTTCATTTTTTACCTTATTATATTAGTTACACAATAGTCACACACATTGCTGTTCTTCCTCCACACCATCTCCATTCTATTGAGCCCCTCCCTTGGAGGGGTTGGAGAGGTCTCCCCACATCTTATTTATTTCTCCACATCACACCTCTTCTGTTGAGCCCCCTCTATGAGGGGGTTGGGGGAGTCTTCAGGGGTCTTATTGAGGCCTCCCTCTCTCTTTTCGACTGCAAAGGTACTACAATTCTATGTACTATGCAAAGCAAACTACATTTTTCTGCATACTTTTCTTGTTTTTGCAAAGTCCACATTGCAAAATGCCCTATTCACCACCCCATCCATCTCCATGTCTCCGTCGCGATAAACCGCAATTCTTAAATAATCCTAACACAACCCTTCAGCAAGGGATAGGCAAGGGATAAGCAACCCTTACGCAACCGATACGTATCCCATATCCCGCCAAACGCTAAAATATATAAAACAGACACTTCGTATGCAACCTATATCTTTCCAACCCATCGGCATCTTCACCCGTAAGGTCGCCGAGAGTAATCTTGTGATGGTCAACAGGTATCCACCAGCGATATTATACAAAAATCTGCTTCTTCCCTTGCACAACCCATAAAAATGCACTATCTTTGCGCAAAATTAAAGTTCAACTTTAAATTTGCACACGTCTATGACCAACTATATATACCGTCACCTCTCGGCAGAGATATTGGAGTGCCAAAAGTACTATCAGGTCATCACCATCACGGGACCGCGGCAGGTGGGCAAGACCACCCTTTGCCGTAACCTCTTCCCTGACTATGCCTACTACAATATGGAGGACATCAGTTTGCGGGAGGAGATAGAACGGGACCCGAAGAGTTTCTTTGCCAACGCGGGCAAACATGTGATTATAGACGAAGTACAAAACGTGCCATCGCTATTGTCCTACTTGATGGTGTACGTGGACAATGACCCCGAATGGCGGTTTGTACTGACAGGCAGTTGCAACATCACTTTGCTCAACACCATCTCACAGTCTCTCTGTGGGCGGACTGCCGTATTGACTCTTCTGCCCCTTTCGTTAGAAGAGATGCCCGAATACAAGAGCCATACCACAGACGAGATACTGTTTAACGGTTTCTATCCCGCATTGTTCAGCAAGCACATTCCTGCCACTAAGGTATTCAGCAACTATTACACCACCTACGTGGAGCGCGACATACGCCAATTGCTGAAGATAAAAGACCTCAGTGCTTTCCAGACATTCATCCGCCTTTGCGCAGGACGTGTGGGGGCAGAGTGCAACCTCTCCGCACTGTCCAACGAGGTGGGCGTATCTTCCGTGACACTCAAAGAGTGGCTCAGCATATTGGAGGCGTCATACATTGTGTACCGCCTGCACCCCTATTACGCAAATATCAACAAACGATTGGTCAAAACACCCAAACTCTATTTCTACGATACGGGGTTGCTGTGCTTTTTGTTGGGCATTCAGTCTCCTGCCCAACTGAGTACGCACCCCTTGCGTGGCGGTATCTTTGAGAATCTGATTGTGATGGAAATGCTCAAGAACCGCTATAACAAAGGGCAGGAAAGCAATCTCTTTTTCTATCGGGAAAGCCGCGGAACAGAGATAGACATCATAGCGCAAGAAGGCATTAACCTTAGGCTTTACGAAGTGAAGTCAGCCAAGACATCTAACACTGACTTCTACAAAAATATACGTGCCATAGAGCAAACCTTTGGCGACCGCATATTGTCCTCATGTGTCATATATGACGGCGATGTGGAAGTTCCTGCCCTGCACGAAGGATTATATAACTTCCGCAAACTACCTGACCAACAATAAGATATACAATACATGTACAAAATTAAAGTTCAACTTTAAATTTGCACACTCTATACAATAACCACCAACAAACCATACTATGCTGAGACTACCACCACCAAGCAGCAAGCAGCAACAGTTCGACCGCGACACCATTATCCGCGGTGTCATCACCATTGCCGTATTGGCGGCTCTGTACCTGCTCATACGACGACTGAGCGGGGTGTTGCTGCCGTTCCTCATCAGTTTTGTGATTGCCTATATGCTGGAGCCGATAGTGCGGTTCTTTCAGTACAAGTGCCGATTTAAGAACCGTTTGCTGTCGGTGATTATAACACTGGTATTGGTCGTCGGTGTGCTTACGGGTGCGGTGGCGGCATTGGTGCCTACTATCAGCAAGCAGGCGACGGCACTGTCGGTGGGGGTGAAGAACTACCTGAGTACGTTTAACGCCAACGAGTATTTCTCCCCGCGTGCCAATGAGCAGTTTCAGGAGTTGGTGGAGTATATGGATGTGAAGACGCTGCTCAGCAATCCCGATGTGCAGCAGGCACTCCGCAACCTCATGCCTAAAGTGGGCAACTGGATTAGCAGCGGTGTGAGCGCGGTGATGGGGCTGGCGATAGTGTTTGTATGTCTGCTGTATATTGTGTTCCTGCTGATTGATTATGAGAAGATTGCCAACAGTTGGCACGAATACATACCACACCGATACCGTCATGGTGCGCAGATGCTGATGAGCGACCTCGACCGCAATATGAACTGCTATTTCCGCGGTCAAGCCACTATCGCCGGTATAGTCGGCATATTGTTTGCCATTGGTTTTCAAATCATCGGCTTGCCGATGGGCATCGCTATGGGACTGATTATCGGGGTGCTGAACCTCGTTCCGTATCTGCAGACGATAGGTATTCCGCCCTGTCTGATACTCGGACTGATACAATCCGCCGAAACGGGGCGTCCCGTGTGGGTGGTGATGCTGTGTATTGTGGCGGTGTTCGTGGTGGTACAAAGTATCCAGGACCTGCTCTTAACGCCCAAAATCATGGGCAATGCTATGGGCATGAGCCCCGCCGCCATACTCCTCAGCCTGTCAATATGGGGCTCACTGCTCGGCATTGTCGGAATGATTATCGCCCTGCCAATCACCACACTGCTCATCTCTTACTACAAGCGGTTCATACTCAAGATGGAGTGAATAGACATATAAACAAAATCCTCCCCCGGCTTATGCCAAGAGAGGATAATGTCAAGGGGACTCAAAGTAGGGTTAGTCGGTATCTTTGCTGTATTGGCAACTGAAACTGCTACCGGAATACGACATCGTAATCCCTAATGTAACACCATCTTTCTTCAAACTATATTTAGCACTTGGGCCATAGTCATTACCGGTAAATTTTGACGATTCAATGGCTTTCTTGTAGTTGTCGTAACACGATTTCTCGCATTTGTAGTCAAAGTACGTTACCGACTCCAAGCCGCTAATGTTGCTGTACTGCACATTCTCCATTTCGTACTCATACGCCGGAAAATCCTGCAACATCGGGTATTGCTTCTCTACGTCCGCCCATTTCTGCACCTTGTTGACATTGTCCACATCGGTGCCACCATTCTTGCCATTGCAAGCCACCATAGTCAAGGCACACAGGCATAGTGCCAGACAGGTTTTAATTGCTTTTTTCATATTTGTTGTAAATTTGTAAATTATCAGATTGTCCAATCATTACACAATTTTCGCCGGAATCAGTTTCTCGCGAATCTTGATATAGATGATATTTTCTTTCTTGGCGAACTCGGTCTTCACATAGCCCATACCGATACCCACCTTGGTGGTAGGAAGCATGATACCGCTCGTTACGTGACCTATCTGATTGCCATCAGCATCGCAAATCTCATAGCCGTTACGCGGAATGGCACGCTCTTGGCACTCGAAGTGAACGAGTTTGCGTTTCACTCCCTCTGCCTTTTGCTTGAGAAGGAAGTCCTTGTCGATGAAATCCTTGGCGTCAAACTTGGTAATCCAACCGAGACCTGCTTCCAACGGCGATGTGGTGTCGTCGATATCGTGTCCGTAAAGACAGTACCATTTTTCGAGACGCAGACTGTCACGTGCGCCCAATCCGATAGGAGCCACCCCAAACTGCTTACCCACCTCGAAGATGGCATCCCATATCTGTTTGCCGTACTCTTTAGGGAAATACAATTCAAATCCCCCGGCACCAGTGTATCCCGTATTGCTCAGAATAACACCCTGCACACCTGCAAACGACCATTCGCGGAATGAATAGTACGGAATGGCACTGAGGTCAGCATCGGTGAGCAGTTGCAGCAACTCGGTGGCTTTCGGTCCTTGTACCGCCAACTGACCATAGCGGTCGCTGGCATTTTCCAGACTGACGCCAAACGTGTTCTGCTTGTTCACCCAAGCCCAGTCTTTGTCGATATTGCCGGCATTGACCACGAGCAGATATTTGGTGGTGGAGTATTTGTAGATAATCAGGTCATCCACAATACCGCCTTTGCCATTGGGCATACAAGTGTATTGTGCCTTGCCCGCTGCCAGTTTGGCAACATCATTGGTGGTGATATACTGCAAAAAATCAAGGGCGCGTTCACCCTTTACCCAGAACTCGCCCATGTGGCTGACATCAAAGACGCCCACGCCCGTACGGACAATGATATGTTCCTGATTGATACCCGTCGGGTACTGGATAGGCATATTAAAACCGGCAAACTCTGCCATCTTCGCACCCAACGCAATATGGGTCGCTGTGAAAGGTGTTTCTTTTAACATTGTATTGTAATTTAATGGTTTATAGTCTATTTATTCTCTAACTCGCTGCGCATATCGTCCAATATCCTTCCATTGTATGAAAAGTATTTGGCACCTTGGTATGCTCCTGATGGGGTACGTTTGTCTTCGGGCATAAATGTACCTACGAAAGGTGACAGTTTGTAGATGCGTCCCTCATACTCAATGGTATCGTCACTTGCCACTTTCACTTGTACACCTGTAGGCACAAAGGTAATCATCTCGCCTATTTGTATGCCCACCATACTGAACTTGAATCGCCCGCGCTTGGGCGTATGTACCTGTTCTTCATTGGAAGCGTCCGTGCTCTCGGCGGTATGCTGCTCAATAGGTTTGTTGTCCTTATATAC
>DJSG01000007.1 GCA_002440265.1 Bacteroidales bacterium UBA6340 | reverse complement strand
TGGCGAACACGCAGGAGATAGCGGACAAAGTGGAGATATACGACATCGACCACGGACCTATTATGCCGCTGTTCGACATCCCGAAAGACTTCGGCACGGAAGACGAGATACGGCAGAAATATACCGAGCAGGACCTGTGGCAGGAGTTTATGACCGACGAACACGGGCAAAACCCGTTGAGCGAGAAAGATGCACAGAAGCGGTTCAAGAACCTCGACGGATACGACCGCATGTATCGCATCAAGTTCGAGGCGGAGTACCTGAGTTTCCTCACGTGGAACGGTGCGAAGAAGCGTTACCCCGAACTGGAGCCGTTTCTGGAGAACACCAAGGGGCTGGATTATCACTATTGGGACGCGGCGGATTTGGACGAGCGGCAACGCGAGGTGGTGAACCGTATCCTGTTTGAGTTGCACGTGATGAAGACGATGGGTTTCCCCGGCTACTTCCTCATCGTGATGGACTTTATCCGCGGTGCGCGCGAGGAATTGGGCGTCAGTGTAGGCCCCGGACGTGGTTCGGCGGCGGGTTCGGTAGTAGCCTACTGCCTGCACATCACTGACCTTGACCCTCTGAAATACGACCTGCTGTTCGAGCGTTTCCTCAACCCCGACCGTGTCTCGCTGCCCGATATCGACACCGACTTCGACGATGCGGGACGCGGCAAGGTACTGGACTGGGTAAGCCGCAAGTACGGCGAGACGCATGTAGCGCATATCATCACCTACGGCAAGATGGCTACCAAGTCTGCTATCTCCGATGTGGGGCGTGTGCAACGTGTGCCTTTGGCTAAGGTGAACGAACTGAAATCGTATATCCCCGACCGCGGTTTCCCAGACAACATCAAGGACGAGAAAGGCAAGTCGCCCAAAGTGAACCTGAAAAACTGCTACAAGTATGTGGACGAACTCAAACACGAGTACGAGCAGGGCGAACCCGAGATACGCAGCATGCTCAACTATGCCCTGCAACTCGAGGACACCATCCGCCAGGTGGGTATCCATGCCTGCGGGGTCATCATCGGAGCAGACGACCTGACGAAGTTCGCCCCGCTGTCAAGCGTCGAGGACAAAGACACCAAACGCCGTGTGCTTGTAACCGAATACGACGGACACGTCATCGAAAGCGTGGGACTCATCAAGATGGACTTTCTCGGACTGATTACGCTTACGATTATTAAGGAGTGCCTCAAAAATATCAAGAAAGCGCACGGCATTGACATCGACATCGACCACATCCCCATTGACGATGCAGAGACCTACCGACTGTTCCAGGAGGGGCGCACCATAGGCGTGTTCCAGTTCGAGTCGCCGGGTATGCGCAAGTACATGAGGGAACTCAAACCGACCGTCATCGGCGACATCATCGCCATGAACGCCCTCTACCGCCCGGGACCTATGGATTATATCCCGCAGTTCATCCGCCGCAAACAGGGACTCGAACCCGTAACGTACGACATCCCGATTATGGAGAAGTACCTGAAGGACACCTACGGCGTTACGGTCTATCAGGAGCAGGTCATGCTTCTCTCGCGACTGCTGGCGAACTTCACCCGCGGCGAGAGCGACAAACTGCGAAAGGCGATGGGCAAGAAGCAGATGGCGATACTGCAGGAACTCAAAGGCAAGTTTATGGAGGGCGGTAAAGCCAACGGGCATGACGAACAGATATTAGACAAGATTTGGAAAGACTGGGAGAAATTCGCCTCCTATGCGTTCAACAAGTCCCACGCCGCGTGCTACTCGTGGGTGGCATACCAGACCGCTTACCTCAAGGCGCACTACCCTGCCGAGTTTATGGCTGCCAACCTGACCGTCTCCAAAGACGACATCAAGGAGGTTACCAAGTTCATGGACGAGTGCAAAGCCATGAAGATACAGGTACTCGAGCCCGATGTCAACGAGTCCGAACTCACCTTCACCGTCAACAGCCACGGCGACATCCGCTTCGGCTTGGGCGGTATCAAAGGTGTGGGCGAAGGTGCCGTGGAGGCTATTATCACGGAGCGCAACCGCAACGGCAAGTACAAGGACATCTTCGACTTCCTCGAGCGCGTCAATCTCTCGGCTTGCAACCGCAAGACCATCGAGAACCTCGCCTGTGCAGGGGCATTCGATTGTTTCGACGGCACCTATCGCGAGCAGTTCTTCGGCGTAAACAGCAAAGCCGAAAACGTCCTCGAGACCCTCATGCGCTACGGCAATATGTTCCAGCAGGACAAACAACAGCAGCAAAACTCCCTCTTCGGAGACCTCGGAGGCGACTTCGGCATCGAGATACAACGACCCGAACTCCCGCAAGTCCCACGTTGGAGCGTCATCGAGCGACTCAACAGAGAGAAATCGCTCATCGGCATCTTCCTTTCCGCACACCCCCTTGACAACTACGAGTTTGAGGTAACCGACATCTGCAATGTCACTGCCGACGAACTCACCCGTTTCGATGGCTGGCGCACACCCGAGGCACGAAAAGCCGCTATGGCTGCCAACGGGAATACCGACGACGAACAACCCGAAGACGAGAAAAAAGCAAACCCCGTCGACTGGATACGCCAACACGAAGACCAACCCATGCTCTTCGGCGGTATCGTGGTGTCCGCCGAGACCCGCACCTCACAAAAGGGCAACCCTTATGGACGCTACACCATCGAGGACTATACCGGCAGCCACGAGTTCGTACTCTTCGGCACCGCCTATCAGCAGGGCGACCCCATCCTCAAACCCAACGTCTATGCCTTCCTCACATGCACCATTCAGCAGCGCGGAAAAGGGCAACGATGGTTCCAACCCAAGGACATCGACACCGCAGAATATGAGTTCGTTGTGCAGCAAGTCGAGGTGATGGACGCCGCACAAAAGCGACTCAAACAAATCACGCTCAACATACACATCGACAAGATTCAGCCCGACTTTGTGGACGACCTCGCCACCTACTGCGCCTCGCATGCAGGCACTACCCCCCTGCGCCTGCAGGTGCACGACGGCACACGGCAGAACCTCATCTCGTTCAATGCTCACCCCATCCGTATGGACAAGGACTTCTACCATTGGCTCCGTATGCAGGAGCAGGACGACATCCTCACGCACACCGTCAACTAACAACTTTCACCTCTCTCTTCCCCTCCTTTTGAAGGTGGAGGAAATACCGCCTTATTGCGGATTTCCGATTGATGCCCTGTGGGCATCATAGAATTCCGCGGTCAGGGTCTGGGGAGGTCCAATCCACACAGTCAACTGAATCCCGCACTTGTATATATAATGTAAAGAGATTGCCTAACCTGTATCGGCAGTCTCTTTTTTGATATGGTGTTTGTGTATGCATTTTGTGCCAACACTGACACGCATTGCGCATTTACGGTGCAGACCAATGTCCCAATATTATTCTAAAAGACAATACAAAGTTAACGCATCAGTAGTAATGATGAATTGCAAGTAGTGTCTAATATCAGACGGTAGTTCTAATGATGAATTAGGAATTGTATCAATTCGTTGCACAAACGGAGAGAGGTTGCCTTATTGGGCGACCTCTCTTTTTCATTTCATTACGCATTCCGCATTGTGCATTGCGCAAAGGGGTGTTGTGTATTCAAAAAAAAATGTGTATCTTTGCAGGCTGTTTTCCGGCTCTGGAAGCAATGTAGGCAATAAAAAAGCGGGAGACGGCAATGAATATGCAGAATTTAGTCACCATCTACTGCAAGAACCTTAAGCAGTACTATCAGTTTCCGTGCGGCACGTCGCTGTTGGACATCTATGAGCAGATTGGTTTGCATCTGCCCTATCCCGTGATTGCGGCACGGGTGAATTACAAAGTACAGAACCTCAATTTCCTGGTTTACAAGCCGAAAGACATCGAGTTCCTGGACGCGAGTTGCGCGGCAGGTATGCGCTGCTACGTGCGGACGCTGTGTATGGTGCTGGCGAGAGCGGTGCGAGACCTGTGGCCGGACTGCGACCTGCGTGTGGAACACCCGATAAGCAAAGGCTACTACTGCACTATCCGCGGGGCAAAAGGTGAGCAGAAAGACATCACCCCGGAGACAGTGGCGCAACTGAAGGCACGTATGCAGACGCTGATAGCCGAAGACCACCCCATAGTGACAGAGGAGAGGCAGACGAAAGAGGTGATAAAACTGTTCGGCGAGCGCCACGAGGGAGAGACAACGCTGTTCGAGACCCTCGGTAACCCGTACTGCCGGTACTACCGCATGGACGACTACATAGACTACTACACGGGCGCACTGATGCCGTCCACGGGGTATATCAATATCTTTGACATAGAGCCGTATCATCAGGATTTTCTGCTGCGCATCCCGTGCCGACATGACCCGACACGGATAGAAGACAAGTGCGAACAAGATAAGATGTTCGGGATATTCAAGGAGTATGTGGGGTGGAATAAGTTGCTGCATATCAGCAATGTAGGGGAGTTTAACAAGGCGTGCAAGAATCAGAAGAGTTTTGAGATGATAAAACTGTCGGAGGCGTTGCATGAGAAGAAAGTGGGTCAGATAGCCGACATGATAGCCAACCGCGAAGAGGGACGTCCGAAGTTCGTGTTGATTTCGGGACCGAGTTCGTCGGGCAAGACAACATTCTCGAAGCGACTGACTATCCAACTGATGGTCAATGGGATACGTCCGGTGGTTATCTCGATGGACAACTACTTTGTGAACCGTGAGGACACGCCGCGCGATGCGAATGGCGAGTGGGATTTCGAGGATGTGCATGCGATAGATATTCCGCTGTTTCAGCAGCATTTGAGCGAGTTGCTTGAGGGGAAGACCATACGACTGCCGTTCTTCAATTTTGAGACGGGCAAGCGCGAATACAGGGGCGATACGCTGTGTCTGGAGGACGATACGATAGTGATTCTGGAGGGATTGCACGCGCTGAACCCCGTGCTGATACCGAAAATCCCGCGTGAGGCGACCTTTAAGATATATGTGAGTTCGCTGACGACGGTGAACCTCGACAACCACAACTGGATACCGACGACCGATGTGCGGTTGCTGCGCCGAATCGTGCGCGATTACAGATACCGCGGGTACAGCGCGAGAGAGACGATTTCGCGTTTGGACAGCGTGCAAAGGGGCGAAGTGAAGTGGATTTATCCGTATCAGGAGGAGGCAGATGTGATGTTCAACTCGGCCCTGCTGTTCGAGCTGGCAGTGCTGAAACGCCATGCCGAGCCGATACTGGACGAGGTGCCGAAGTACTGCGATGAGTACACGACAGCACACCGATTGCTGAAAGAACTGAGTTATTTTGAGTCGATACCCGAAAAGGAGATACCGCCGACATCGTTCCTGCGTGAGTTCGTGGGCGGTAGTTCGTTCAGGTATTAAGACATTGATTGATAATGAGAAAGGCGTTTTTGACAGTATTGGGCGTAGTGGCTTGGGCGGGCATTGCCGCGGGGCAGGATATATTGCCCGAACCGGTGGCACCTGCGGCTGAAGATACGGCGGTGGTGAATGTGAAGGAGGACGTGCCTGTGGTGCTGCTGACGGAGGTGATGGAGCATGCGGTGGTGTATCAGGACTCAGCCATCACGCAACTGATGCGCGACAAGCGATTGGGCATACAGCGCGGGCAACAAGAGGCGGACGGCTTCCGGTTGCAGGTGTATGCATCGAATGCCCAGCAGAGTGCCAAGAACGAGGCGCTGCTCCTGCAACAGCGATTGGAGGGAGAGATAGATGTGCCCGTGTATGCGCTGTCGGAACCGCCGTTCTGGAAAGTGCGTATCGGCAATTTCCGTACGCGCGAAGAGGCAAACGCCTATAAGGAAGTGTTCCTGCAGTATTTTCCCGACTTGCAAGGGGGGACTTATGTGGTTCCCGATAAAATTATATTGGTACAATGACCGCACCGTTTATTCCGTCAGAAGAGACGACACGAGAGATTGCTCTGCATATAGAGCAGATACTGAAACTGATAGGTGAAGACCCTGAACGTGAGGGACTTATGCGCACGCCGACCCGTGTGGGAGACGCGATGCAATTCCTGACACAAGGCTACCAGCAAGACCCCGAGGCGATATTGCGCTCGGCATTGTTTGAGGAAGACTACCGTCAGATGGTGGTGGTGAAGGACATCTCGTTCTATTCGCTGTGCGAGCACCATGTGTTGCCGTTCTTCGGGAAGGCGCATGTGGCGTATATCCCCAACGGGAAGATTACGGGACTGAGCAAGATTGCGCGCGTGGTGGACGTGTATGCGCACCGGTTGCAGGTGCAGGAACGTATGACGACACAGATTAAGGACTGTATTCAGAACACGCTGAACCCGCTTGGGGTGATGGTGGTGATTGAGGCGGAACACCTGTGTATGCAGATGCGCGGCGTGCAGAAACAGCATGCCATCACCACGACCAGCGACTTTACGGGGGCATTCAACCGGCAGGAGACGCGGGAGGAGTTTATGAATCTAATTCGCAACGGCAGGTAGGCGGTTGGCATTGATTGCGCTGACAATGAGCCACTTGAAAGGATATTGGGAGTATCTGCTGTTTGTTGTTGCCGCTACCATTTGGATAGGACTGACGGCAGTGATGCCTGATTTTATGGATAATCCTGTGCATGGGCTGCGTGGGGTGGTGACAATAGTGTGCTATATGGGTGCAGTGAGTGTTGTGTCGTTTCTGCTGTTGTATGTGGCGGGGCTGAACAAGTGGGTGACAATGGTGTTTTATCCCCTGTATGGTATTATGGGAGCAGGGGTGTCGTACTACAGGGTGGCATATAGGATTACGGTAACGCCATTGATTTTGGATTGCGTGTTCCATACCAATATGGAAGAAGCTATGGGTGTGATGTCGTGGCAAATGGTGGTATGGATAGGGATAAATATCTGTGTGTCTGCACTTTTCGTGGTATGGCGTTGGCGGATAGAGACACCTAAATATGCATACATACACGCGGTAGGTGCGATGTTGCTTCTATTTGGCTACTACCACTGCAACGGACGTTTGCACCAAAGCCTCAACCAGCGTTACCCGATGCATATTGTAGAAAGTATGCGGCTGTATCACTCTTTGGAGCAAAGCCGCCATTCTGACCGAGTTGTACCCGATTACGTACGCAAGACACCAGTGGACACATTGGATATCGTGGTGATGATAGGCGAGAGTTTGCGTGCTGACCATCTGCAATTAAATGGTTATGAACGGGAAACGAATCCGTGTCTATCACGACGCAGGAATGTAGTGTCGTATCCGAATATATGTTCGCAATATACGCACACATTGGCAAGTGTGCCCGTGATACTGACCCGTGCAGATAGTTTGCACCCTGAATATCAATATACAGAGACCAGTTTTGCTGCCATTCTGCGCCAAGAAGGCTACCATACAGCATGGATCTCCAATCAAGATATGGGAGAGACATTTGCGCATTTCCCTGCAGAGTGCGATACTGCAATATGGGCAAATGCAGGGAAGTCTACATTTGTATTTTCCGGGTGGTACGATGAAGAATTGTTGCCATTTATGGACAGACAATTAGCATTAGGCTATTCACGCAACTTGTTGATATTGCATAGCATAGGAAGTCATTGGTACTACAATAACCACGTTCCCGAAAATTTTGACTACTTTCTGCCCATTACTGATAATCGCGTGGTGACCAATAACACACAGGAGCAGGTGGTGAACTCGTATGACAACACTGCACGCTATATGGATGCCTTTGTGGATTCCGTTATCCATCGATTTGAGGACAGGTGTGCGGTAGTGATATACCTATCCGACCATGGCGAGTCGTTGGGAGAGAATGGCAATTGGCTTCATGCCGCAGGTGCGGAAGAGACCAAGCACCCCGCATGTGTAGTTTGGTATTCAGACCGTTATGCAAAGATATATCCTGAGAAAGTACAGGCATTGCACAAGAATGCACAGCAGAGATACTTGACCGATTTCATGTTTCATAGTGTATTGTCAGCGGCGCAATTGTATATCACGGGCGCGGAAACTATGGATATATTCTTCCAATCAGTTCATAATTAGTATCTTTGTATTGCCGTGTGCTTCGCCGTCTTTGGTGTTGCATATTGCGGTGTAAACGCCTGAGGCTACACGTTTTCCTACCGTATTGGTGCCGTCCCACACTACTTCACCGCCATTACCTTGAAGAAGTTTGACAAGATTGCCATTGGCATCGGTGATACGTACTTCTGAGTCATCCATCAGTCCTTTGATGGTAATATAGCCATGGTAATTGGGGTGTACGGGGTTTGGATATGCGTAGAGGTTATCATAACTATCCTCAGGATTGACAGCATCGCTCATATAAGAAACCAAACCCGAACTTGTGCCGATAAAGACCTCGCCCGTCGACTCTTGGATGGCAATGGAGAGGACATTATTGTCGGGCAATAGAGAATTGTCTGTGGTGAAATGTGCGACCGTTTCAACATCCCATCCTGTCAATGTCTTTTCGGTGGATATAAGGAACACGCCAGATGATGCCGTGCCTATCCATTTACGGTTGACTCCATCTGCAATAATACAATTAATCTGTTCGCTACCAAGTAGGTAATCCCCTAATTGGGAACCGTCATTACGAGGAATGATGACACGCTCGCACAGGTTTGAAGTAGCAAAATCAACAGTGGAAGGGATAATAAACAGCCCTTCATTAGTCCCCACCCATATAGCATCTTCTCTATCTTGTGCAATGGCATAGATGAACTGAGGCATGACGGCCTTCCCCTGCTGGTCAAGCCACAAACTGCGGTAGGTCACCTTGTCATCGGAAGCATTCATCGGAGTACCATTGTCCTGCAAAAGAATTAGTCCCGTTCCTGCTCGGCAAAGGGGTATCCACTTCCATTGCGAGTTGCGATTGTCTATCATAATCTCCCCGGGGGTGGTCATTGTGATAGGAGTTCCCTTGTCATAAAGTTTGTATGAAGACCATGTGCCATCGGGTGCTATCACGTGCATATTGGTAACATCTCCCGCATTCAGGACCCATAAATTGCCCTGCTCATCGTATATAGCACCGTCTGTTCTTGTGTAATAATCAGGATCAGAAGGAGCCGCAGATTCCAAAGGACTATTGGATGGCAGGTATAGTTTTTTTACATGTTTCCCTTGCATCTCCAAAAGTCCTGTGCCATAGGTGGTTAAGAAATAATGGTCGTTATCATTTGGGTCCTGCGCCACATTCATAATATCGTATAATGCGTGATTGGCCATAGTTGTCAGTTCACCGTTTGTGATGTTGTTCCACTGACCATTCTCATAATACATTACCACACCAAACCTATTGCTTTGCGAAGCCCATCGACCTCCTGGCAACACGTATAGTCTGTCGCCAAAGAAACGCAAACGGTATGGCATATTACTGATAGGTCCGTCGGGATGGAACTCTTGGGTGCTTGCATTGATACGTACCAAACCGTGCGCCTGAGTGCCGAGCCAGAACGTATTGCCATCGCAGGCAATGTCATACGCAAACCCATAGTCCACCACGGGCTGTGCGGTGAGGTCTTCTGTCACCTCCATCACGGCTCGCCAACTATTCGGCAATGCGAATAAACGCCCGTCTGATATACGAATACCCCGCAGGGCAACATGCAACGGATGCTTGCTCCAAGTCCCATCTCCCAAAGCGTATAAAATGCTGTCGTTCTTAACGATACATACTTTATTTGCGAAAGTTTCCATACCGACGACAGGTTTCCCTTGTGGCAAAGACGACTTGTGCCATTGTACATAGTCCACCAAGTTGTCTTTCAAATTGGCAGAAAACAAGGAATCTTCTGCTATGGCATAGATGCTGTCGCCCAACGCTGTCAGAAAAGAGACTTTTATCTCTGCGGCGTCGTTGCCGATATAGTATGTGTCTTCTACCTCCAACTTTTGCATATTCAATGCAATAATGCCAAAGTCCATTGCCAAGTATGCTTTATTGTCCTTCATCAGGATGTCGTTCACTCGCTTAGAGCCGCTGATTGATTTCAAATAGAGGTCGGAGATATTATGAATTGTTCCGTTGCTGCTCATTATGTCCAATTGTCCGTCCTGATATGTGATGAGCATATTGTGCAATGTAGGGTTGTAGCAGATATTATCTATTACGGAGCCATTCAAACCCGTTAGCCGGTTGTAGTATTCGATTTCTTCACTCTGTTTGTCCACAGAAAACAATGCTCCATTGGAGAGGGCATATACCTTTTGCCCCATAATTTCCACTTTGTCCATTGTGCCATACGCCATGTGCGCACGCCACTGATGCATAGTTCCATAGGTCCAATTGTCTTCATCCGTATCCACTAATGTATTCGTGCTTGTGTCCGGACTCAACTTGCACGACACAATACCTCCTCCTGTACCGATGTAAATCAAATCATTTTTATCATCGTAAGCCAACGACAGCACAGTATTGCTTGGCATGGGTGTATCGTTGCTCGTGTAGTGCGCCACAACCTCGGTGGCAGCGTCATTTATTACATATACTCCTGCAGTCTGTGTGCCTATCCAAATTCGTTTTTTCTTATCAAATGCAAATGCATTCACTTGCTCACTTTCTAACAAGTACGAACCATCAGGCATAGTGATGCGCAATCTTCTGCATTTGGGCGAGGTGAGATAATCTGCGTCGTGGTCTATGATTATAGGACCGATGTTACTGCCTACCCATATATCCCCGTTATCCGCCTGCGCCATACTATATAGAAATTCCGGTGCTATCGGTTGGTTGTCTTGGTCGTACCACTCAGAACGAAGAAGGGTCTTGTCATCGTCTGCGTCAAACGGTGTCCCATTGTCGTCTACCATTGCCACGGTGGTGCCTGCTCTGCATGCCATAATCCATTTGCAATGTTCCCGATAATTATCCGCTATGAGACCACCTGGGGTAGATATTTCCCATAGTGAGCCATCGTTTTTATACACGGGTAATCCTCTTTGTTCTCCAGTTGGTAAGATTGCCACTAAAAGTGTGTCTGTAACACCCGCTACAGACACCCATAGTCTGCCCGCTTTGTCGTATGCTGCCCTTTCTACACGTGTATAATAGTCAGGGTTACTCGGTGCTGCTGCGGCGAGGATACTATTTGCCGTCGTATAGTGCTTAACCACTTCTGTTCCTCGGAACTCATACAACCCTGTACCGTAACTGGTTACAAAGAAATGGTCTGCGTCATTCGGGTCCACTGCCACATTCATAAAGTCCAATGCAGGTTTGCCTGTCTTGGCACGGATATCCGATTGGGTGATGTTTGTCCAATGTTTCTCCTCATATATCATCACATGCCCTGCTCTGCCGTATTGCGAGGCCCAGCGACCACCTTGCACCACATACAATCTTCCCCTGTCCACAGTCATCCAATAGGGTACATTCACTTGCGGACCTTCCGGTAGGTAGTATGTTTCTTCACCGGTCAGAGATTTCCGATACACCCCGTTGGTACCCGCTGCTTTCCATATATCACCATTCCTATCGGTCACATTCTTGCCTTTGTTTGTGTCGAATGGCACGTTCACCGAACTGCGTTCGTGCCAGTAATGGTAGTCCACCAACTTGTCTTTCAACGCCGCACAATAGTACTTGTCCTTTGTCTTGGCATAGATACTATCCCTATATAGCATTACGTCCAGCACTTGCACTTCTGCTCCGTTTCTGCCGATGTAATAGGTGTCTTTGAACTCATATCGTTCCAAGTCAAACAGCAATATACCGAACTCCATTGACAGGTATGCTTTGTTGCCCACAATTGTCACATTGTTACATCGTTTGGATGCCATCATGCGTTTGTTGTACAAGTCGGAGATATAGCGTACCCGTTTGTTGTGCATAATGTCTACTTTGCCATCGGTGTACATGATCAACAGTTGTTCACGTGCTGTATCGTAGGCAATGTATGCTATTTCTCTGCCATGCAAACCATCACTGCTGTCGTACTTCGTCAAAGTTTCTGTCACTTTACCCACAGAGAATATCGCTCCGTTTGCCAATGCAAAAGTCTCGTCTGTACCCACCGCAATCTGCTCCACGCTGTTATATGCAAAGTGCGTCTCCCATTGGCTCTGAGCGGCATTCACCGGTATATTTACACATGCTGTCAGGCATATTATTATCGAAACAATCAGTCGTCTCATACTTATTTCTTTTCTTCTGTTAAATCATTTAGTCGTTTCAGCAATGCTCTCATGGCACGTCCGCGATGGCTGATACTGTTCTTTTCTGCCTCTGTCAGGCACGCAAAAGTCTGTTTGTATCCCTCCGGAATAAACAGCGGGTCATACCCGAAGCCGCCATTACCGCTTTCTTGCTCTGCTATACGTCCGTTGACAATGCCTTCCACCTGCTCTTCCTTACCGCCCATAATCAGTGTCACCACCGTGCGAAATCGTGCTGTGCGGTTTACGATACCGGTCAACTCGTGTAGGGCTTTCTTCCTGTTGTTTGCATCGTTTGCAGGCTCTCCTGCCCAACGGGCGGTATAGACTCCCGGGGCACCGTTCAGAGCGGCTATCTCCAAACCCGTATCATCGGCAAACACTCCGTCTATATCTTTGCTTTTGCTCACGAATTGCCACACGGCATGTGCTTTTATTGCCGAGTTCTCCTCCAAGGTTGCTCCTGTCTCCTCTATATCGTGTTCAAAACCAATCTCTTTCATACTCAGAATAACTATTCTGCACACTTCGTCCTCCCCCGCATTTTCTATGGGGCTGCACAATATCTCACGCACCTCTTTCAACTTATGTGCATTATTGGATGCAAACACTAATCTCATATCACATTACACGCATTATAACCTGCAAAGTTACTTGTTTCCATGCAATTATCAAAATATAAGGCTTCAAATTGTGTATATTCCGACTTTTTTTCGTACTTTTGCAGCCGTAAACGATGACAATTGCAATGAAAAGGTTTCTATTCTATGCCATAGCAGCACTATTCAGTGCCGGTATTTCTGCTCAAACTCCCATTCTTGGCGAGTGGGTCACTGTAGATGACGCCACCGGCGAACAATGGGCGATAGTTACTATCTATCAGGCTGACAACCACCTCTATTACGGCAAAATCACCACTATGCTATATCAGTCCGATGACCCCGAACTTCTCCTATGTACACAGTGCAAAGGCGAAGACTATCGCAAACCTTTTGAGGGGCTTACCATCATTCGTGATATGAAACTGCATGACGGAGAACTTCGTGGCGGGCACGTCCTTGACCCGAATAATGGCAAGTTCTACTACGGTAAAATTTACCTTGACAAGCAGGGCAACCTTGTCCTCCGCGGCTCCCTTGACAAGGCAGGTATCCTCGGACGCAGCCAGACATGGCTCCGCAGGTAGTAGATTGCAACTTCAAATCACGCTGCAAAGATACAATAGTTTTTGCGTTTTTGTTGGTAAAGTATTACCAATAATGGCGATAGATTCTATTTCTTTCGCGAGTCTGTATGTGACTTGTATTATTGTTTATTTGTCCATGAGTTGGTGTTTTTTGTGTGTCGTGGACGAATAGAGTGTACTTATTTGTCCACGAGTTGGTATTTTGTTGTTTCGTGGACGATTAAGGTGGAAAGGGGTACTACTTGGTTTGAGAAAAGCCTGTCTCACCCGAAAAGACGGAAGAAATACAATATAAAGGAACATTGATGATGGTATTATGATAGGGTAGTATGGACGCTTTTATGGCTGTTGTCGGTGAATAGTTCTGACAAAACAGCGTAAAACTGTTACATCGCTTCGCTGGAAAGGGTACACAGAACAGGGATATATGCAAATTATCCGGATAAAAGTGTTGTGGACGTGCATTTTTGTCTAGATAAGTAATACCAATGTGGATAAAAAGACCCAATGCACCAAATGAAAAACTCTGCTAAAAGTGCTGTTTTTTGCCAACTTTAGCAGAGTTTTATGATATGCACGTCTAATAAAATATGTCTATAACAAATTTGTAATAAGCATATTATGCATATTGTATCTGTTTTACGACCATTGTGCAACTACCTATTTATCGCAGGTATAATTCGCAACCTCAACATAGTCTTTACGAACAAATGAGACGAGGCTGCCGTGTGGCAGCCTCGGTAGGTATCAAACAATTTGTGTCAAGTACAATGCGTCTCATTTGTAAGCATTCTGTAATTCTATCTGCACAGGATTCATCATAACCAAACCGTTAGATACTTGTGATACTACGTATATACGCTGGTTCTACTACAGCAACCGTGTTATATCGGAAATCCTTTATATTGTTAGTAACATAGGTATAACAACTCATCTTTTGTCCTAACACAAATTGTATATTATCTTCCAAATCGATGTTATCCATAGCAAGAGCCTCATCAATATCCCCTGAAGCAAACCCGATGAGTTTTACCTTATGAGTTAATCGTTTGATAAAATCAATAATCTCTTGTCGGTAGGCTTTGTCTTTCCGTTTTCCTTGCAATGTTGAAATGGTCTGTGAAATAGCCAGTGTAGATGTGTACAACTCATAGTCACGCAACTTGAACATATACTCCATAGCCAAGACATCAGCCTTTACATTACGGAAATAACCTACCAACACATTTGTGTCAATATAAATACGTCTGAATTTCTTGTTCGCGGAGTTCATAAGATTACACTGGCGTACTTACGACGCTCTTCCGGAGTCAGAAGATCTATATTCCTAACAAAAAATGCGTGCATGGCATTCTCAACTATTTTACTTTTAGGAACCCCACTGCGTTTAAGTACAAGTTCCATACTCTCTTTCCCAAGTTGCTCCCGATGAAGTTGTTCGGGACTTTTCTTCTTTGTTGCCATAACTATAAAGTTATTAGTTATTTGTTTATTTATTTATTGGACTGCAAAGATAGTGCCAAAAAATGGGATTTGCAAGGATTGGCAGAATTTTATATAATACACTGCGTAGATTGTCTCAGTATGTCAAAATAAGGTCATTAGGTATTATTGCTGTCCGGTAAAAG
>DJSG01000024.1 GCA_002440265.1 Bacteroidales bacterium UBA6340 | reverse complement strand
CGTTCAATGCCAAGTAGCCACCAATACCACCCCACAGACCGTTGCCATGGAGTTTGAATACATACTTGGTTGCACCATCGATGTTCGCTACATACACGGGGAGTTTGTTCTCGCCTACGTATATGGTATCGTTCACCAATGTGCGGTACATCTGTGCAGGGTCAGTGTTCGAGTAGTCCTGATTGAGGGCTACCAGAATCTGCTTTTGCTGGTCGAGCAGGGCGTTTGCCTGTTGGCGCGGACTGAGCAACTGGCTCACCAATGCCAACAGCACAGCCACGATGACCACAATCACCGTTGCATAGACGATGGTATAGACGTTGCTGTTGGTGTCAAGACCCTTCTTCTCCTCCTTGAAGGCGGTGCCGGGTTGCTTGCACTGCGGGCATACGTCAGGTGCTTTGTCGCCGACATGGACATAGCCACATACGGAGCATACAAATTTCTTCTGTGCCATAATGTTTGGTTATTTTTTAATTACTTACTTTACTTTGTGACAGGATAAGTCAATTGATAGCGCACTACCGCACCCATAGAGGTCTCGCGGTTCTCCAGCAACTCCCACACCTTATTATTGATAGGGCGTTGCACGTAGAGCGTGTCCCTATTCTCGTTCAATATTGCAATTTCCGAGAAGTTCTGCGAAGGCAAAGTTGTACTTGCCAATCCCGGATACCCATAAGTCCAGTACCACTGAATCATCTTGGTCTCTTGGGCGTGGAGTTCCACATATTGCGCCCCTATGGAGTCGGTCTTCACCGTCTCGCCATCGGGCGATGTGGTTGTCGTGTTGCCGCCGCGATAAGGAATGATGTACTTTATGTACGCCTTTACCATTGCGTCCGAAGCATTGCGAATATAGTAGCCGTTGTATGCGTCGTCTGTCTTAGCCGACTCACAACCTGCCACCGCCAATGCTACACACACCACCAATAGGGAGAGAAACAACTTGTTCACTTTCATATCCTTTTCCAAACACAAAGTAACACACACTTATTTGCTTACTCGTTTTGCACGGCGATTGATGTTCACTTGTACCACGCACCAGTCGATGAGCGGGGCAAAAGCATTCATCAGCAGGATGGCGAGCATCATACCCTCCGGATAACCCGGGTTGAGTACGCGGATAACCACTGCCATGAAACCGATGAGGAAACCGTAAATCCACTTGCCGCACTCCGTACGAGCCGAAGTCACGGGGTCAGTAGCCATAAACACGGCACCGAAAGCGAAACCGCCCGTTACCAGATGCATATACCATGGGAAGTGAGCTGCAGCCGTATCAGGACCGCAGACATTGAACAACCACGCGGTCAGTCCGCCGCCTACGAAGATACTGAGCATCGTCTTCCACGAAGCCACACCCGTCGCCAGCAGCAACAGCGCGCCGAGCAGGATAGCCCAGCAGCAGGTCTCACCCACCGAACCTGGTATCAAGCCGTTGAAAGCCGTCCAGAAATCCACGGGCATCAGATGGGTATCGGCTGTCGTGGCAATCTGTGTCAGAGGCGTTGCGCCCGAGAAACCGTCCACAATGGTCTTGCCGCCGTCCCAGCCCCAAGTGCCGCCGGTGCGGACAAAGGCTGCGTCACCCGTCATGTGGGTCGGGTATGCAAAGAACAGGAACGCGCGCGTGATAAGAGCCACGTTGAAGATGTTGTAGCCCGTACCGCCAAATACCTCTTTGGCAAAGATAACAGCAAAAGCGGTAGCGATAGCCACCATCCACAGCGGGGTGTTGATAGGAATAATCAGAGGAATGATGAAACCCGTAACAAGGAAACCCTCTTGAATCTCTTCTTTCTTCCATTGCGCTACCGTAAACTCGATACCGAGTCCGACTGCGTAACTGACTATGATATAAGGCAGTACTGCCAAGAACCCGAAGCCGAATGCTTTCCACCACAAGGCGCAAGTCATGGCTCCGCGTACCAATTCACCCGTTGCCAACAAGTGCTGGTAACCGACATTGAACATACCGAACAACATAGCGGGAACGAGTGCCAAAACCACGATAATCATGGTTCGTTTGGAGTCCGAACCGTCGTGGATTTGTGTGCCAATGCGCTTTGAAGTCGTGTTCGGGGTGAACAGGAACGTGTCAAAACCATCGAACAACGAGTGGAGTGCGTGCAACTTGCCGCCTTCGTCGAAAGTAGGACGAAGTTTCTCCATCATTTTATATAATCCCTTAAACATCACTCAATCTCCTTTTTTAGGTTATCCAATGCGGTTCTTACAATTGCCTGAAGCGGCATTTTCGAGGTGCAGACATACTCGCAAAGCGCAAAGTCTTCGGGAGCCACTTCATACACGCCGAGGGCTTCCATCTTGTCGATGTTGCCCGCAATCATTGCCTTAATCAGGTATTCGGGATAGATGTCCATCGGGAACACTTTGTCGTACTGACCGCTCACGATGATAGCACGGCGGCCACCCTTCAGACGAGCGTCCCACTCATAATGCTTCTTACCGAACAGCCAGCGTGTGAAGGCGCAGTCGAACATCTTGGCGGGGTCGGTGCAACTTGCATTGAACGAGCCGAAACGCGGCATCATCCAGCCCATAAACTCATGATTCTCAGTTCCATCGTCCAATACCGTGAACTGGTTGTCATAGATGCTAATCATCTCGTCCAATCCCACTTGGTGACCGCTCAGCACGTTGCCTGCCACATAGCGCACAGGCTCGCCTGTCATCACGTTGCTCTTGAATACAGCCGTTAGAGGCATACCCGGCAGCACATTGTAGTACTGTGCGTTCGATGCCAGCGGTCCTGTCAGAGCCACTTTCTTCTGCATGTCCACAATACCTTTGGTCAGCAGACGCCCTATCAGGCTGAGGTCTTGAATGTTGATTGTCCAAACCGTCTCGCCTTTAGCAATCGGTGCCACGTGGTTAATCTGCACGCCCACGTTTCCGGCGGGGTGCGGACCGTACACCTCATACAGGGTGCAGCCTTTCAACTCGCGGAACTCCATAGCCTTGGCTCCTCCGCGAATGCCCACATACACAGGCGCGATGGTGCTGAGTGCACTCACAGCAGCCTGCAGTTCTGCCAGATGCCCTTTGAGCACCCATTCGTAGTCGGGTGCCACAGGTGCGCTGTCGAATGTCGAGATGAAGACGGCTTTCGGCTGTTTGGTCGGCATAGCGATGCAGTCGTACGGGCGTTGCTTGATTAAGCACCATAGACCCGACTGCAGCAAGAGCGACTTCACGTCCTGCTTCACGTCAAACGTCTCATACGCAATGCCGGCATCGGCTTCGATGTCTATCGACATCACCTTGCGGCGGTCGCCACGAACGATGGCTACCACTTTTCCGCTCACGGGCGATGTGAACAGCATCTGCTCAAATGCCTTGTCGTGAAACAGGGGCGAACCTACTTTCACGCTGTCGCCTTCGTGCACCATCAGTTTGGGTGTCACGCCTGCGAAATGGTCGGGCACGATATGATAGACCTGCGGACGGTTGACGCTGCCGAGCGTCTGCGCCGCAACTCCCTCAAACGGTATGTCCAAACCACGTTTCAGTTTGATTTGTTGCATGATGTTTGTTATATTAATTGTTAATTCTTTCTGTCCTCAATCTCAATTCTTCCCGTTCTGTCCCCATATTCCATAACACACAAAATCCGCGCAAAATTACTACTTTTTTCTCAATTGTACAATACAGTAGTGCTTTCTATATTCACAACACCAGAAACCTCTCCCAAAAATAAAGCCAATGGGGGAGACTATGGAAAACCGGATACAAAAAGAGAGGTCACTATAGGTCCCCTCCCTGTTTGTCGCAGTTCTTTCAGGCAATGTTCATTCTTCTATCTGTGTTATCACCTCGTCCATCTCGCGGAGATAGCCTTTGTAACGCCAGCGGTCTTTGGTGATGGCGTAGGCTGCGAGCACTATCCACATTAGGGAACACGCCACATATACCCAAGGTTCGGTGCAATGGTACCACCGCATCATTTCCCATATAAGTCCCATAAACCAGCCTATTATCAGCACGAAACGGACACTTATCCACCGTTCGTACATTTTGCGCCGAGTGCGCATCTGTCGCGCTACCGTGAGCAGGTTGCCGTTTGCAATCGCTTCGCGCCTGATACGCGGAAGCGGTATCAAAGCAGACAATGCCTGCACTATTGCCACAAGCACGGTGGCACCTATAAACCACCAGCCAAATTCCATCCGATAGAACAGGTATGTGCTGCATAGTATCAAAAATGCCTCTATACAATCCTTGCGCGCTACACTGTTCCACCTGTCCACCTGCCGTCTCATCACGTCCCGCAACAGGCGGTCTGTCACTATCTTCTCATGACTCAACTGCTCGTTGAGCAATGCCATTTGGGCTTTCATTTCTTGCAATTCGTCCATAGTTGTTACTTTGTAAGGGTTCTACATTTTCTTCAGTTTTTCGCGTATCCGCACCAGTTTCACCGACACGTTCTGCACCGATATGCCTATGATTCGGGCAATCTCCTCATAACTCATATCGGTGAGCCACATCAGTACGATAGCCCTATCCACAGGAGCCAGCAATTGGATACGGTCGTAGAGAGCCTGTATCTGTTGCCTTTGTTCATTGTCGGCAGGGGTATCATCGAAAAGGTCTGTTTCCATGGAAAGCGGCACGACCTCGCCATGTCGCTTTTTCTCGCGGTCGAGCATAAGGCACGTATTCATTGTAACGCGGTATATCCACGCCTTCAACGAGCCATCGTCGCGGTAGGAAAAAGAGTCCAATCCCAGCCACAGGTTAATGAGCACTTCCTGAAACAGGTCTGCCACTTCGTCATTGTCTTTTGAGAACATATAGCAGACGCTGTAGATGGTGCTCTTGTATGTCTCCACCAATTGTGGAAATTGCTCTTTGGTTACTTTCATTGTTCTTTGGTCTCTGTCATTTTTGTTCACTATTCTTGTTGTTTCAGTTCTATATATATAATGCAAAAGTAGCCAAAAAACTACACCCTAAATGAGAAAAAAGTGTATTTTATACACATTTAACATAAATGTTTATATCTGTAATATACAATGTGAGGTGAAATAGGCTATGCAAGAATCTGTGCTATATGATACGTATTTACGAAAAGATATTCCGGTTTCCTTCAAATATGCTTGGAATAAACATTCTATTTAGTTGCTCCTTAAGAAT
>DJSG01000056.1 GCA_002440265.1 Bacteroidales bacterium UBA6340 | reverse complement strand
TACTACGCAGCCATTTCGATACCCCCGATACAATTATACCCTATGCAATCTAATTCTTAAGGAGCAACTATTATAAATGAATATCCGGATGAGTTTATTAGAAAAATGCGTATTACAGGCTTATTTTCTTTACGTGGAGCAGGGCGTTTCTTGGATATAAACCATAATGAGGAGAAGAAAGCACAATACATATTACAGCACTATGCTTCTTATCAGCATTACACCGATGAGAAAGCATATTTTGACTATATGGCGCAAGTGGATACTCATCTATTTGCTGTTGAAACTCGTCCTATTACCTTACACCAATCAGAAAAATTGCTTTGTAACTGGGTTGAAACATATTCGTGGGAAATTATACAAAAAGAATTATCCAATTTGCAAAAACGTAAAACCTCAAAAGATGATGTTCTCAAATTCCTCGCAGAACCTGTGAGACTTGAGTTTTTAACCGCATTAAGTATCAAATCTAAACTTCCACAAGTACGAGTTATTCCAAATTATACTTGTGATGATACAGGACTGCCCACTTCAACTGCGGGCGGCAATCGGGGTGATATAGAGTGTATAGAAAATACCCACGGAATTCTTGTGGAGGTAACAATGGCAGAAGGGCGCACGCAAACAATGATGGAGGTGTGGCCTATAGAGCGACACCTTAACGAGTTTATAGAAAGAGAACAACGTAGTGCACAAGCCATGTTCATTGCACCTACCATATTCAAGGATAGTCTTCGACAAATACAATTCGTTAAAGCAGATACAGGACGTACTATTCGTCCATATCCCATTGATAAGTTCATTGACTTTCTAAACCAATCGGCTGCTTTATACACTGAAAATGAGTAGTCTATAATTCGCCAGCCATCGGCTGCCGAATTACGTATCTTTACATTTTTCGTACAACCTTACACCGCACCTTCACTAATAAGGGTGCGGTTTTTATTTATCTATTAACCCTATAATTTCTAATCGTATGAAAAATGTATCCGATTCATTCCAAGCCCAATGGCTAGAGAACAAACAGCAACTGCACAACCTTTTGGAGCAACAAAACCAACTGATGGCAATCCTGTTAGATGAAAACGAAATACTTCAAGCCTCTATCCAAACAGGCAACGCTTTTTTCGTCAAAGACGATTACTTGCGTATTGTCATTGAAATCGAAGCCCACAAGCGTCTTGGGCAAACATGGCCCTGCAAATGGAGCAGTATGCCAATGCTTGCAGACGTACTCACACCCATTGTGGGGTGGCTCGTTTCACCCAATAGTCTGTGGTACGCTTTTCAAAAAGTGACAAAATACGAAGACGATATCCGCCGTCGGATACTGATTTTGAGTAAATAATACCTCAAAAACACCCTGTTTTTGCGCTCCAAGTAAAACAAATATCTTGCTTGTATTCAATACAATAGATACAACGTATTGACAGCAGTCAATGACTTTGCTTGTATTTCATTGATTTGAATCGTTGCAAAACGCCCGTTCCCGCCTTATCTTTGCACCGTCTTTCGAAAGAACAGGGAAGTTAATTAGGAGCACTCATTCTGCGTGAGACGTCCGCAGGATAAACCTCTTAAACTCCTAACTTATAGAACTTCTCATAAACTCATCAACTCATTAACTTATAAACTAACAAAAAATGTCTAAGTACATTCCTATGGACTTGGTAAAGTCCCTTTCCGGCAAAGTATGCCAACACTCCGACACCTATTTCGCTATGCGTAACGGCACCCGCTACACAGGCAAAATCTGCAACCCGAGTACCGCCGACCCGACAGCACAGCAAGTCGCACAACGTAACCGTTTTGCACAAACCCGTGCCGCTATCAAGGCTCTTTCGGCGCAAGACATTGCCGCCTATGCTGCCGCCTTCAAGTCCAACCCCGGCAAGTACCGCACTCTCAATGGCTACATCTTTGCCAAAGAAATGGCTAAGTTATCCGCATAGTAGTTGAGCGTTTAATGTTTAGTGTTTAGCGCAGCAGGAAGTTATTAGTGAATAGTAGAATACGTGCTAAACTATCAACTTACAACTTATCAACTTCTCTCAACTTTAAACTCTCAACCCTAAACTAATTAAACTACGTATAAACCCATAAACTTCTAAACCAATAAACAAATGGCTAAAGTAATCTATATCGATCCCGTCAAATCCGTCTCTGGCAAATTGTCAAAGGCAAGTACCGTAACTTTTATGCGCCGTCAGGCAGCCACATCCAATGCGGCAATGCTGGCAAACCCCAACTACACCCATATCATGGGCAAGCGCAAGTCCTCGCCCTCGCAGTCCGAGGTAGAGTACCGCACCCGCTTTGGTGCTATCTGCATGGCAACTCATAAGCGTCTCCAAGATGCCTCGAAAATGCCAGCCGACATCGCGGCTTTCAAGTCGCAGACGCAGTATCGCACCCTTCGTCAGTACGTTTGGCACCAATGTGCAGAGGAGGTAGCATAATGAAATAGTTAAACGTTTAGAGTTGAATGTTGAGAGCAGTTGGATAGCGGAAAGTTTGATAGTTTTGCGCAGACTACTTTCTTCTATTCACTCTCCACTGCACTCAACTCTAAACATTCAACTCTAAACATTCAACTCTCAACTTTTAACCCTCAACCAAATATGACGAAGCATTTGCAACTCATTCTCGCTACCGCGATGTGCACTTTCGGGTGCGCATTGCTGGTCGCAGGAATAGCCCTGCCGCCTGCAGGCGAGATTCACTCCTCTGTCCTCGTAGCCTTCGGCGAAATCCTTACTTTCTCAGGCTCTATCGTCGGTATAGACTATCGCTACAAATATCGAGGCTGAAATCAATGGATAGGCTGAAATTAATGGCTAATTATATGGTAATTAATGTTTTTATAAAACAATGACTATTAACGGAGAAATACCCGATAATGCCATTAACGACAAATTAACGGTCATTAACGGAGAACTTTTTTTTTCCACTATGATGGGGATAGGAGGTTTTAATGGTCCTTTATACGAACTTTAATGGAGAACAAAAAATATCTTTTACACGGAAAACTATGTTATTGAAAATTATACGGAAACAGCCGCAAGGCAACGCCATCTGTGGCGAACTATTCATTGACAATCGTTGGTTCTGCTCCACGTTGGAGCACACCGACGTTGCTATCCCCGCAGGTTTCTATCCTGTCACGCTCACTATGTCTCCCCGCTTCGGTGAGGTACTGCCCCTTATCGGCAATGTGGTCGGACGCACAGGCATTCGCATACACGCAGGCAACTATCCCCGTGATACGGCAGGTTGTATCTTGGTCGGTGTGGCAAGCACCGGGGACGCGGACACCCACGGGGTCCCTATAAGCCCGCGGGCGCAATGGGGTGTTCTCTCGTCCGCGGATAGCACAAACGGAATCAAAGGACAAAATCCTTCTTCGCCACAGCCGCGCCTGCTGTCTTCCCGCCGCACGCTCAACAAACTGCGTGAGATACTGCTAACCAATTACAACGACCGCAAAACCAAACGTTATGAACCTGTCTATATTGAGATTATTGACCATGATCCGTATCCTTTGTATGATGTGCCTTGTCCTTTGGAGCAGCGCATGCACTATATCGAGGCGCAGCGTGCCGCCCGCGAATACGACCTCGCACACCCTGACGAACACGCAGCGGCATGATAGCACCTACCGCCGCGACAGCATCTATATCCGCGAATACACCCGCGGCGATACCGTCTATCTCGACCGCTGGAGGGACAGATGGAGGGAACACATTATTACCCGCACAGATACTATCTATCAAGATAAGGAGACTGTGATACAACTACCGCCCGAAAGGTATGTCCCTCGGGCGGTAAAAGGTCTTGCTTGGATTGGGGCTTTCGCCGTCTTCGCCCTCCTCCTGCGACTGCTATGGCGGCTGAAGAGTTAAAAGTTGAATGTTGAGGGTTGATAGCAGTTTATAAGTAGAAAGTTTATAGTTTTTGCACGTACTGCTCTCCTCTAAAAGAAACTCTCCACTGCACTCAACTCTAAACTCTAAACTCTCAACTTCTATCAACTAATCAACTATCAACTAAACATCTTCCAGTACGTCACGGGGAGGACGGTGATGGTGAGGGGGAGGGTGAGGAGGGAACCGAAGCAGATGACTACACCCATCGGCATCCACAGGCTCGTATGTGCGATAATCATCGGCAGCACGCCGAGGGCGGTGGTGGCGGTGGTGAGGAAGATAGGACGCATACGACGCATTCCCGCCTCGTAAGCCGCCTCGCGCACGCTGCAACCCTTGTGCCGCAAGTCCTCCGCGTACTCGTACATCATTATCGCATTGCGCACAATCACACCTATCAGGCTCACTATACCCAGTACCGCCGTGATGGAGATGTCCAGTCCGAACACATACAGCCCCACAAACGCCCCGAAGATACACAGCACGGCACTCGACAACGTGAGCAACGCCAGCGAGATTTTGCCGAAATGGTAGAGGAGCAGCACGAACATTACCAACAACGCCGCCACCACGCTCCACATAATCTGCGGTATCATCTCGCCGTTGATGGCACTCAGTCCGCCATACGACACCTGTACGCCCTCGGGCAACTCAAGGTTGTCGTGTATCCACGCTTTCACTTTCTTCTCGGCGGCTACCTGGCTGGTCGTACCCCGCAGGTCGCACCCTACGGTAATCGTCCTCACCGAGTTGCGATGCTCGATAGACGCGCGGTGCCACTCGGGCGTGAGCGTCGCCACCTGGCGCAGCGGCACCCACACGGTGGGGTAGGCGGTAGGTATCATCAGGTCTTGCAGTTGGTCAATCGTCATCTTGTCCGCCCCCGCCGTATAGAGCAGCACGGGGATGCCGCAGTCGCCCTCCCAGACGGTGGTCAGTTGGGTGCCGTTGGTCAGACTGCTCAGGTAGAGCGAGAGCGTGGTCTCGGTAATGCCTAAGCGTGTCGCCTCATCCTCGCGCAGGGTGATACGGGTCTGCTCGGCGAATTGGTCGTAGTCCGAGTGCACCCACGTCAGTTCCGGTTGCTCGGACATATAGCGGCGCAGGCTGTCGGCATACGGCACGATAGCATCGAGGTCGTCGCCCTTGAAGCGCACCTCGAGCGGGTTCTTCGCCGCCTGGTAGTCCAACTGTTTGAACCGCACGTACGCATTCGGGAAATAGTTCTCGTAGCGCGGCGTATATTCCTCCAGCAGGGCTGCCGTCGCCTTGGTGGACGTGGTATTGACGATAAACTGCGCATAACTCGGCTTCGCCATTTGCGGCGTATAGGTGGCATGGAACCGCGGACTCGCCTGCCCCACAAACGAAGTGATGGAGGTGATACGCTTGTCCACGCGCATCAGCCGCGCCAGCGAGTCCGCCACCTGTGCGGTCTCCTCCACCGATGAGCCTTCGCGCAGGTGTATCTCGACGGCAAAACACTCGCGCTCCGCCTTGGGCAGGAGTTGCAGGTTGAGTTGCGCCACCATGAGGTAGCCGCCCGCACCCAAGCACAGAACAAGCACGGTATATACCACCCACGGACGGCGGAAGCAGGCAGTCAGCAGTTTCTTGTACCCGTTTTGCAGGGCGGCAAAGAAGCGGTTCTGTCTGCGTTCGAACCAGCCCATTTCTTCGGGCTTGCGGCGGCGGATAAAGCGTGTAGCCATATAGGGCGTTACCCACGTGGCATAGAAGATACTGGCGGTGAGGGCAAAGAGGATTGCCCACGGGAAGAGTTGCACGAAGTCGCCCAGCGGTCCTGTAATAATCTTGGTCATCGGGAAGAACATACCCGATATGGAGCATGTGGCAAGTGCCATCGGCACAAAGAGTTGCTGCGTGCTGACCGCCGCCGAATACCAGCGGCTGTGCCCGCGGTCGAGCAGGTCGGTATAGCCGTCGATGACTATGACGGAGTCATCGACAATCATACCCAGTACCACGATAAGTGCGGCAAGGGTGACGGTATTGAGTTCGATACCCGTCAGGTACATCAGTCCGATGGCGATGGCGGTGCAGACCGGTACGCCCGTGCAGGCCACCAGTGCGGTGCGTAGCGGGAAAAGCACCAGCATAACGGCTATCACGACGATGATGGACAGCACGATGTCGCGCATAAAAGAGCGCACGGAGTCGTCCACCACCTTGGGCTGGTCGGTAATACGGTGGAAATGGACGTCGGGCGGCAGTTGCACACGCGCTTTCTCCAACTCCCGCTCCACTTTGTTGCCGAATGCCACGATGTTGTTGCCCGGCACCATCTCCATATTCAGGATGAGACACGAGCGGTCGGGCGAGATAGCGGTTGCCGCATCGCCCGTGTAGAACTCCACGAACTTGTCCGCGTCGGGGTAGCGGCGTTCTATGGCGGCGATGTCTTTGAGGCGGATAGTCGCCCCCGTGGCGGGGTCGAACCAGACTATCTGTTCGGCTATCTCGCGCTCGCTCGTATAGGGGATAGCCACTTGCAGCCCCGTGCTGCCTTGCAGGTTGCCGCTGAGCGTACGGAAGCCTTGCAGCATAAGCGACATCTGCAATGCTTTCCGGTCAATACCGTACGCCGAGAGGCATGCCGCGTCGATGGTAACGGCTATCTCCTCGTGCTGCGCCCCGAGTATCTTCAGTTTGCCCATCTCGGGGATAGTACGCAGTTGGGTGCACAGTTGGCGGGCATACGACTCCAGTTCGCGCGGGCTTCGCTCGTCGCTCTCCACAGCAAGCAGCATCGACGACGTGCTGCCGAAATCGTCCACCACCACTATCTGCAATACGCCCGCAGGCAGGCTCGTCTTCTTAAAGAGGTCAAGACCCGCGCGGATACTTGTCCATGCATCGGGAGCCGACTTGACGGAATTGCGTATCGTTACATAGACATAGACGATACCGTCCTCCGTGGTGGAGTAGGTGTTTGCCTTGTCCACCTCTACATAACTGTTGAGGAAATCCTCCAGCGGGATAGTAACCTGCTCCTCCACCTCCTGCGCCGTAGCACCCGGATAGACGGCAGCCACCACGCCTTGGCGGATGGTGAACTGCGGGAACTCGTCCTTGTTCATCTTCGGCAGCGACCATATACCTACCGCCGTCAGCACCAGCACAACCAGAAACACCAGGTTGTGGTTGCGCATCGCACCCTCTATGTGATTGCGTTTTTTCATTCTGGAATGGGAGAATTTATTTTCTTTCGATACTGAAGTTCCACGAAGAGAAGGGTTTGCCGTACGCCATAGCAATTCCTTCGATGGTGAAATCAGGATGTGCTTTTTTGCAGCGTTCCACAAAACCGTTGTTGAACTTTACTTGCATGTGTCCGATGCGTTCGCCGTCCAAATAGAATGCCACGAAAGATGTCTCATGCTTGGCGAGGGTAACCCTGTCGGCTTGCGCAACATCAATCTTGGTGGGGTGTGTATTGATGGTTAATCCTGTGCGTGTATATTCCGCCACCCAATAGTCAATGGGATAATCGGCGTGATAAAGGTCTTGTAACAATCGGACTTTGTCGGGGATATGGTTCCAATTGGCAATCACGGCATCCCGTATAAGGTCGATAAAAACGTCTGTGGTCAGGCTCGGCTTGCGCAAACGGAACCAATTTCCAACCGCACCATATCGCTGTTGCATTTCCTCTATATAAAGGCGGGTATATTCTTTGAGTTGCTGTTGCAACTGCTCTTTTTGCTGTTGGGTTATGAAGCGTAATCCGGTCACATTGAGCGTACAGGTATTTGCAAATTTGACGGATAAGCCGAGTTGCTGTCCGTTTGTGAGACAGAGGACAATATCCGCAGGACCGACTAGGTCGTTTTGCGTCTCGAAGGAGCAATCTTTGTAAGACAAACCTTGTGCGGCGAGTGCCTGCTCAATAATAGTCTTGTCCGTTATGTGAATGATTCGTTTTATTTCCTCTGCATTGGTGCGCAGATTGATAGCGGCAAGTACTTGTGCCTTTTCCTCTTCTTGGGGCAACAAGACATAGAAAAGGGCTATTTCATATTCAACGCCTGTATTGCTGTTGTGCTGAATTTCGTAGAGTGTGTTCGTGTGAAGCATATTTTATATAAGTTCTTTAAGTGACACTTTCAGACTGCGGGCTATTTGGAGCAAAGTGAGATACGAGGGATTGCGCTCGCCCCTCTCCAACATACCGATATAGTTTTTGGTAAGTTTGCACTTGGCAGCAAACTCCTCTTGTGTGAGTTGCAGTTGCTCCCGTTTCGTTTTTAGGCGGTTGCCCAGTTGCTTTAATTCGTCTCTTTCTTCCATATATCAACCAACAATAAGTGTCTTTATAATAAAAGAAGCACCGCTTTTGCGATGCTTCTAGAACCCTGCTACAGGAAATAAAGTGGGATAATCGTATGTATTTGCTTTGGACTTCCGTATGATTTTAACAGCAGGCTTTTGCTGTGCATATTGGACGGTTCGGGAATAACGCTGTTGTATTTCGGGGTCGCCGAACATATAGCGTGCAAAGAGTTCCACCAGTCCGACATTGATGCTATTGCCGAACTGTTTGTATGCCTGTGCGTCTTTTTCGTCGTATTGGAATGTATCGGGGAAACTCTGCAAACGTGCGCACTCGCGCGGTGTGAGGAAACGCTTGCGCTTGCCCACAATAGAGGTTTGAGTAATAGCCACCAGCGCTGGGAAATACGTACCGGGTTTGACCCGCAGTCCGGACGGACGGATTTGCATAATATGCTGCCATAGGTCGGGGTCCTTTTCGTCCACGCCCACCTGCCATTCCAGTTTGGCTTTTGCACCGAAGAACAGCGGGCATTGTTTGGCTTTTTGGAGCCAAGTATTGATAAACTCTTTGTTCTGTTTCCAGAGTTCGTTGTTTTTGAGGATAAAATTGCGTTGCCAACCCGGCAGGGTGTCCCATTGCCCAATCATCGGGTTGTCGCGGAGTTCACAGAGACTATCCGCCCATACGGGAAAACCGGGTAGTTTGGCGCAATGAATGCCTTGTATAAATTCATTCCAGAGGTCAATCCATTGGATTTGCTCGGGTTTGAGCAGGTATTTTGGCAGATTGGGTATTTCGCTTTCGTCTTGCAGAATATCATCGATACAGCAGGCGGGGATATTGCTCTCGTTGAAACAGAAATCGGGAAGTGTGCCGATGTCCTTTCGCACGCACATAATAAACACACGCTCGCGGTGTTGGGGAACACCGATGTAGTGCGGGCTGAAGATGACCGGTTCGGGACTGACATTGTAGCCTATCCGTACCAATGTATCGTGTATGACATTCCACGTGTTGCCATGGTCGTGCGAGGCAAGGTTCCTGACATTCTCAAGGAGTGCATATTCGGGTTGGTGGTATTGCAGAATGCGCACAATATCAAAGAAAAGCGTGCCTTTGGTTTCGTCCGCAAAGCCAAGCCGTTTGCCGGCTTTGGAGAACGACTGGCAAGGAAAGCCTGCACACAGGACATCGTGTGCAGGGATGTCTTTGGCATCAATGCGGGTAATATCGCCTTCGGGTTGAAGTCCATAGTTGCGGGTATAGGTCTTGCGGCAATCGGCATCAATATCCGATGCAAAGACACATTCCCCGCCAAGATTAGTCATGGCTTGGTGGAAACCGCCTATGCCGCAAAAGAGGTCTATGAATTTGAAATGTCTCACGTTTGTTTTTATTTGATGCACAAAGTTAGTATTATTTATGCAAATATACAAATGGTTTTCTCTATTCTAGTAAGTTACCTTTGCCCCGTTGTATAGTTTTTGGAAGCCTTCTACAACTACTTGGTCGCCCTCGTGGA
>DJSG01000014.1:7508-21241 GCA_002440265.1 Bacteroidales bacterium UBA6340 | reverse complement strand
CCGACAAGGTAGTCTATACCGGTTCCATAGACGAGTACTTTGGCTACCGACTCGGACACTTGGAATACCGCACAGTCCGCTTTGAGACCGAGGTCTTGGACACGCCCAACTACCAAGGCAATGCCGTCATCAACTACACCGATGCGGCAGTTCCCTACACGCGAATCATTGAGCATAAGCACTTTGAGATGTTCGGTACAGCAGTGGATGCGTGTCCCAAGACCGCCATTTCCCGCGAGTATTCCACCGAGTGGCAGCAAGGCATGGAACCCTACTACCCTGTCAATGACGAGCGCAACAGCCTGCTCTACCGGCAGTATGCCGACCTTGCCCGCAAGGAAACCAATGTCCTCTTCGGCGGCCGCCTTGCCGAATACAAATACTACGACATGGACGACATCATCGCCCGCGCCTTGGAAACAGAGATATAATCATTCCAATACATACCAATGCTGACCGTTATCATCTGCACATACAACCGCGAGAAGTACATCGGCAACCTGCTTTTGGCTTTGGCAAAGAACGATTTACCAAAGTCGGACTACGAGATTGTGCTGGTGGACAACAACTGTACCGACCACACCCGCGGCATCTGCGATACTTTTGCCCTGCAACACCCCGATATATCTTTCCATTATGTCATAGAAACCGAGCAGGGACTTTCCGCCGCTCGCAACCGTGGCATCAAAGAAGCAAAGGGCGACATCCTCGTCTATGTGGACGATGACGCATTGGTAGATGCAAATTATCTGCGTGCATACGCAGAGCATTTTGCCACCCACCCCGATACCATGGCGGCGGGAGGACCTATCGAACCGCTGTACGAGAACACGGTAGCCCCCGCATGGATGACCCCATACACCAAAGCACTTCTGACCGGTTGGCTCAACTATGGCAATCAGGTCAAGCCGTTTCCTAAAGAACGTTTCCCGGGAGGAGGCAATGCCGCCTACCGCAAAGAGGTATTTGATAAAATAGGACTGTTCAATACTGCCTTGGGGCGCAAAGGCAACGGACTGATGGGGTCGGAAGAGAAAGATATCTTCGACAAGATGAGGGCATTGGATATGGCTATTGTCTATCTGCCCACTCCCGTACTCCACCATATTATTCCGCAAGTCAAACTGGAGAAACCGTATTTCGACAAACTCACACGTCAGATAGGTATCAGTGAACGCCAACGCACTTTGGCTGTATCACGCACCAAATACGTCAAACGACTATTCAGTGAAGCCGTCAAATGGATGGGAACTATCGTCTTGTTTTGCGGCTACACTCTGCAAGGGCACCCCGCCAAAGGCTATAAACTCATCCTCTTCCGCCGCAACGTAACAGCGGAATTACTGCATTGTTAACACAGTGCTATCGCAGCCAAATATATAGATGTCCGTTTGAAGGAACGTATCAGGCTCCCATATCGTCCATGGGTTGTCCAAACCATGGATATTCTCTCGAAGTAGTTGTTCTACAGGCTTTTGCGGAATATCTGGAAGTTCCTCTATATCCTCTATCGGAGATAAAGTAGTGGTCGGGCGGCTTGTATCACGCAAGTCCTGTTCCGCCTGCAGGTCTGCCTCCAAGCGGGCTACGACTTTGGGGTATATCTTGTTGAACCGTTGCGGGTTATCCGTGTACCATACCAGCGAAGAATCAAACTGTGCCTGTGTGATACCGTGCTTGTCAAGCACAGACTTGTAGCACGCAGCCAGTTCTTCATCGTGCGAGTAGTTGTAGCCTGCCACCTGTATGGCACCGTCTGCGCGGTGCAAGTCGTACACCACATCCCGCATCTCATGCGGCGACAACACGCCGCGGGGACGGCAACTTGCCATCCCCAACAGGCATATCGTCATAGCCATGAAAAGCAGATATTGCGGTGAACGGCTCATTCCTCAGGCTCTTGTTTGCGTTTGGACAAGCCGCTCAGACTCTGGTCAAGGTCTTTGCGGAAGAACAGTATTATCAGTATGACCGCCACAGTGATACACGAGTCCGCGAGATTGAACACCGGCCGGAAGAATATACACTCCCCTGCGCTGTTGGTAATAAGCGGGAAGTACAGCATATCCACCACTTTCCCGTAGAACCAACCTGCGTATCCGAATATCTTACCGTATGCCACACAATCAATGATGTTGCCGAGAGCACCCGCGGTTACCAGCGCAATCATAGCGATATACGAGGTACGTGCGTGCTGTTTGTGAATCAGTATGTGCATATACCACCCCAGCAGCCCGACCGCCACGATGCGGAAGAGCGTGAGCAGCAACTTGCTGAACCACTCGATGCCAAACGCCATACCGTTGTTCTCCACGAAGCATATCCAGAACCACGAAGTGATTTCATGCGCCTCGCCCAAGTCAAAGTGCGTCTTGATATACACTTTCAGGCACTGGTCCAACGCCACAGCGAGTACCACAATGCCCGTCACCAACCACGATTGTTGTGCTTTTGTCATACCTGATTTAGGGGTTAGAGAGTAGGGATTAGAGCCCGAAGGCTTTGCGTATGGCGTCCACCATGTCCGGTTTCTCCCACGTAAACAATTCCACTTCGCGTGTGAACGGGTGCCCGTTGCCATCAATAAAGGTCTTGGTCACCACCTCATTGGTACGCCCTACATGTCCGTAGCGGGCAGTCTCTTCGTACATCGGCTGTTTGAGTTTGAGGGCTTCAATGATGGCTTGCGGACGCAGGTCGAACAACTCACTGATTACCTGTGCTATCTCGGCGTCGCTCTTGCCCACTTTGCCCGTGCCGTAGGTGTTCACATACAGGCTGACGGGCTTTGCCACACCGATGGCATAACTGACCTGCACCAGCATCTCGCGTGCCACTCCCGCAGCCACCATGTTCTTGGCAATCCAGCGTGCCGCATAAGCCGCCGACCTGTCCACCTTCGACGGGTCTTTGCCCGAGAAAGCACCTCCACCGTGTGCACCGCGTCCGCCGTAGGTATCCACGATGATTTTGCGTCCCGTCAAGCCCGTGTCGCCTGCAGGTCCGCCAATCACGAACATACCCGTAGGGTTCACCAGCAACTTGTAGTCGCCCTCCAACAGACGGGCATAGCGTGCATCACGCTTAGCCACCAAGGGCAGCAGCACACGGCGTATGTCGTCACGTATTTGGGTTTGCGACACGTCCTCATCGTGCTGCGTGCTGACCACAATAGTGTCAATGCGCAGCGGCTCACCCTGTTCGTTGTACTCAATGGTCACCTGACTCTTGCTGTCGGGACGCAGGTACTGCATCTCCTTGCCCTCTTTGCGCACGCGCGCGAGCGCATATACCAAGGTATGCGCAAGGTCAAGGGTCAGCGGCATATAGTTGTCAGTCTCGTTGGTGGCGTAGCCGAACATCATACCCTGGTCGCCGGCACCCTGTTCGCCTTCGTTCTCCGTACCGCGCCCGTTCACACCGCGCGCGATGTCGGGACTCTGCTCATGCAATGCCGTCAGGATACCACAACTCTCCGCCTCGAATTTGTACTCGGATTTGGTGTAGCCGATATGCTTAATCGTCTCACGCACAATATGTTGCACATCCACATACCCATTGCTTGTCACCTCGCCGGCGACTACCACCTGACCGGTGGTGACGAGTGTCTCACACGCCACGTGCGAGTCGGCATCCTGTGCCAGAAAGTTGTCCAATACGGCATCCGAGATTTGGTCTGCCACTTTGTCGGGGTGCCCTTCGCTGACACTCTCCGAAGTAAATAGATAGTTCATCTGTTGTTTAGATAAAAAACAAGCCACAAGTGACTGTTTGGGACTTGCGGCACAAGTTTTAGCATTTTGTTACGGGGTTGCAAGCAGTCAAATCCATCCCCAATACGCGCTTTCTTTTCAAAAAGCCTGCAAAGATACTACATTCCGTGCATATATGCAAGGGGCGTAAGTATTTTTCATAACAAGCGCGCCAAATAGCAATGACGTTCGGGACAGTCCTAAACAATAAGTCTCATTTCATACCATTAGCCTGCCATACCATTGCTGCTTGCCGTGAACCTCTCAATTATAAATTATTATAAGCACGCACTTTCACCGAGAGAATCCCGAGTGAACTCCGAGAGAACAACGAGTAATCACACGGATAGAATCTTGCAATTGTTAAAATTATACCACACACCAAACCTCCGTTTTGAAACCGGATTTTACGCCACAATTCCGCCTCTTCTCACTCGGAATATATGGTTAACGCAAAAGTTTTTGGCAGTATGCAAAAAAAGTAGTAAATTTGCGGGTTGTTTTAGATTCATATAAAAATGAGCAATAAGAAGCATATAGCCATAGTTTGTGGCGGAGACAGCAGCGAACACGATGTTTCACTCCGCAGTGCCGCAGGCATCTACTCGTGGATAGACAAAGAGCAATACAACGCTACCATTGTCACCATTCAGGGCAGCAACTGGGAAGCATTGGACGACAATAATGTGGACGACAGCATATTGCGTGATAATACAAACGCCAAATGGGTGCCGGTGGACAAGAACGACTTCTCCTTCCTCCACAATGGGGAAAAGATACGTTTCGACTTCGCTTACATCACCATCCATGGCACACCGGGCGAGAACGGACTGCTGCAGGGCTACTTGGAGATGATGCACGTGCCCTATTCGTGCTGCAATGTCTTGGCGGCAGCCCTGACTTTCAACAAGTACGCCTGCAACCACTACCTGCAGGACTTCGGCGTACGCATATCCCCCAGCATTCTCCTGCGCCGGAACATGCAACGCCCTGCAGATGAAGAGATTGTGGCGAAGATAGGGCTGCCATGCTTCATCAAGAGCAACGTGGGAGGCTCCTCCTTTGGCGTAACCAAAGTCAAGACGCTGCAAGAGGTGTCCCCAGCCATTGAAAAGGCATACCGCGAAGGCAACGAGGTTATCTGTGAGGCATTTATGAAAGGTGTCGAGATAACTTGCGGAGCATACAAGACGCACGGCAAGGCAGTGGCATTCCCTATCACGGAGGTAGTAACCAAACACGAGTTCTTTGACTACGATGCCAAGTACAACGGGGCTGTGGACGAGATAACGCCCGCACGCATTCCCGACGAGGTGCGCGACCGCGTACAGGCACTGACCCTCCATATCTACGACATCTTAGGCTGCAATGGTATTATCAGGGTGGACTACATACTGACAGAAGGTTGGACGATTAACCTGTTGGAAATCAACACAACCCCAGGCATGACCCCCACATCGTTTATCCCGCAACAAGTGCGTGCCGCAGGCTTGGAGATGAAAGATGTCCTCACAGACATCATCGAAAACGCAATAGTTAATCACTAATTAATTGAGCCCCTCCTTTGGAGGGGTTGGGGAGGTCTTTATTATGGTAAATATAGAACAAGAAATAGCCAAACTTGATTGGAACCGCGAACCCCGTGGGCTCTACGAACCTATCGGATACACCTTGGAAAGCGGAGGCAAACGCCTGCGCCCGCAGTTGGCAATACTCGCCTCCGAGGCATTCGGAGGCAAAGACGAAGATGTGCTTCCCGCAGCCTTGGCGTTGGAAGTCTTCCACAACTTCACCCTACTCCATGACGATGTCATGGACCGTGCCGATGTACGTCGCGGACGACCAACAGTGCATGTACGTTGGAACGACAACACCGCCATACTCTCCGGCGACCAGATGCTCATCGAAGCATACAAATTGTTATCCCGCGTCCCCGCTGACAAGTTGCCCGAAGTACTGCGGCTCTTCAACAAGATGGGCACGGAGATATGCGAAGGACAGCAGTACGACGTGGATTTTGAAGCCAAACAGGACACCACTATCGACGACTACCTCATGATGATTCGCCGCAAGACCTCCGTCCTGCTTGCCACTGCCCTGCAGATAGGGGCATACATCGCAGGGGCTGATGCGCAGGCGCAAGACGCTCTGTATCAGTATGGTATCAACCTCGGATTGGCATTTCAGATACAGGACGACATCCTTGACTGCTGGGGAGACCCCGCCACTTTCGGCAAGGCGATAGGTGGCGACATCACATGCAACAAGAAGACCTATGTACTACTCACCGCACTGCACACAGCAGACCCCTCCACACGCTTGGAACTCGAGCACTGGCTGCATGCCGTACATGCACCCAAAGAAGACAAGATTCTGGCTGTCACAGGGTTGTACAACCGCCTTGGCATACGCCAAGTCTGCGAAGAAGTGGTGGAGCAATACACCCGAAAGGCATTGGACTGCCTGCAAGACCTCCCCTCAAACAACGCCACACAAGCCCTCCGCACCTTAGCAGAAAAACTGATTAAAAGGAGAAAATAGAGACCTCCCCAACCCCTCCAAAGGAGGGGCTTAGCGGGGATAACTGGCAGATATGACAAATCCAATAATACTAATCGCAATCAATGTACAACAATAAATAAACTATCCTCTTTATTACCCCCCTCTCTGAGGGGGTTGGGGGAGTCAATTCATCATTAACTATGCCTTACCGCCGACTACCAAAAACAGACAAAACCCGCCTGAAAGCCATGCAACGGGCGGTGCAACGTGCAGGAGAAGCCGATTTCAACGACCAGCCTATCCAGTACAAGACACTGACCGAAGCACAGCGGTTCCTTATGCAATTTGAGAACCAAATGGCTCAGTATCACGCCAATGTGGACACCAAAGTGTCTGCCAACAAGCAGTATCGGCACAAGGTACACAACGCCCGCATGTACATCTCACACTTCATTCAGGTGCTGAATTTGGCTGTCATTCGTGGCGAAATCAAACGCGTGCAGAAAGAACTATACCATCTCGACCCCGACAATACTGCCCTACCCGACCTCAACACCGAGGAGAGCCTGCTCGAATGGGGCAAGAATATCATCGAAGGCGAACAGAAACGCATTGCGCAAGGCGGCTTTCCTATCTACAACCCCGCTATAAATAAGGTGCAAGTCCACTACGACATCTTCCGCGAACAGTACACCACCATCAACTACACCCGCAAGACCCACTCCCGTATCTATGAGGACGTGGAAACCATGCGCAAAGAAGCCGACCGGCTACTGCTCGATATATGGAACCAAGTGGAGGCGTTCTATCAGGACGAACTGCCTTATGCCCGCCTGCGCAAGTGCCAGGACTACGGCTTGATATACTACTACCGCACGGGCGAGAAGCACCTCACACCCGAAACCGATAGAGACATACTCTACCGCGAATCGCAGCAGACTACCTTAGAATGGTCTGAGAAGGAACAATAACACCCTGCAAACGCATATCATTCCGCTCGGTAGGCACCTCACCTACCAATTGAAAGTCATACCCCACCCCTATGAGCATCGAGTGTTTGCGCTTGCACAGATAGCGGTCATAATAGCCTCCGCCACGCCCCAAACGGTTGCATTTCCTGTCAAACGCCACACCGGGTATCAGTATCAGGTCAATATTGCCCGTGTAAGGCTCTGTCTGCGGCTCGGGGATATTGAATTTACCCCGCTTCATCAGCGCATTACCGCGATACGGACAAGCATCTATGCTCTTCCTGTGCGTCACGGGAAACAGAATCGTCTTCTCGTGTTTGTACTTCTTCACCAACGGCAACAAGTCTAATTCGTTGTGAATCGGATAATAGATGAGCAGCGTCTTTGCCTTGCGGAAACACTCCAACTGCTCCAATCGCTCTATCACGCGCGCAGAAGCCTCCTCTTTCTGTTCCGAGGTCAGCAAACGACGCTTCTGACTGAGCAACTCGCGCATCTCAGCCTTCGCCTGTCGCGTCCTGTACTTGGGCAGTAACCGCAGCAAATCACGTATGTTGGTTTCAAAAAGCATAATTCCGCGTAAAACAACCGCAAAAGTACTGCTTTATTTGGATATGTGCAAAAATGGTGGTAACTTTGTCCGAAATTTCTGTGTAATGAAGCGACTTTTATACATACTCCTACTCTTCGGCATCGTGCTTGCCGGCTGCAACGAGAAGACCACCGACACCACCTCTCCCTATGCGGAGATTACGGTGTTCTCCTTTGCTACCGACACTGCCAACCCGGGTCTCACCGCCGCCACCTACAAGGTGGAGCAACGCACCGACACCGGTTTCATCTACAACAGCGACTCCCTCGCATTCGGCACCACCTTGGATAGCGTCATGCCGCGCTTCTCCTACAAAGCCACACCCGCTTCTGTAACACTCTTCCTGCCCGACACGTCCTTCATCCTCACGGGCAGCGACACCGTGGATTTCAGCCGCGAACCCATCTTCGTGCATGTCAAGTCCTCCGACCTTACCAACGAGAAGTGGTACCAACTCGCTTTCACCGTCCATCAAGTGGACCCTGACCTATATATATGGACACGCCTCACCGAGCGTATCTTCACCCGCAACTGCGATATGCAGGCGTTCTACATCAACGGACAATTGGTCCTCTTCACCAACGACGGACTATCTACCGAGGTTTACACCTCCGCCAACGGCTCTCTCTGGACCAAGCAATCTGCCGTCACGGGCTTACCCGCAGCCTGCCGCGTACGCAATATCCTGCAACTCGGCAGCACCCTCTACTATGCCGATGGCGACTGCCTCTACACCTCCACCGACATCACCACGTGGACAACCCACGACTACAGCACGCGCAGTTTCTCGTTTGTCAATATGTTAGTCGCCTTCGACAACAAGGCATGGTGCATCCTGCGCGACCGCACCACATCGCAACTTCTCTTGGGGCACACACAGCCCAACGACAGCCTCCTGCCCGCCGAACCAATCTACGGGCTGCAAGGCGACACCCTGCCTGCCGGTTTCCCCGTCTCCGACTTTGCCTCTCTCGCCTTTGGTGCCAGCAGTGAACGCCCGCGCGCTATGATTGTAGGCGGACGAACCGAAGACGGCACACCCCTCAACACCCGCTGGAACCTCGAATACGAGACATCAGCAGGCTACAGAATCAAGGATTTCTCCATCGAACAACCCGACTTCCGCTCACTCACAGGCATATCCCTCCTGCAGTACGACGGACATATCATCATGTTCGGCGGCATTGACAACGACCTCACATGGCGCACCTCCATGCTCTTCTCCGACGACGAGGGCATGAACTGGTACACCCCAGACACCGCCCACAACCGACTGCCCGACACCTACGGACAACGGCAGAAGCAAACAGCCGTCATCGACAATGCCAACAACATATACCTCATTGGCGGACAGTCTTTTACAGAAACATTCAGCGACGTATATCGCGGGCACCTAACCTCCATAGATTGGTAAACACATGGATACAATACAAGAGATTCGCAAACCCATACAAGCAGAATTTCGCCAATACGAACAGACCTTTGCGGATGCTTTACAAACCGACAACAAACTACTCTCCGAGGTTCTGGACTATATCCATTCCAAACGCGGCAAGCAACTGCGTCCCATCCTCGTGCTCCTGTCTGCCGCCATCTGCCGCGGCATCACCGACAAGACCCTCCGGACCGCCGCAGCACTCGAGATGATGCACACCGCCTCGCTCATCCACGATGATGTGGTGGACGACTCTCCCATGCGCCGGGGCACCGAGGCGGTACACACGCAATGGACGAACAAAATCGCCGTCCTCACCGGCGACTATCTCCTTGCCAAAGTCATTGGTATTCTGGCAGATGTGCACAACACCACCATTCTCGCCACCGTGGCTGGCATGGGCAAGTCTCTCGCTTCCGGCGAACTGCTCCAACTGCACAGCGGGCAGTCCATGTGGATAACCGAAGACCAATATATGAAGGTCATCGAGCAGAAGACAGCCTGCCTCTTTGCGGCTTGCAGTGCGGCAGGGGCTGCCAGTTCAGGGGCTACCACGCGGCAAATCACTGCCCTGCGTCAGTTCGGATTGCAACTCGGTATGTGCTTCCAACTCAAGGATGATGTCCTCGACTACTCCGACATCGAAGACCTTGGCAAACCCACGATGAGCGACATACGCGACGGCAAAGCCACCCTACCCCTCCTCATATCCCTCGCACGCGCCACCAAAGACGAGGCGGAGCATATCCGCGAACTGGCAGAGGGACTGGCTTCCAAAGCGCAGTATATCAACCCCTTGGAGGCGTCCGAAGAAATCAAATCCTTCGTCCTCCGCTACGACGGCGTACGCTATGCCTACCGGCAGATGCAGCGACACCGCAAGCGCGCCATGGAGGCTATCGCTGTCCTCCCTGACGGCAAGTACAAAGACTCTCTAATCTGTTTACTGGATTACGCTATCAATCGTGTCTATTAGCCGCTGTTGCACGGTCTCGTCGCGCACCTCACGCACCACATCATCGAAGAACGCGCACAGCAGCAGCCTGTAGGCGGTCTCTTTGTCTATGCACCTTTGCTGCATATAGAATATCGCCGACTCGTCCAACTGACCCGTAGTTGCCCCGTGGCTGGCTTTCACATCGTCGGCATATATCTCCAACTGCGGCTCGGTAGTCATCATTGCCCCGCGCGACAGCAGTATATTCCGGTTCGTCTGACACGCCTCCACTTTCTGGGCATCGGGCAGTATCTTCAACTCCCCGTGAAACGAACCGCGCGCCTCATTATCAAGCACATACTTGAACAACTGCGACGAATACCCGCCGCCCGCGTTGTGCAGCACCTGCGTCATCACGTGCATCTGTTGTTGCTCGCGCACTATACCCATACCGTACAACTCTGTACGGCAACCTTTTCCGTTCTGTTCTACCACGATTCGCGACTGCCACTGCGCGTCCTGCGCCGACTTGTCATCCAGGCACACCACGTGCAGACGCAGGGTCGAACCCTCTTCCTGCACCACATGCCAATCCACCTGCGGCTCATTCACCATCACCCATTCCCGCGTCTCGCCCTTATGCAACACTATCTCTTTCGCCATACCGCCACCGCTATTGCTCGTTCAGAAACGCATACCCCTTCTCTTCCAACTCCAGTGCCAACTCTTTGCCCGCGGTGCGCACTATCTTGCCGTCCGCCAGCACATGCACAAAATCCGGCACGATATAGTCCAGCAACCGCTGATAGTGCGTAATCACTATCGATGCCGTCTTGGGGGTCTTCAGTTTGTTCACGCCCTCGGCCACGATGCGCAGCGCGTCTATATCCAAACCCGAATCCGTCTCGTCCAGTATCGACAGGCACGGCTCCAGCATTGCCATCTGGAATATCTCGTTCCTTTTCTTCTCACCGCCCGAGAAACCCTCGTTCACCGACCTGTTAGTCAGTTTGTTATCCATACCCACCAACGCCTTTTTCTCGCGCATCAGCCGCAGAAACTCCGTGGCGGACAGCGGCTCCAGACCCTGATACTGCCGCTTCTCGTTCACGGCCGTACGCAGAAAATTCACCATCGACACACCGGGTATCTCCACCGGATACTGAAACGACAGGAATATCCCCTCCCGCGCCCGAACCTCGGGAGCCATCTCCAACAGGTTCTTGCCTTTGAATAGCACCTCGCCTTCCGTCACCGTGTACGCGGGATTGCCCACCAGCACATTCGACAGCGTACTCTTTCCCGCACCGTTCGGACCCATTATCGCGTGCACCTCGCCCTCATTGATGGTCAGGTTCACGCCTTTCAGTATCTCTTTGCCTGCTATTGAGGCATGTAAGTTCTTTATTTCGAGCATATTACGTTCATCACAGTCTCACCGACTGCCTTTAATGTTTGTTTGTTGATATTGCGCATGTCATCGCGCTGCGTATGCCACCAGTCGGGGAACCCTGTCTCCGCATTAGGCTTATAATCAATAATATCCACGCACGGCACACCCGCTACCGTGTTCACATAATAGTGGTCGTCCGTGATGGGATACGCATTCTGGTTCACGAAATACCGCCCGTATCCCAATTTCGATGCCGTGCGCCACACCTTTTCCACATACTGCTGCGCATACTGCACCGAGAAGTACTCCCGCGGAAATGTCGCCGACGGGTCGCCCACCATATCCAGTAGCACCCCGTACTGATACGCAACGCGCTTGTTCACAGGCGTTTTCGCGTACCGTTCCGCCCACATCTGACTCCCCAGGCACCATGTATTTTCTCGTTGCACACCCGTATAATGGTTGGGTGTACCCATATCTTCACAATCGAAAAGCACCACATCCACGGGTGGAAAAGCCGTCTCCGAACCCCGCAGTGTCTGCAACTGACGCACCACCTCCAGCAGCACGCCCACGCCGCTCGCACCGTCATTCGCACCCGTCACGGGCAGAAAACGCTCATCATAGTCCTCCTCTTCATCACTCCACGGACGGCAGTCCCAATGCGCACACAGCAGCACCGCCGCCGCATTCGCCTTATGCCCTTCCACATGCGCCACGATATTGCGCACAGGCTGCATATCTCCCTTATAATCAGTCATCAACCCCTGCTGTTCCTCCACTTGCACACCCCATGCCGTCAGCCTTTCCACTATCCAATCCCTGCACTCGCTATGGGCTTCCGTACCGGGCACTCGTGCCCCGAAACCCACCTGACTGTCCACATAAGCGTATGCCGAATCCGCCGAAAAATCGCACTTCGTCTCAGCAGTCTGAGCGGCAGAGTGCGGCTTGCCGCCGCACCCTGTCAAACTGCCAATCAGGGCTACCGCCCCTATCATTCCTATTTTATTCCAAATTCTCACACCATCATCAGTGGATATTCAACTCACTCACCGACCTGTGCTCCTGTATCGCCAGTATCGTCTCCGCAATCGGAGCAGCCAGCGACACGGTCTTCACTTTCGGGCAACGGCTCACATCAAACGGTATCGAATCGGTGAACACCAGTTCTTCCAACTCCGACTCCATAATCCGTTTGCAGGCCTCGCCCGACATCAGTCCGTGGGTCACCAATGCGCGCACCGACAATGCCCCTTCCTCTTTCATCACCTTCGCAGCCTTGCACAGCGTCCCTGCCGTATCCGCTATATCGTCAATGATAATCACATTCTTTCCCTGCACGTCGCCCAGCACACGCATCTCCGACACTTGGTTAGCCTCCGGACGGTGCTTGTAGCATATCACCATCGGCACCTCCACACCGGTACTCGCATGCAGTTTCTTCGCAAACTCTGCCGCACGCTTGCTACCGCCCACATCAGGCGACGCCACTATCAGGTTATCCAAATGCAACGACTCCACATACGACGCCAGCACGTTTGCTCCGTACAGGTGGTCAACCGGTATATCAAAGAATCCCTGTATCTGGTCGGCGTGCAGATCCACCGTTATCACACGGTCCGCACCCGCCACCTGCAGCATATTCGCGCACAGTTTCGCACCAATCGACACGCGCGGTTTGTCCTTCCTGTCCTGGCGCGCCCAACCGAAATACGGTATCACCGCTATCACTTTGTACGCACTGGCCCGTCGTGCTGCGTCTATCGCAAGCAGCAACTCCATCAGGTTGTCGCTGTTCGGACACGTGGACTGCACCAAGTACACCGACTGACCGCGCACTGACTCTTCAAAACTCACCGCAAACTCCCCGTCAGAGAAGCGTGCAACGTTTACTTTACCCAGCGAACATCCCAAATGCTCGCAAATACGGGACGCCAACGGCTCCCCTTTTGAACCCGCAAATACCTTGTACGGACTGGCTTCGAATATCATTGTAACTAACGTTGATTAGGCTCACCTTACGGACTGCAAATGTACTGCTTTTTCCGCACTTGCGCAATATCCACAAAATAAAATCCGCAAAAAACAAATTCTTTCCTCGGCTGATTGTCTGGGTAAGGGTATGATATTAGTATGAGATTAGTATGT